>JBJKRB010000056.1:0-10680 GCA_046704885.1 Thermoanaerobaculia bacterium | reverse complement strand
TGCCGCTTCTCAAGAAGTACGCCAAGACCAAGAAGCTCTTCGTCTGGTTGCACTACTCCGACCCGCACGCGCCCTACATCCTTCCCGATGGGGTCAAGAATCCTTTCATTGGAGACGCCTACTACACGGGCGACGCGCCGGCCAAGGCGACCCAGAACATCTGGCGCTCGGTGCGAGGCACCAAGGACGCCGACAAGCTCAAGTTCTACGTCGCGCAGTACGACGCCAACATTCTCGTCGCCGATCGCAACATCGGCAAGGCGGTGGACGAGGCGCGCTCACTGGGAATGCTCAAGAACGCCTGTCTCATCTTTACCGCCGATCACGGCGAGAGCCTAGGCGAGCACGATTACTACTTCCAGCATGGACACCTGCCCTACAACGAGACCGCGCACGTTCCGCTGATCATCTACTACCCCGACGCCTTCGGGGGACGAACCCCGGTTCGCCGCCCGGTCGAGACCGTCGATCTCTACCCGACGGTGCGCGACCTGATCGGTGCGGGAAAGATCGCCGGCCTCGAGGGAAAGAGCTTGCTGCCGTTTCTCGAGAGCGGCGATAGCCCGAAAGAGCAAAAGGCCAGGGCCCGGTTCCAATACGCCTTCTCCGAGGCCGGAGGCGGATCGCTGCCGACCCACTTCCGTTCGGTCCAAGGCGAAACCTGGAAGCTCATCTACCACCCCAAGGTCGAGCGCAACGGAAAGATTCTGCATGCTATGACCCTCGAGCTCTACAACCTGGCGAATGACCCGCTCGAGGAACACGACATCGCGACGGCGAATCCCGCCCAGGTCCAACGCCTGCGCCGAATCCTCGGCGGGTGGATGAAGGGAAGCCAGTGGTTGCGCAAGGCGCCGGCGGGTCCCAAGGCCAACGACCAGGAGACGACCAAGGCGTTGAAGGCGCTCGGCTACGTGAATTGATCTACCCGGCGGGGAAGGCGGCATCGCGTCGGGAAAGACACGAAGTCGCGGTCGCCCGGCCAGCGCCATCGCAAGAGCGAGCTCAGGAGAATGTCACAGCCCCCGCCAAATCCGCTCAGGGTGGCCGTTGTCGGATGCGGCGCCGTGGCCGCCATTCATCACCTCCCGGCGCTTCAAGCCTCGGCGCTCGCCGAGGCCGCGCTTCTCATTGACCAGGACCGGGGCCGCGCCGAGGCGCTGGCCCGACGCTTCGGGATTGCCGGCGTAGCGACCGAGGTCGCGGCGATCCAAGGGGCGGCGGATGCCGCGATCGTCGCGCTCCCCAACCACCTGCACGCACCGGTCGCGATCGACCTTCTGCGCCAGGGGATCCCCACGCTGGTCGAAAAGCCGATGGCGAGAAGCGTCGCCGAGTGCGACGCCATGATCGAGGCAGCGGGGACGACGCCCCTGGCCGTCGGCCTCGAGTTTCGCTTCTTTCGCTCCTCGACGTTCGTGCGAGAAGTTCTCGAGAGCGGCATCCTCGGCACCATTCGCCGCTTCGATCTGCGCCAGGGGGTCGTTCTCGAGTGGCCGCTCACCTCCGACTATCTCTTCCGCAAGGATCTTGCCGGCGGCGGCGTGCTCATGGACTTCGGCAGCCACGTCCTCGATCTGGTTCTCTGGTGGTTCGGCGACCCAGAGACCATCGCCTACCGGGACGACGCCCGAGGCGGTACCGAATCCGACTGCCGCCTCGACCTCACCTTCGCTTCCGGGATCGAGGGAGTGGTGGAGATCAGCCGCATCCGCGATCTCCCCAACACCTGCAGAATCGAAGGGGGACGAGGGATTCTCGAGGTGGGGATCTGGGACCCCGATCCAGTCATCTCCCTCACTCTTCCCGAGGGAACGACGGAGCTCTCTGGAAGAGCCGATCTGGTCGGGGAGGATACGAGCGGTGGATTCCGTGAGGCCTTTCGCCGCGAGATCGACGACTTCGCGCGGGCGGTCCGCGAGGGCGCGCCCCCGCGGGTGAGCGGAGCGGAAGCCCGTCGCAGCATGCAGCTGATCGAGACCTGTTACGCGACCCGAGAGTCGCTCGATTGGCCATGGATGTCGTGGCTTCCGGGAGCGCTCTCATGAGCCCCGGCCCGTCGTACCAAAGCCTCGCGGGACGCAAGATCCTGGTGACCGGTGGAACCGGATTCATCGGTGGCCGGCTGGTCGAACGCTTGATGCTCGAGGTCAGAGCCGAAGTGCGGGCCCTGGTTCGAACCTACACGCACGCCTCGCGCCTCTCCCGCTTCCCCCTCGAGCTCGTGGAGGGCGACGTCACGGATGCGCAGGCCGTGCGCAAGGCGGCCGAGGGATGCGACGCCATCTTCCATTGCGCCTACGGCACCTCGGGAACGCAACGCCAGCGCGCCCGCGTCAACCTTCACGGCACCGACAGCGTTTTGCGCGGAGCGGCGGCCGCTGGAGTGCGCCGCATGGTGCACATGAGCACCCTGATGGTCTACGGCGCCACCGCTGACGGCGACCTCGACGAAAACGCGCCTCGCCAATTCTTCGGTGACGCCTACTCGGACAGCAAGCTCAGGGCCGAGCGCCTGGCTCTCGCCTTTGGCAAGAGCCACGACCTGGAAGTGACGGTGATCCAGCCCACCGCGGTCTATGGACCCTTCGGCGGAGTGTGGACCAAGAACGTCATGAGCCAGCTCGCCAGCGGTCGGGTCATCCTCGTCGACGGCGGCTCGGGACTGTGCAATGCCGTCTACATCGACGACCTGGTGAGCGCCATGCTCTTGGCCGCGGTCGAGCCCGGCGCCGCCGGCGAGGCGTTCCTCGTCTCGGGCGAGGAGCCGTTTCCCTGGAGCGAGCTCTACGGCGCTTTTGAAACGATGATGGGCGTCAAAGAGAGAACCGTTGCGATGAGCGCGGGAGAAGCCCGTTCCTTCTATCGCCGCTATCGCTGGAGCCGGCCAAGCGTCGTAGGCGAGGGGCTCCGCATGCTGCGCAGCGACGAGGCGTTTCGCGATCGAGTCCTCGCCACGCGCGAGGCGACCCTTGCGCAGTGGCTGATCACCACCCTGCTTCCCGAGGCGACCCACAAAAAGCTCAAGCGGCGCTTGCTCTCGAGCACGCATAGGGAAAGCTCGGAGCCCACGAGCGCAGCCGAGCTTCCGATCCTCCCCATGAGCCCGCTGATGATCAAGTTCTTCCTTCCCAAGACGCGAGTGCGCATCGACAAAGCCAAGGAGCTGTTAGGCTATCGCCCAGCCTTCGACTTTGCGGCTGGAATGGAAAGGACCCGAGAGTGGGCGCAATGGGCAAATCTATTGAGCTGAATGGGGCCAAGGCCCTCATCCTGGGGGCTACCGGCGGAATCGGCGGCGCCCTCGCGCGCGCCCTCCTCCAAGAAGGTTGTCTGGTCGCCGCTTGTGGGCGCTCGCCCGAGAAGCTGGTGGCGCTCGAGCGCGAGGCCGCTGGCACCCCTGGCAAGATCGAGCTCTTTCCGGGCGACCTCGAGAGCGACGACGTGATCGAGCACCTGGGCGAGGAGGCGAGAGAGCGCCTCGGCACGATCGACATCCTGATTCACGCCCACGGGGCTTACACGGCCGGTCCGGTCGTCGACAGCGCGGTAGAGGATCTCGACCAGCTCTACCGCGTCAACCTTCGGGTTCCCTACCTTGCTACCCGCAAGCTCCTGCCCCTCCTCAATGCTGACGGCGCCCAGATCGTGTTCCTCAACTCAAGCGCCGGTCTCGAGGCGCGCGGATCGGTCGGGCTCTACGCCGCGACCAAGCATGGCTTGAAGGCCCTCGCCGACAGCCTGCGCGCCGAGCTCAACCCTCGTGGCATCCGCGTGCTGAGCGTCTACCCCGGACGAACCGCGACGGCAATGCAGGAGCTGGTGCACGAGATCGAAGGTCAGCCCTACGAACCCGAGCGCCTGATGCAGCCGGAAGACGTGGCGCAGGCCGTCGTCGGGCTTCTTCGCTTGCCCTGGACGGCGGAAGCGACCGATCTCCAGATCCGGCCGATGAGAAAGCCTTCATAAGGTGGAGGTGAAGGTGGAAGTGGAAGCGGAAAGCACCGCCCACCGCTTCTTCCAATCGACGGTGGCGGCCTACGCCATCCAGCTCGTCCGCCTGTTGGTCAACTTCGGCGCCAAGCTGGTCTTGGCGCGGCTGATCCTTCCCCAAGGACACGGCCTCTACGAGCTCGCGCTGCGGATCGTGACCGTCGCCGCCGCCTGCCGCGACCTCGGCCTCCCCTACCACCTGATGCGGGACGAGCGGCGTCCCTACGGCACCGTCTTCGTCAGCAACGTCACTCTCGGGGTGGTGATCTCGGTTGCCCTCTACTTCCTCGCCCCCGTCTTCTCCGGCCTGAGCCCCGAGCTTCCTTTGGTTCTCCAGGTCTACGCCGGATGGATCTTCCTCGACTCCCTATCGGTCGTACCCAAGGCCTTCTTCGAGCGCGAGCTCAAGATCGGCCGGCTGATCGTGCCCGAGGTAGCTCGCACCATCGTGCTCGCCGCGGTCTCGGTCGCCTTTGCCTGGTACGGTTGGGGGGTCTGGAGCTTCATCGCCGGCGACATGGTGGCGGCGGTCGTGCTCGCCGCCTTTCTCTGGTGGCGCGCTTGGGGGCGGATGCCCTTCGCGATCGATCTGCGCTCGCTCCCCGACCTCGTCCACAAGAGCTTCTACCTCTTCCTGATCTGGCTGGTCTTGCACCTGGTGACCTACATCGACGTCTACGTGGTCGACGTATTCACCGACGTCAGCACGGTCGGCCTCTATGCCCGCGCCTACATGATCGCCTTCCTGGTCTCGACGATCGTCTTCCCGCGCGCGCTCTTCCCCACCCTGGTCGAGTACCTCGACAACAGAGAACAGTTCCTGATGACCTTCCGTCTGGGGACGGTGCAGCTGCTGGGAATCCAGACCCTGGGGAGCTACTTCCTGCTCTTCAATGCCGACCGGGTCGTGGCGATCTTGCTCGGCCACGGGTGGGGCGGCGCGGTGCCGATCCTCGCCATGCTCGCCTTCGTGCCCTTCATCGACCAGTTCGCCATCCTCTCGGGCGAGCTCCTGAAGGCGCGCCATGAGGACCGCCTCTGGCTCATCGCCGAGCTCCTCAACCTGATCTCGCTGGTGGGGGTGGGCATCATCCTCACTCGCCACATGGGAGCGGTGGGAATGGCGCTCGCCAACTTCTTCGTTGTGGGCAATCTGGTGATTGCCTGGCGGGTCTTCCGGATCTTCGGACGCGAGGTGCGCGACCTCCTGCGCGACCTGGCCCTCATCCTTCTCGTGCCCCTGGTTCCGTTCGGACTCTCCGCGTACCTGTTTCCCGCGGACTCCTGGCAGCGCTTCGCCGCCTCCGCCGCGGCCGCGGCGATCTCCGCCGCCGTTCTCGCGCTCCTCTACTTCAGACCTGTACGCCGCTATCTACACCGTCACTGAGACTCCGACGCAGTCTCTCTACAGCGCCCACACCCGATAGGCGAAGCAGCCCTTGACCCGGCCCAGGCGCCAGCCGAGCTGCCAAACCCAGGCGGCGCGTGGCGTTGGGATGAGGACCATGGGAACGGTCGCCACCAGCCGCGCCAGCTTCCACAGACCGAGCCAGGGAGCGAGACGGGGCATGCCGCGCCCCCGGTAACGCTTGTAGAGCAGCACGTTGTACTCGCCATAGAGACGCGCCTGCCGAAAGACCTCACCCAAGGTCTGAGGCAGGCGAATGCTCACTACCGCGTCGGCGGCAAAGTGGAGCTTGATCCCGGCGAGTTGCAGACGCCAGCAGTAGTCGGTGTCCTCGAGAGCCCGCAAGGTCTCGTCGAAGCCGCCGATCTCGTGATGGAGGTCGCGCCTGATTCCCAGGCTCCCTCCTCCCGCGTGCGGCAGGAAGGGCGGATAGGTATAGGGATTGAGACCGTTGCCCTGGGGATTCTCGCGAGCCCTTCGAACCCTCTCGGAGTTGAGGCGCTCAACGTCGTAGCGGCAGGCAACAAAGGCCTCCGTCTCGAGCGCGCGAGCCATAGCGGCGAGCCAACCCGGGTGCACCTCGTCGTCGGCGTCGCAAAAGAGGATCAGCCGCCCTGTCGCCTTGGCGGCTCCGACGTTGCGAGCGTGTGCGGCGCCGACCCGGTCGGCGGCGTCGACCCTTCTCAAGCGCGGCAGCTTCTCCCCCCAGCTCTCGATGAGCGCCGCCATGTCTTCACTGGAGGTCGCGGGACCGTTGTCGGCAACGATCACCTCCCACCTTCCCTCCCACTCCTGCGCCGCCAGCGCCGCGAGTTGACGGGGAAGCGTGTCCTCCGCAGCGCGGCAGGGAATCACCACGCTCGCGTCGAGCGCCTCGCCCGGGGTCATTGCAGCCGGTGGAGCCATGCGAGATTCGAGCGCCAATACCAGTGCCAGCGCCGCGGCCGCCCCTGACGCAGGAGCTCGGGAACGGTGATGAATCGGTAGCTCTCCGAGAGCTCGGCCAAGAGGCGATCGACCGCCTCGAGCGTCGGGCGGCGATCGCGGTAGCGGAGGTCATCGGTCGAGAAGAGCGAATCGTGAAAGAGGAGGAGACTGCCGGGAGCGAGCCGCGAGCGGACTCGGGAGACGAGGAGATCGGCCGGGTCGTCCCGCCAATCCTCCGCATTGATGGTCCAGGTGATCACCCGGTAGCCGAGGCGGGCCGCGTCGAGCCGCGAGCCCAGGCTCTGGTGACCGTAGGGTGGACGAAAGAGCCGTTCGCCGTAGGGCGCCAGGGCTTCCTCGGCCCAACGAATCTGGGCTCGCCGCCAGCGCCCCTTGAGGAGAGGGAAGGACGGGTGGTCCCAGGAGTGGTTGCCGATCGCGTGGCCGCCCTCGGCCACCCGGCGCACGAGCTCGGGGTGCTGCGCCGCGCGCTTCCCGATCATGAAGAAGGTGGCGCGCGCCTCATGACGCTCGAGGATCTCGAGCACCTGGGGAGTCCACTCGGGGTCGGGACCGTCGTCGAAAGTCAGGGCGACCAGGGGCTCCTTCACCCGCGCGCGAATGATGGTGCCCGTGCCGCTCGCAGAGAACTCGATCAAGCTCTTGACGAAGGAGCGGAGCCGCGGGTACGGCTTGGCCGGCGATACGGGAAGTGAAGGAGGCAACGCGGGTCTCTCCGGGTGGGCGCTATCCGCGCCGAATGATACAGCAGGCTGCT
Source organism: Thermoanaerobaculia bacterium (assembly GCA_046704885.1). Classification (GTDB taxonomy): domain Bacteria; phylum Acidobacteriota; class Thermoanaerobaculia; order Multivoradales; family JBJKRB01; genus JBJKRB01. The sequence goes on along the minus strand of JBJKRB010000056.1, from coordinate 3,574 downwards.
CTCCGCCCTCGAAGGACTAGCGAACCGCAAAGCGGTAGGCTTGGAGACAGGCACCCGATGCCCACCCTTTGCGCGCGTCCGCCCGAGGCTCTTGTCGTCCGGTCCCTATTGGGACGAACGCGCTGTCCGTCTTCTCGATACAGGTCTCGTCAGACCAACCTTGGAGGATAGAACATGCGTCGTCACCCACGAGTGGCTTCTCGCATCAGCCAGCTCCTGCTCATCTCGATCGTGCTCCTCGGCTCTCCGCTCCTCGCTCAGTCCAAGCGGGAGCACGTTCATCGCATGGCCCACATCGTGATGCCGTTCGACATCTCGAAGGTCACACACGTCTTCGAGATGACCGAGACCGGCGGCGTCGAACGGATCGTGGTCAAAGACCCGCAGGATTCGGCGCAGATCTCCTTGATACGCCGACACCTCGCCTACGAGGCGAAAAAGTTCCAGCGTGGCGACTACTCCGATCCCGCCAAACTGCACGGGATCGACATGCCGGGGTTGAAAGCGCTCGAGGCCGGAGCATCCGGGATCGAGATCACCTACTCCGACCTGCCACATGGAGGCGAAATCACCTTCAAGACCAAGGATCTCGCGCTCCTCACCGCAATCCACCGCTGGTTTGGCGCCCAGCTCTGGGAGCACGGCAACGACGCCAGGCCCGAATAGCGCCTGGCGTCGTTGTCTCTCCGTTGTTTAGGGCGAGCTCTCGCCCGCAGCCCTAATGCGGCGCCGGGCCCTGGACGATCTGGACCAAGTCGCCGGTACGCAGGTGCTTGGCGAAAGCTTTCTCGACCTGCTTGCCATCGAGCGCCAGGTAGTGCCGGGCGGCGATCTGCGGCGCGTCGAGCGGCAAGCCGATGTCGACGCGCGAGATCCAGCCACGCGCGATGCTCCCGACGCTCGACTCGGCGAGTGGGATTCGACGCAGAAGGATCGCCTTCGCGCGGTTGAGCCGGTCGCTGGGCACGGGCTTGGTCTGCATCTCCTTCAAGTCCTTGACCACCAGGGTGCGCGCCTTGGAGACGTTGGGCGGATCGCAGCCGTACTCGACCGAGTAGACGGTTCGCGTTTTCCCTGCGTCCAGCGAGGAGCCGACGTAGTAGACCAGCCCGGTCGATTCGCGCAGGTCCTGACCCAACCGGCTGGCGTAGAAACCTCCTCCCAGGACCTCGTTGCCCAGCCTCAGGGCGTAGTAGTCGGGGCTGAAGCGGTTGATGGGCAGCGTCTCCGCCAGGGTCACCGCGTCTTGCACCCGGCTCTTGTCGGGGACCGTGGTGGCCGAAGCCTCATTGGCCGGCACGGCGGGCAACACGGTGTCGGGCTTCGGTCCCTCCGCCTTCCAGGCGCCGAAGTACTTCTCAATCGTCGACTTCGCCTGCTCCGGCGTCACCTTTCCGATCACCACGATGGTGGTGAGATCGGGCCGGAAGACGTGCTTGTAGTAATCCTTGATCTGGGCCAGGGTCAAGGCGGAGACGGTCTTCGGTGTCGCCTGACGCAGGGTAGGATCGGTCTTGGGGAAGAGCGCCTTGCGCCGCGCCCGGCCGGCGAGATAGCCCGGGCTCTGCAGCTGTCCGACGAGGTAGCGGGCTTGCTGCCGCTGCATGATCTTGAAGGCTCGCGCGGGAAGCGCCGGATGGAGCTCGTTGTCGGCGAGAAGCTGGACGCCGCGGTCGAAGTGACCGGCCAGCACCGAGAGCGAGAAGCTCGTCCCCGCGGACTCGTCGGCCGCGATGTCGTCGAGGGCCTTCTGGAAGGCGAGGCGATCGAGAGTGGTGGTGCCGAAGGAGAAGAGCCTTCCGAGCACTCCATTAACACCGTCCTGCCCCTTCGGGGCCTCGAGCAGCGGATTGTTCTTGATCTGCCCGTATACACTGACAGTGTCGCTCACCGACTCGGGCTGGACGATCAGCTTGATCCCGTTGGGCAGCGTGCTCACCACTGGATGCGTCGTCGAGCGCGGGACGTTGAGGCGAGCGAGAGCCTGCGAGGCCCAGCTCGGAAGCTTCACCGGCTTGACGTTCTTCGAGCCGAACGACTCGGTGCCGCCAAACGAGCTGTGAGAGATCGGCTTGCCCGAGGGCTGGGGCGGCAGGATCGCGATGATCGCGTGGTCGAGGTCCAGGTACTTGTGAGCGACGCGATTGACGGCCTCGGGCGTCACTGCCTGGATGGCAGCGACGTCATCCGCCGGCGAGGTACGCCCCTCGATTGCCACCGCCTGTGACCAGGCGAAAGCGAGACCGGAGACCGAGTTCTTCTGCATCTCCTCCTGCGCCAGCTCATGGCGCTTGGCCGCGGTCACGAGATCCGCGGGCAGGCCGTTCTTGAGGTCCGCCTCGAGGATCTTTCGAACCTCTTTCACCAGGGCCTTGGCGTTCGCGCCCTTGGGGAACCCGACCATGGTCATGCCGGCGGCCGCCTGCGGCATGGCGTCGAGGCCGAACTGGGCAAAGAGCGCCTTGCCCTGGGGAACCAGAGCGTAGAGCGAGCCGCGCTGGCTGCTCAACACGTCGGAGAGGACCTCCGCCGCCGCGTAGTCCGGGCTGTTGGTCCCGGGCATGCGGAAGGCGATGGCGGCCAAGCCGAAGGGGAAGTCCGAAGGGATGTCGAGGGTCTCGGACTTGACCGGCTGCAAGTGAATCTCCGGCCGCGCTGGAAGCGTCTTGGACGGAATGTCGCCAAAGAGGCTCTTGGCCTCGGCGAGCGCCTTCTGCGGGTTGACGTCGCCGACGATCACCAGAATCGCGTTGTTCGGCGCGTACCACTGATCGTGGAACTGCTTGAGCATGGCGCCGGTCGTTTTGTCGAACGAGGGCCGCGTGCCGAGACCGGGGTTGGCGAGGGGAGTTCCCTTGTAGAGCGCTCCCAGCATCTTCTTGTAGAACTTGAAGAAGGGGTTCGAGTAGTCTTGCGCGACCTCCTGCTCGATCGCGCCGCGCTCCTTGTCCCAGAGCTTCTGGCTGTCGTCGACGCCGCGCATGCGAATCGCCTCGATGTGCAGGGCGAGGTCGAGGTCCTCGGCCGGGGTCGAAAAGAAGTACTGGGTGACCGTCTGCTGGGTATCGGCGTTGAAGGATCCGCCGATCGCCGCCGAGATCTCGGCCAGTTGGTCGGCCGAGAGCCCCGGGCTGCCGCGGAACATCATGTGCTCCTGGGCGTGCGCCGTGCCCGGGAATCCCTTCGGAGTCTCGTTCGAGCCCACCAGGTAGTTGACCATGGTGGTCACGACCGGGGCCAGATGGTTCTCGACGATCACCACCCGCATGCCGTTCGCGAGCTTGGCGCGCAGCACGTTGTTGGTCATCGTCGAGGCCGCCTTCGTCGTCGTTCTCGCCCAGACGCCCGTGACTCCCACCGCCATCAGGGCCACGGTGGCGAGAGCGCAGGTGGCTGCGCGCAGCGAGTGCTTCATCCGTCCACGTCTTGAATTGCTCATGTCCTCTTTCTTCTTTGCTTGGTTCACGAGATTTGTCTACGTTGCTGCCATGAAGTTCCGAGTCTACCGCCAAGCGATCGACTTCGAGCAACGGCGGCACCTAACGATGCTCCATCCCGTAGACTACGCCGCAGC
>JBJKRB010000055.1:0-2714 GCA_046704885.1 Thermoanaerobaculia bacterium | reverse complement strand
GGCCGATCACCGCTTCAGTCCGACTTCGTGGGCTCCCTAGTTGCCGCAGCGCTCGTTCTATCGATCGTGGTAGCGGGGCTCTCCAAAATCGCCAGCGAATGGCGGCGGATTTTCATCGACTACCCCTTTGGAGCTCCGATAAGCCTAGCCGTCTCGATGTCGGCTATCGGGGCTCTGGTGTGGATCGCAGTGCGAGGCGCTCGCCGCGCTGTCAAGGCCGGTTTCATTTTGGACAGAAACGCCGGTTGAGGTTGGACACTTACGACGGTGTTTTGGCACCTCCTTTCTGGTTGTTCCAGGGTGAGGGCAGGAGGCCGGCGTTGCGGTGCTGGCGTAGCCGGAAGCTTTCGCCCTGGATGTTGATGGTGACGGAGCGGTGCAGGAGTCGGTCGAGGATCGCGGCGGTCATGACCTGGTCGGGAAGGATCTCTCCCCAGGCACCCCAGGTCTTGTTGGAGGTGACGATCATGGGCTTCATGCGGTCGTAGCGTTTGGCGACGATCTCGAAGAGGAAGGTCGCTTCCGCGCGTTCAAGCGGCGTGTAGCCGATCTCGTCGAGGATGAGCAATCGGGGGCGAAGCATGATGGTCAAGAGCCGATCGACGCGCTCCACGCGCAGCGCCCGTCTAAAGCGGGCGACGAGGTCATGACAGGCGATGAAGAAGATCCTGTGCCCCGCCTCGAGGGCGCGGATGCCGAGCCCGACCGCCAGCGCGGTCTTGCCGACGCCGGGCGGGCCGAGCAGCAGCACGTTGGTCCCCTCGTCTAAGAAGTGGAGCGTGGCGAGACGGCCGACGAGTTGCGGATCAATCGAAGGTTGCGCCTCAAAGTCGAAGTCGTCGAGACGCATGCGGTAGGGCAGCCCGGCAAACTTGAGGTTGGTCTCGACGCGGCGGTCGTGGCGGGCCTTGATCTCGATATCGAGGAGCCGATCGACGACCTCGACGGCGCCAAGCTCTTCGACGCGCCCGCTCTCGAGCACGTTGTCGAGCCCTTCTAAGGCGGCGGTCATCTTGAGCTCCTCAAGACCCGTACGGACCCGCTCGTAGCTCAGCTGGGCCTGCATAACGTCACCTCGTAGGAGTCGAGAGATCGGTGAGCCACGACGGGAGCCGCGGCGGCACCAGGCCATGAGCCGGTCTCCTCGCCTACCTGCTCGAAGCAAGGAGCCTTGCCTCGAGACCGTAGGAAGCTCGGTTGCTGGCGCAGCCGCCGGCGCTTGGCGGCGTGGAGTGGATCGTCCTGCGGCGGGCTTCCCGCGGGCACGACCCGGTGGCAGCCGACGAGCCGCTCGCGGTGAAAGACCCGCAGCCGCCCGTCGGTGCCCTCCTTGACCGTGACCGGCTCACCACGACGGCCGCCCAAGATTCCTGGATCGACCGAGTAGCGCACGCCGCCATAGCTGATCCGCCCGTCATGGTCGGCGAGCCGGGTCCTGACGAGCAGGCTCGGGTACGGCGCGACGGTGCCAAGCGGCAGCATCGCCTCCCGATCCGCGGCCAGCCGGTCGCACGGCCGCTCACCGGTCGTGCCGTGCCGCCGCACGTTGGCGACCTCGGCGAGCCAGAGGCGAAGCTGGGCGTTGAGGTCCTCGAGGTCGCGGAAGGAGCGGCCCTCGAGGAAGCTCGTCTTGATATAGCCGATGACTCGTTCCACCTTGCCTTTGGCCCGCGGCCAGTATGGAGGGCTGGCTACCACCGCGAAGCCGAAGTGCTCGGCAAAGGTGAGAAAGCCCTCCTGGATCGTGGCCGGAGAGTCAGCCGACCGGGGGCTCGCCACGACCTGCTTGAGATTGTCGAAGAGCAGCTCCTTGGGCACTCCTCCCATCGCGCGGAAAGCCGCCTCGAGCGACGCGACGAGCACAGGCCGGCGCTCACTGACGAGGAAGCGGGCCCAGATCACTCGCGAGTAGCCAAGCACCACCGCGATCAGGCTCAGCCGCCGACGGTGACCCTGGTGGCGAATCGTGCCGCAGGAGCCGAAGTCGACCTGGGCCTGTCGGCCCGGCTCGGTCTCGAAGCGCTCGACCAGGCGCCTGACGTGCCTCACCTTGACCGCGGCGACGTGCTCCTTAAGGATCGTGATGCCTCCCGTGTAGCCCTGGGCACGGATCTCTCTAAAAAGCACGGTGGCCGGCAAGTCAAAGCGCTCGAGACGGCTCTCGATGTACGCACGGTGGGGATCGAGCTTGCTCGCCCGACCTCTCTTCACCGGTTTCCTCTCTCCCTGCTTCAGCCAGTTGTACAGCGTCTGACGAGAACGTCCCAGACGACGAGCAACCTCGGCGAGCGGGACGCCTTCTTCGATCTGTCGGTGCATGAATGACCTTTCACTCGATACGATGGGGATGGCGGCCTCCTCGGGGTTAAGTGGTTCTCAGTGAACCCACATGATCCCCGATGGGGGTCGCCATCGCCAGCTCCACGGTTAGGAGGCCCGGGCCCGGCCCGTGGAAACCGTGGAAAACGCTGCCGCGTTTCCCACCGTTCCCACAGGCTCGACGACGGCTTCTTCTCCGGCTGACTCAGACCTCAGAAAGTGTCCAGGTCAAACCGGCGTATCTGTCCAATATGTCACCGACGGTGAGATGTGATCGTGTCGGCAAACCCCGCCGCAAGGTTATTGAGCGCTTGGAGCGTATCGTCCAGCCAGTCAAGACCGTTGGGATCGATAAGATTGACCGGATCGTCAAGACCGTATCCATAGAGCTCGGT
>JBJKRB010000054.1:0-5061 GCA_046704885.1 Thermoanaerobaculia bacterium | reverse complement strand
TCGAAGAGCTCGATCCGCGGCGCTCCCTTGACCCCGGCCTCGCCCATCGCCTCCTTGAGCTTGGGATCGTGCGCGAAGGCGCGGGCGGCCTCGACGGTCTCGAAACCGGCGACCACCGTGATGTTGTTGGGGTCCTCGACGTTGCGGTTTACCCGATGGAACGTTGCTCCGTCCTTGCCCGGCGGGAATTGATCGAAGACCGCCTTCCACTTGTCATAGTCCTCGACATCGTGATTGATTGCCAGCATCTTCATCGTCTCGTCTCCTTTCAAACACATGCTACATGATCTATGTTTACGCGCCACCACACATCGAGCGCGCGATTGCTTTCATGCGGCCTCGCTCTGGGCGAAGAGCTCGCCGCGCAGGAAGTCCTCGATGCCGCGCGGCTTGATTCCCTCGACCGCGGCGATGATCTCCGATGGATCCTCGAGATAAGGCTCCGACTTGAAGTAGTCGAAGAGACCGGCATAGATGTCCTTGTGCGGCGCGGAGATCGGAAACGCCTCGACGTAGTCGCGAGTCGAGACCGGGGCCTCCTGGTAGCTGATTTCGCGTCCCAGGACCTTGCTCGCCGCGGCCGCGAGGCTGTCGCCCGTGATTCCACCGGGAATCAAGAGATCGAAGCCACGGTTGGCGGGACCGCGCTCGAAGTAGGCGACCGCGGCGGTCACCACGTCCTCGACGTCGACCGCGCCCCAGACCATGTCGCCGGGCCAAGGGAGACTGACCACTCCCTGTTCGAGGTAGTCGCGGGCGAGCCACAGGTTCTGCAGGAACCAGGGCGGGCGAAAGATGGTGAAGCCGACGCCGGAGTCCGCGAGCGCCGCCTCGATCGCGGTCTTGTTGTCGAGCAGCCTGGCGCCGGTGTCGCCGCAGTCGGCGCGCAGCGCCGTGTGCATCACCACGTGACCCACTCCTCGGCGCGCGGCGGCGTCGATGACGTTCATGCTCACCCGGGTCTCGAGACCCATGGGGTCCTCGCCCCCCAATATCGGGGTCAGGTAAACGCCGTCGACGCCGTCGAGCGCCGCGAGCGCCTTCTCCGCGGAGGTAAGATCCGCCGCCAGAGGTTCGATCCCCGGGGCGCTTCCGCCCGGCTTGCGCGCGATCGCCCGCACTTTGTGTCCCGCGGCCGCGAGGCGAGGCGCGAGGCGGCTTCCGATGGTTCCGGTTGCTCCAACGATTGCAATGGTGCTCATCTTCTTCTCCTTTCCAGCTACATCTCGACAAGGAGACTCGCTGTTGCTATGATTAAGAGGTTCGAGATCGCATAGTTCATTTTCGTAATATCCGAACGAGAACATACTCATGGCTAAAAGTCAAGGGCATGCGGACGACGACCTCACCCACTTGAAGATTCGACTGCGGGCGTGGAGGGCGGTCTTGGAGCTCGAGGGGACTCTCACCCAGATCTTCGACGCCGAGCTCCGGGATCGAGCGGGGATCGAGCTACAGACCTACGACGCTCTTCTTCACACCTTTGAAGCCGGCGAGCAGGGGATCCGTATGACCGACCTCGCCCGCCACGTGGTGCTGAGCAAGTCGGGGTTAACCGCGGTGGTCGACCGGCTCGAGAAGCGCAAATGGCTGAAACGGGTGGCCGACCCCGATGATCGGCGCGCCACGCGCATCACGCTCACGGCGGCGGGAGAAAAGGTATTCCGGCGGGCCGCCGAGGTCCACCTCGACGGGATCGAGAAGCACTTCTCGGTCCACGTGAGCGACCAGGAGGCCGAGGTCATCGCCCGCGCCCTCAACCGGGTGCGCGCGGAGGCGTTCTCTTCAGAGTAGGCTGCCGCGAGGAGATCAATCGCGCCCCAGGTAGCCCTCGGGAGCGAGGCTGGTGGCGAGCATGACGCCGTTGATGTCGGCATGCTCGTGCCAGAGGGGGTTGTCGCGATGGATGGGCTTCGACCAGAAGCGGTCGACGGCGGCGCCCATCGGCAGGTAATAGGCGAGCGTGGACAGCATGCCATCGGTGGAGAAGCCGGGGTGCCCGGCGATCGCGTCCCGCATGCGCTCGAAGGCATGGAGGCCGATCGCCAGACCGAGCTCGCGGAAGGCGAGGCGACGCTCGGCGCTCGCCTCCTGAAATCTGGTCGCCGCCACCGTAGCGGTGCTCACCGCCCCGACCTCGACAATCTGTTCGAACATCCCTTCGTCGTCTATCCCGTAGCGAAGCATCAAGCGGGCAAGCTTATGAGCGGCGAGGAGGAGCGACCCGGCGCCCAGGGCGTCGTCCGTCACCCAGGTCAGGTGGCGACAGATCTCGCCCACTTCGTCGATCTCGGAGGCGAGCGACAGGCTTTCGCTGGATGCGTGTCTGGCGCCGAGCGCAAGCTCGATCTCCTGATAGGCGAGCCAGGCGTCGAGCGGGTCGTGCTGGCCCGTGCATGGAACGAGCACGCGGTCGAGCGCGGTGCTCACCTTCCATGCCATCCGGCTGCTGTGGTGACAAAGGGCGAGCGCCTCGGCCGAAGTGAAGGCCCGATGCGCGCTCTTGGCGAGCTCGAGCGCCCAGTCGAGGAACACCTCCTGCCCGGTCTCCCCGCTCACGCGCACCAGCGCATGCATCCACTGGGTGAGGTAGTGGAAGTACTGGCCGTCCCGTTCCCACTCGAGGCGCGGATCGAAGGGCTCTCCGGGTTGGCGCTCGGGCAAAGGCTTCCCAATGCGGAGTCCCCCGCGTGTCGGGTGCCGCTCCCCCTCCTCTTCCGAGAGACCGCTGATCCAACCCTGCCGCGGATCGTCGGGGCGATGGCGGCCGAGGACATGGTGGACCTGATCGACCAGGGTGAGCGCGAGCTCGAGGAAGCGCGCTTCACCGCTCGCGCGGTAAAGCCCCAGGAAGTTGCAGACCGCGAAGGCATCGGTCCAGAGGTAACGCCGGGCCGGAGCCGGCCCTTCGAGACCGGTCGCCGCGGCGAAGTCGAGCATCAGCTCGCGGCTCAAGGAAAGCCCTGCCTGAGTCTCGGTGATCATCGCATCCATCCTCGCCGCGTCGCGGCGAGCTCTACGCCACTCTCATCGAGGGCGTGCTGGGGCGCCTTTCAGAACCCGAAGGGATAGGTCTCCGCCACGCCACGGATCTCTTGAGTCACGAGCGGGTTGACGGCGCGGGTCTCGTCGAACCAGATGTACTCGTCGAACTGGAGCGGCAGGTGCGCCGCGAAGTAGTGACTCGCCATCTCGGTTTCGGGCCGATAGATCACTCCAATCGCGCGCTCGAGGCGCGGCTCCGTGAGGCTGCGGCGCAAAGCGCCGTCGGGGCGAAGACCGAGCAGGAAGCTGCCGATCCCGGTGGCGTGGCACAGGTACTCGTAGCTTCGCTCATTAGCGGGGCGAATGACCTTGATCTCCATAGGATGATCCCAGTTGCTCGCCGCCGCTACCGTGCCGTGGTCGGTGCCGAAGCCGACGGAGTAGACCTCTTCGCCGAAGGCGCTCTTTGCGAGCTGTCCGACGTTGAGCTCGCCGCGCGCCCCCATCTCGGTGGCCGAGGCATCCCCCAGGTGCGAGTTGTGCGCCCACACGACGGCCTTGGCCCCTTCTCCGTGCGCCGCCAAGATCTGACGCAGAGTGTCGAACATGTGGCTGTCGCGCAGGTTCCACGATTGCGGTCCGCCGAAGTACATGATCCGGTAGTAGCGCTCCGCTTGAGCAACCAGACGGGCGTTCTGCACCGCATCGAAGTAACGGGCGCCATCGTGGCGCATGTACTCGAAGCGGCGGTCGAGCAGATCGGAGAGCATGCCGACCACCTCGTCCTCGCAGGAATGGTAGGACTCGGTCAGCGCGGCGAACCCGTACTTCGCGGGATCGGACTCCCACGGCGTCAGACATCCGTAGCGCCGGCGGGCGACGATCGCGGTCTCCGGGTCGACGTCGTCGAGATAGGCGAGGACCGCGCCGATCGAGCTGTAGAGGCTGTAGAGGTCGAGCCCGTAGAACCCAACGCGGTTGGCCTCGGCCGCATCCTGGTTGTAGTCGTGCAGCCAGTCGACGAGCTCACGGAATTCGCGATTGCGCCACATCCAGGCGGGGAACCGAGTGAACGCGGACCAATCCGGGATCGGGTGCTCCAGCCCCCGGATGTAGCGATGGATCTGTGCCGCATCCGGCCAGTCGGCCTCGGCGGCGATTATCTTGAAGCCCTTGCGCTCGATCAAGTCACGCGTGATGCGTGCCCGCATGCGATAGAACTCGCTGGTGCCGTGCGTCGCCTCGCCGAGCAGAACGATCCGGGCGTCACCGATCCGATCGAGCAAGGGATCGAGGTTGGCGCGCTCGATATCGAGGAACGGATCACAGGAGTCGGCGATGAAGAGCGCGATGGGCGGCATCTCCGTGCTGGGCTTCGCCACCGGGCGCTCGCTGCTCGCCTTTTCCGCGCCTTCGGCCCACCCCTCCACTCCGATCAGCGGAACGAAGCTCACCGGGATGAGGTCTTCCTCCTCGAAGTGGTCCTCGCTCACCCGGGTAACACGCACCAGGCGCTGCTCCCAGGAGCTCGAGCCGACGGGCATGATCAGGCGACCGCCGATGGCCAGCTGATGGCGCAGGGACTGCGGGACCTCCGGTCCGCCCGCCGTGACCACGATCGCGTCGTAGGGCGCATGCTCAGGCCAGCCGAGCGTTCCGTCGCCATGCTGAACTCGAGCATTCTGGTAGCCGAGGCGGTCGAGGCGCTCCGCCGCCGCGAGGGCCAGGTTCTGGTAGCGCTCGATCGTGTAGACCTCGGCGGCGAGCGCGCAGAGAATCGCCGCGGCATAGCCCGATCCGGTGCCCACCTCGAGCACGCGCTCCCCGCCCGCCAGTCGCAGGTGCTCGCTCATGTAGGCGACGATGTAGGGCTGCGAGATGGTCTGATCGGACTCGATCGGCAGCGGCGTGTCCTGGTAGGCGAGGTCTTCGAGGCTTTCGGCCAGGAACTTCTCGCGCGGTACCCGGCGCATCGCTTCGAGGACGCGCGGATCATGGATTCCGCGCGCCTCGATCTGGTCGAGGACCATCTTCGCCCTCAGCTCTTCGGGGGATGCGACGGCTTCCTTCATGGCG
>JBJKRB010000053.1:0-5350 GCA_046704885.1 Thermoanaerobaculia bacterium | reverse complement strand
TGAAGATTCCCATTTCGGGGTTCGTACGTCCCATCATGGCCGCGACCCCCGATCGGCTCGACATCGGAACTCGGAAGCTCGACCGAACAGCAACCGCGGGGATTGTCGTTGTCAACTTCGCGACCGCGCCGATGGAGCTGACCGGTGTTGAGGTAACCGTTCCCGGAATCACCGGAAAGATTGAGCCGGTCATCAAGGGTCGTCGCTGGGGCGTGGCCTTGACCTTCTCGACCGAGATGAAGGCGGGACCATTCAAGGGAATGGTGAAGATCAAGACCTCGAGCTCTGTGAAGCCTGAGCTCGACGTGCCGGTGAGCGGGACGATCGAGAAGTAGGAATTTACAGGGCGGTCCTGACTGGGTCCGGTGGCGAAGTGCTGTGTTGCTGCCGGACCTGCTTGTCAGCTCTCCGGCGGATCCCAGAGGTCGGCTTCATCTCGGGGTCGCGCCGCCTCTCCTCGCAGTCTCTGACGGTGACCCTCGACCGTAGCGAGAGTCGCGGCGAGAGCCCGCTCCTGTTCGCCGGCGAGGGTGTTGATCCCCAGTTGAGCGAGATCGAGCAACCCGTCGAGATCGGAGCGCGAGAAAGGGTGCTTTTCCCCGGTCCCTTGAATCTCGATGAGATCTCCGTTGCGAGTCGCCACGATGTTGAGGTCGACCTCGGCGACCTGGTCCTCGACCGCCTCGAGGTCGAGCAACCGCTGGCCATCCACGGTTCCCACGGAGACCGCCGCCAGCGGTTCTCCGATCGGCCAGCGTTCGAGATCACCGCTCAGGTAGAGCAAGCTGGTGGCTTCGACCGCGGCGACATAGGCGGCGGTGATGGCCGCGGTTCGGGTTCCGCCGTCCGCCTGCAGGACGTCGCAATCGAGAGTGAAGGTCCGTTCCCCCAGAGCCTCGAGGTTGAAGACCGAGCGTAGAGCGCGCCCGATGAGGCGCTGGATCTCGGCGGATCGCCCCGAGGGCCGCCCCTGGGTCACCTCCCGGCGGTTGCGGGTGGAGGTGGCGCGCGGGAGCATCGCGTACTCCGCGGTCAGCCAGCCCTTGCCGCTCCCGATGAGGAACGGAGGCACCCGGTTCTCAACGCTGGCCGAGACCAGAACGCGGGTGTCCCCGAGCTCGATCAGCGCGGATCCTTCGGCGAACTTCATGACGCCGGTCTCGATTTTGAGCGGTCGTAGAGCATCGGTGGACCGGCCGTTGGGACGAGGTCGTGGCTCGTTCATGGCTCGATTGTAGCGGCTGTCGCCCGTCGGCGTCTCACGCGATATCGACGAGCTCGAGGTGGATTGGATCCGACCCTAGGATTTCTCCGGCGATTCGTTGGAAGCGTTCCCCGGCGTCGGTGACGAAGTAACGATCGGCGGCGCCCTCGCGCGGCTCGCCACGTCGCTCGGGACGGAGCTCGGCGGCGACGCGCGCCGCCGTCGCCTCCGCCGAGTCGACGAGAGCGACCCGCTCTCCCACGACCTTGGCAAGAATCCGCGAGAGGAGGGGATAGTGCGTACATCCCAGAAGCAGGGTGTCGATCCCGGACGCGAGGAGCGGTTCGAGATACCGTCGCGCCACCTGCTCGGCGACGGGATCGTCTTGCCACCCTTCCTCGACCAGGGGAACGAAGAGCGGGCAGGGGAGGCTCGATACCTTGAGCTCTGGGCGCAACCGAGCGATCGCTTCCTCGTAGGCTGCCGATGCGATCGTGGCCTCGGTGCCGATCACTCCGATGTGCTCCTTGGCTCGAGCTGCCGCGCGTGCCGCGCCGGGCTCGATGACCCCCCACGCCGGTACGGGGAGGCGGAGCTTGGGAAGGGCCAACGCTGAGGCCGTGTTGCACGCGACGACCACCGCCCGCACCTCGTTGGCGAGAAGAAAGGCGATGTTGCGCTCGCTGTAGCGGACTACGGTGGCTGGCGATTTCGTCCCATAAGGCAGGCGTGCCGTGTCCCCGAGGTAGAGAATCGGTTCTTCCGGCATCTGCCGCTTGAGAGCGCGCACCACCGTCAGTCCGCCGACTCCTGAATCGAAGACGCCGATCGGTTTCATCGGAGCGCCGGTTCAGGGGGAAGGAGCGAGATACGAGCGATCGGCGAGCAGTGGGCGGGTGGTGTCGACGTGGCCGGAGAAGGTCTCGCGCTGACGCTCATTCCACAGCAAGACGACGGAGTGCAGAGAAGGGGTGTTGAGGAGAAGGGAGTCCACCAGGCTGTAGACGGTGGAGAGCTCGCTCTGCGATCCCGAGGCCGGCGGTGGCTCGCCCTGGGGAGTGGTGAGATCGACGTAGGCCACGTCCTGATCATCGACGCGTACCCAAGCGACCGTCACGCTTCCGGGAAGGGGCGCGAAGAGGCCCGAGGTCTTCGGTCCGGCGAGGAGCTGACGGAGGATCTCGGTGGCGCGTTCCTCTACCGAAAGGCCGGTGGGAATCTGGCGGGTCTCCGAGTAGAGGCGGCCAGTGCCTCCCGGGAAGTAGAGCTCGATCTGCTCTTGCTGCGGCGTCGCCGGTGCCGCAGCGGCTTGAGGCGTCGGCGCCTTTGGATGCGTGCGGCAGCCGAGCGCCAAGAGCGCGATGGCCGCGACCGCGGCGGGCGTTGCGAGGCGCGGGAAGGAGATCATGGCTTGGGGGCGCTGGTTGCGCCCGGCGCGTTGGCGATGAGCTCAGCGTTGTAGCGTGACACCGCCCGCACTACCGCACTCACCAGTCGCGCCCGGTAAGCGGGCTCGTTGAGCTTGGCCTCTTCCTGTGGATTGCTGAGGAAACCGAACTCGATCAGGACCGCGGGCATGGCGGCGCCCATCAAGACCCGGAAGGGGGCTTGCTTCACGCCGCGGTCGCGCAGTCCGAGCGTTTGGTTGAGCTCCTCTTGGATCAGGGTAGCCAAGCGTTGGCTTTCCGCCAAGTGCTTGCTCTGTGCCAAGTCCCAGAGCATGAGCTGGAGGTCGTGCAGCGGGTCGCCGTTGCCCTTGCCGTTGCCGCCGTCCGAGCGGTTTTCCTCTGCAGCCGCGGCCGCTGCTCGCTGGTCGCTCGCCTTGAGGCTGAGGAAATACGTCTCAGCGCCGTGCGCCTCGGTGCCATGCGAGGAGTTGAGGTGGATCGAGATGAACAGGTCCGCCTTGTATTGGTTGGCGAGGGCGCTGCGCGCGTCGAGGGGCACTTCGGTATCGCTCGTGCGGGTGAGGACGCAGCGCACCGGAAGGTGGGCCTCGAGCTGGCGTTTCAACGCCTCGGCGAGGAGAAGGGTGAGGTCCTTCTCCTCGGTTCCATTGCGACCGATGGCGCCGGTCTCCCGCCCGCCGTGCCCAGGATCGATGACGATGGTGTGGACGCCCGGCGCCTTAGTCTGCTGCGCCGCGAGCGTCTGGGCGGGAGCAGCGAGCGCGGCGGAATGGACGTCGAAGACGATGCGGAACGGGCCTTCGAGAGTGTAGCTGTCGGCCCGAGCGCCGGGAGCGAGCTCGATCGAGATCTGATGAGCCGTGACCCCCACCGCGGGCACGAGGGGATCCGCCGAGGGGACTCGGGTCGCCGCTTGCAGCTGATCTCCGGCGATGTGGACGGTGACCTCGCGAGTCCCCGGCGCCAGCGAGGAGATGGAGTAGTTGGGGCGCAGCGGAAACTGGAGCACCAGAGTGGTAACGCCCTGGAGGTGGACCAGATCGATCTTCACCGGAAGTTGAGCGAGAGACCTGCGGGTGACGACCAGCGTCGCCTCGCCCGGAGTCCAGCGGAACGAATACCCCAGGGTCGATCCCCAGACATGGTGGAGGAAGTCGAGCGGCACGCGCAGCCCGTCGTCGACCTCGATTGGTGGCTGCGAAAGCTCGGTCAATCGCTTGCCGGTCGAGACCGCGGGACTTCCCGGACCGGTGAGGAAGGATGTGCCGGAGACGGTCAGGGTACGGCTCTTTCCCAGAGGACCGATGCTCAGGTCTCCGCCGAGCACGGTGACCAACGGTCTGACATCGAAGAGGGGGCCGACCGGAGTGATCGAGAAGGCGACCGGCGTTCGCTGATCGCCGAGAATCATGACCGCGACGCCCGATCCACTCACGGTCGGCATGTTGGGCTCGAGGACCGGGGTCTGGGCCTCGGCGAGCGCGCCGCTCAGCGCGAGAAGAACCAGACCCGCTAGCGGCAACAGTCGGCGCATCCCACGGAAAGAATACCATCGCTTCCTGGTCGCAGATCGAGGGCAAGAGACGCGAGCGGGCGGCGCGGCGGTCGCCGCGGCGAATGCGGATAGAATGGCGACGCTACGAGCTTCGATCTCTCCAGGGCCGCCGTCGGGTCGCCCGCGCCAGAGATCGTCAACCAGGAGGGAAGCGATGGAGATCGATCAATTCCGCACCGTCATTCGGGCCCGGGACTTCGACCGGAGCAGCAAGTTCTACGCTGAGATCCTCGGCTTGCCGCAACTCACGACTTGGGACAACGAAGGTGGCAGGGGAGTGCGGTTTCAGGCCGGCACCGGGGTGATCGAGCTCGCCGGTCCGCCGCGTGGCGAAGAAGCGGACGAGACGTACAGCTACCAGGGCCCCAAGCAGAAGATGGAGATCGTCATGATGGTGCCCTCGGCGAAGAAGGTCTACGAGGAGCTGATCTTCCGCGACAAGAACATTCCCGGCGGCCTCGCCAACGCCGAGGATGGCGATCTCGTCTTCACCACCCACGATCCCGACGGAGTGAGGATCCAGTTCCGCGAAGTCTCCGACTGAGAGCGGAAAGGCCGCGGCCGCCGGCGCGGAAGAGCTGGCGCCGTGTTTAAGCCGAGGCAAAATGTCCGCCTAAGTGCCGAGGGAAAGTGTCCGGGTAGTTGAGGTGTCAGGCAGGTAGGCCAGTAGGTCGTTGCTAACGGCCTTGGTGTGCCTGTTCTATTGCGAGGCGCGCCGAGCGCGCCTGGGTGGTGCGAGGGGTGTGGGCGGTGCCTGGGCGATGAGGGTCTCGTGGTGATAGAGGGACCAGGAGCCGTCGAGGTGCTGACGGGCTTCGACGCGAGCCTTGGCGTAGGAGCGGTTTCTGGGTCCCGGTGGGATGTCGATGACGAGTCCGCCCAGGTGGACGGTGTTGTCGTTGAGGACGGTGGCCTGGTAGCGGAAGGAGAGGATCTTCGTGAGGTCGAGGTCCTTGGTGGTCCGGTAGGCACTCTCGGGCGAGGCGGGCTTTCTTTGGAAGCGGCGGTTGTAGCGCTCGATCCAGTAGTCCTCGAGGTAGCGGTTGGCGGCGTCTGGGGTCGTGATGGCGTCGAGGCGCATTTCGGCCAAGAGGCGATCCTGGAGGACGCCGAAGAGGCGTTCGACGCGGCCCTTGGCCTGAGGAGAGAGGGCGGGGATGGACTCGATGCCGAGCTCTTCTA
>JBJKRB010000052.1:0-5314 GCA_046704885.1 Thermoanaerobaculia bacterium | reverse complement strand
TTCGCTTCCTTGGCGAAGCATCGACGCAGGAGCCGGCGCACGGCCCGGGGCGTGTCGGCCGGCAGACGAGTCCAGTCTGGATCGGCCTGAATCACCATCGCCAGGGTGTCTGAGATTGTTTCGCCGCGGAACGCACGGCTTCCGGAGAGCATCTCGTACAGGATCGCTCCGAAGGCCCAGACGTCGGCCCGGCGGTCCACCGCTCTTCCCGTCGCCTGCTCTGGGCTCATGTAGGCCGCGGTTCCCATGATCATTCCCGATTGGGTCTGCATCGACAGAGTCGGCGCCTGTGAGGGTTCGGTCGAGACGTCGCCTCGAGCCCTAAGAGCCTTGGCGAGGCCGAAGTCGAGGATCTTGACCGCTCCGCCGTCGCTCAGCTTGACGTTGGCCGGCTTCAGATCGCGATGAATAATGCCGTGCTCGTGAGCGTACTCGAGTCCCGCGGCGATCTGCTGGGCAATCGGCAGCGCTTGCTTGAGGGGAATCGGTCCCCTGGAGATGCGTTTCTCGAGGGTCGCCCCGGAGACGAGCTCCATGACCAGGGCGGGAGCTCCAGCCGAGTCCTCGAAGCCGTAGACCGCAGCGAGGTTGGGATGATTCAATGAGGCGAGTAGCTTGGCTTCTCGCTCGAAACGGCGCAGCCGCTCAGGATCGTCGGCAAGCGCCTCGGGCAAGACCTTGATTGCCACCTCGCGCCCGAGCTTGCTGTCTCGTGCCCGGTAGACCTCGCCCATGCCACCAGCCCCAAGAGGACCAAGGATTTGATACGTACCGAGGGTCTTTCCGGCCTCAAGACTCATCGTCATCGAGAGGGGAGAAGCAAACCCCCTTGTTCCAACCGCGAATCAGCGTCCTTTCCTTTCGTGTTGATCAGCGTATCACGCGGTCAGCGCCACGCTTTTCCAGGCTACCTAGTCCTCTGTGCTAGGGCGGCCGTGTTAATCTTTCAGCAAGAGATGCGGAAAGCGCGGCATGGCCGGAAGGCCCGAGAATCGAATCCGGCGGCCGTCTTGCAGCGGTAGCCGGTCACGACCGAACCTGGGGGAGCGAAGATGACGTTGTCAGCCGGGATGCACTTTGGGCCCTACGAGATCGAGGCTTCACTCGGCGCGGGCGGCATGGGCGAGGTCTATCGGGCGAAGGACACGCGGCTCGGGCGGACCGTGGCAATCAAGGTGCTCTCCGAGAGCCTGGCCGAGGACAAGGCGGCGCTGGCGCGCTTCGAGCGCGAGGCCAAGGCGGTCGCGGCGCTCTCGCACCCCAATATCCTCTCGATCTTCGATTTCGGCACGATCGACGGCACCACCTACGCGGTGATGGAGCTCCTCGAGGGGGAGTCGCTGCGCCAGCGGCTGACGAGCGGCCCGCTGCCGGTCCGCAAGTCGATCGAGGTCGCGTCGAAGATCGCCGAAGGCCTGGCGGCGGCGCACGCCAAGGGGATCATTCATCGGGATCTGAAGCCCGATAACGTCTTTTTGACCGACGACGGGCGGGTCAAGATTCTCGACTTCGGCCTGGCCAAGCTGGCAACAGCCAGCGAGGACCGGACGCTCGCCATGAGCCGCGAGCTCGAGGACATCACGAAGACGGGGACGGTGCTGGGCACCGTCGGCTACATGTCGCCCGAGCAGGTGAAGGGGGAGGAGGCCGACAGCCGCTCCGACATCTTTTCCTTCGGCAGCGTCCTCTACGAGATGGTCTCCGGCGAGCGCCCCTTCCGCCGGGATACCGTGGTCGAGACGATGTCCGCGATCCTACGCGAGGACCCGAAGGACATCGAAGCTCTCGAGCGCGCCGTCCCGCCCGCCCTGAGCCGCATCATTCGTCACTGCCTGGAGAAGAACGCGGCTGAGCGCTTCCAGTCGGCGCGCGATTTGGCCTTCGATCTCGAATCTCTTTCCGGCGCCTCGTCCACGGCCCAGATCGAGCCGCTCACTGGCGGCCGCACGCACAGGAAAGGGTGGCGCTTGGCGGCGGTCGTAGGCGTGGTCGCCCTCGCCACCGGCGGCCTGGGCTGGTGGGTACATGGGCTCGCGCGGCCGGCCGTTTCCAGTCTCAGCGACGTGACCGTCCGCCAGCTAACCTTCGGCCACCGTTGGATGACCACCGCCCGTTTCGTCCCCCAGCACGACGCCATCGTCTTCAGCGAGCAGAGCACCGACGGCTCCTCGCGGGTCGAGGTCCTGAGAAAGGGCGCGCCGGACCCTGAGCCGCTCCCTTTCGACCACCTTCACTTGCTCGCGGTGTCGAAGAACGGCGAGCTCGCGGTGCTGACCCACGCCACGTATCTCTGGCATCGGCTTTTCATCGGGACCCTTGCCCGGATGCCGCTGGCCGGTGGATCACCCAAGGAGATCCTGCAGGGTGTCCGTGAGGCTGATTGGGCGCCGGACGGGTCGGGGCTGGCGATCCTCCGCACGGTGGACCAGACGGACCGCCTCGAGTACCCGATCGGCAAGGTGCTCGCCACCACTCCGGGCTATTTCAGCGATCTGCGCTTTTCTCCCGACGGGAAGTCGATCGCCTTCTTCGAGCACCCGCTCAAGTGGGACGACCGCGGCGTCGTGAAGCTGGTCGATCTCGACACCGGGAAGGTCAAGACCCTGAGCCACGAGTTCTTCCTCCTCGAGGGGCTGGCGTGGTCGCCGAATGGTAAGGAAGTGCTCTTTTCCGCCCTCAATGAAGGTGAGGGGGTGGGCGCGCGCACCTGGGCGGTGACGCCCGAAGGCAAGATGCGGGTCGTCCTCGTCGGCTTCGGCCTCGATCAGCTGATGGACGTGGCTCCTGATGGCAGGATGCTGGTCCTGCGCGAGGAGACGGTGAAGTCGATCTACGTTCACCAGGAAGGGGAGAAGGGCGAGCGCCTCCTGCGCACCGGATCGAGCTACTACCAGCTTGCGATGACCGCCGACGGAAGCCATGTCTGCTACACGGATGAGCGAATGGACGCGGGCCGCTACTACTCCGTCATCGTGCGTGCCACCGACGGCTCGCCCGCGGTACGCGTTGGTCCCGGGTGGTGCCCGGATATCTCGCGGGATGGTCGCTGGGTGCTCGGCATCGTGGGGAAGGCGCCGGCCGAGCTCTGGGCGTATCCAACCGGTCCGGGCCAACCGGTGCGCCTCGACGACAAGCGTTTCAGCCAGATTTCCTACGCGTTTTTCTATTACGACGGCCAGCACGTCGCGGCCTGCGGCACGCTTAGGAGTAGCAAGCCCGGATGCCTCGAGCTGGCGATCTCCGGCGGTTCGCCGCAACCGTTGCCGACTCCGCAGTCGTTGATTCTCATGCCATCGCCGGATGGCCACCGACTGGCTTCGTCGAATGGTGGCGGCCCAGGAGCTCAGGAGATCTACGGGCGCGATGGAAAGGCGACGCCGATTCCTGGGCTCAAAGCGGGGAGTGAGTATGTCGTCGGCTGGTCACCGGACGGCAAGGCCTTGCGGGTGATGGGCCGGCTGCCTCCCAACGGCTTCTACGTCGATCGTTTGAGCCTCGCGGATGGCAACCGCAAGCGGCTGCTGGCGTTCACCTGGCCGCAGCAGCCTCGCACGCTCTTCGATCAATCCGTTGCCATGGGAAGCGATCCCGTAAACTACGTCTACGCGGTGCGCGACACCCAAACGCAGCTTTACGAGGCGAGCGGCGTCGAGTGAGATCGGACCGAATCGAAGCCTTCAGCGACGGCGTCATCGCCATCCTGATCACCATCATGGTGCTCGAGTTGAGAGTGCCCCATGCGGTATCTTTCGCGGCCCTCGTGCCGGTGTTGCCGGTCTTCCTGAGCTACGTCCTGAGCTTCGCCTATCTCGGGATCTACTGGAACAACCACCACCACATGTTCGTCACCTGCGAGCGGGTGACCGGGCCGATCCTCTGGGCCAACCTCCATCTCCTCTTCTGGCTCTCGCTCATCCCCTTCACCACCGGCTGGATGGGCGAGAACCATTTCGCGCCGGCGCCCACGGCGCTTTACGGCCTGGTGCTCTTGATGGCGGCGATCGCCTACTTCATCCTGCAGCAACGGATCATCGCCTCCCAGGGCGAGGGGTCGCTCCTCAAGCGGGCGATCGGCGGAGATTGGAAGGGGAAGCTCTCGCCGATCCTCTATCTCGTGGCGGTCGCCGTCGCCTTCCGCTGGCGCTGGATCTCGGAGGGGATCTACGTCTTGGTGGCGCTGATCTGGCTGGTTCCCGACCGGAGGATCGAGCGCGCCCTCGAAGCGGTCGAGTTTGGGGAACAGCCGTGAAGCCACGGATCTCCTTCATCACCCTCGGCGTCGAAGACTTGGAGCGGGCGGTGGCCTTCTATCGCGACGGGTTGGAGCTCCCCACCAAAGGCATCGTGGGCGCCGAGCTCGAGCACGGCGCCGTCGCCTTCTTCGAGCTCCAAAACGGCGTGACCCTGGCGCTCTGGCCGCGGGAGAGCATCGCGCACGACACCGGCGAGCCGCTCTCGGCGCCGAGCGCAACGGAGATGACGCTCGCCCACAACGTCGCCTCGAAAGGAGAGGTCGACCGGGTGATGGAGGAGGCGCGCGCCGCCGGGGCACGGATCGTCAAGCGGGCCTCGGAGGCTTTCTGGGGCGGCTACACCGGCTACTTCGCCGATCCCGACGGCCACCTCTGGGAGGTCGCCTGGAATCCGCAATTCGAAATCGAGGAGTAGGTGAGGAGCGATGGAACCGATTCTCGAGACCGAGCCCAGACTGCAATCGATTCAAGAAGAGCTCGCGGCACGCGAGCCGATCTTCCACCACCCGGAGCTGGGGACGACGCGGGCCGACCTCGAGGCGATGACCGTGTCCGACTTCTGGGAGGTCGGTGCCTCCGGGCGCCGCTACAGCCGCGAGTACGTCTTCTCCGTCTTGGAAGAGCGCTCCGAGAGTCCCGGTAACGACAAGTGGGAGACGAGCGGCTTTCACTGCCGCGAGATCGCTCCCGACAACTATCTCCTAACCTACACCCTCGACCAGCAGGGACGCATCACCCGCCGCGCCACGCTCTGGCGCCGCACTCCCGACGGCTGGAAGATCGTCTACCATCAGGGGACGGTGGTACACGAAACCCGGCCGTGACAGCCGTCCGCTAGGCCGATCTTCGGAGGAGCGCCCCTCCGGCGAGGAGCAACCCCAGGGCGAGCAGAGCCAGCACCCATGGCGACAGGGTCGGGATCGCGGTAACCGAGGCTCGCGTTACGCAGATCGTCACCTGGCCGTCGCCGGTCGCTCCCAGAATGGAAGCCTCGTAGGTGGTGCCGCCGGAGACGACGTAGGATCCGCCGCCGCCGCCGCCGTCGATCCCGGGGCCAAGCC
>JBJKRB010000051.1:0-45900 GCA_046704885.1 Thermoanaerobaculia bacterium | reverse complement strand
CCCTGCGGGCCCGGAGCACCGCCCCGATCAGCTCCTCGTCGTCCCCTGGGTCCACGGTGCGCAGGTCGAGGAGAGAACGACCTTCGCTGCTGTAGCCGACCACCGGTGGGTCGCCCTGGCGCAAGCGATCGAGGAGCGCGGGATCATCACCCAACGCGAGAGCCATCCCAGGAATCGGCCGTTCCGGCCCACTTCCCCCTCCGAGATATGCATCGGCGTTCACGATTGAGGCACCGATCGCCGCCGCGACGCGCTCGAGCCGACGCAGATGCCCCGCCGGCTCAGGCCACATGCGAGCGAGCGGCAACGAACCTCCCTGGAGGTGCAATCGAAGGACTTCCTCGAGCGCCGTAATGGTCACGCGCCCGGGACGAACGGCTCGATAGAGCGGGTGATGATGGCAGCGCTCGACCAGCTCCGCGCGCCCCACGATCAACCCCGCCTGAGGCCCTCCGGCGAGCTTGTCGCCGCTCCCCGTGGCGAGGGATACGCCGGACGCCACCAGCTCCGCGAGGCTCGGATGGGCGGCGAGCTGCGGCGCGGGATGGGCCCTGAGAAGACCGCTGCCTTCATCCACCACCAGGGGGAGATCGTGCCGCTCCGCAAGCTCGGCAAGAGCCCTGGCGCTGACGCTCTCGGTGAATCCCGCGATCCTGTAGTTGGACGGAAAGACTTTGAGCAGGAGCCTCGTCCTCTCCCCGATGGCGCGCGAGTAGTCCTCCAGGCGGGTGCGATTGGTCATCCCGACCTCCACCATGGAGCACCCGGCCGCGGCGAGAATTTCGGGCAATCGAAACGAGCCACCGATCTCGACGAGCTCACCCCTCGACACCAAGACCTCGCCGCCACGCGCCACCGCCGCCAGGACCAGAACCAGAGCCGCCGCATTGTTGTTGACGACCAGCGCGCCTTCGGCCCCCGTCAGCGCGGTCAAGAGCGCCGCCAGCCGCCGGTTGCGCTGCCCGCGCTTGCCTCCCTCCAGGTCGAGCTCGAGGTCGCAATAGGCATCGAGAAGCGCCGGCAGGCGGGAGCCGACCTGGGGCGGCAGCGGGGCCCTCCCTAGATTGGTATGGAGAAAGATCCCGGTAGCGTTCAAGACGCGCGCCAACGGCCTCCCGAAGCGCACGCCAAGCGCGGCGGCGACGCGGGCTGCCAGCGCCGGCGTGCTCTCCGCGCCGGGCTCCGAAGCCTCCTTCGAGCGCTCCAGCTCGCGTCTCCGTTCGTCAAGCACCTCTCGCGCTTGGACCGTTACCGATTCCCTTCCGTATAATGCAATGAGTGGCGCAAGCTCCGGCTCAGCCAGGAGGCGATCGATCGCCGGCAATCGGCGGCGCGGGTCGCGATTCTCACTCATTGCTCCGCTCGAGATTCTAGGCCATGGCGACGCTGGAACACGATCTCGACCGCCTGTCGCACGACATCGACCGCCTAAAGGTCGACTTCGATCGCTTCTTCAACGGCGCCTTGGAGATCCCTCCGGATGACGATCGCGATGCGATCCGCGATACGATCCGGCAGCTTCACGCGTCCAACACTACCTCTCACGCCGACATCTTCCGTTTGAGCAGCCTCGAGGCGCGTTTCAACAGTGTAAGCGAGCTCGCCAACAGGCGCCTGCGCGATCGCGAAACGGGTCCCCGCACGCGCCCTGGCGCCTCAGCCGAGCCCGCGCCGCCGAGCGCTCGCGCCGGTGTCGCCGTTGACGAGAATCCCACGGCCCAGGCAGCCGAAGCGCTGTTCAATGAGCTCTATCGTCTGGCCGACCGCGATCCCAAGACCGACCTCGAGTCGTTCCGTCAGTACCTGGCGTCTCAAGTGGTTCGGATCCGTGAAAGCACCGGCTGCGACAAGGTAGAGTTCCGTGTCGCCAGCGTGGATGGCAAGATGAAACTCAAGGCACGTCCCCTTTCCCGGCGCTCGTGAGCGCCCTTACCGCGACCCGCGAGGATAACCCGTGCAACTCATTAAACAACGTCTCCTACTCCCTTCCTTCCTCTTGCTGATGACGGTTTCTGGCCCGGCCCTCGCGGCGACAGCGCCGACCACGATGCAGCAGGCGATCGACGCTCAGCGCAAGTTAGCCGAGGCCAGCCCCAACGACCCCACCCTGTGGAACGATCTCGGCAACCTCCTGTGGACAAATCACCAGGAGGAAGAAGCGGTCAAAGCCTACAAGCAGGCGCTTGCCGCCGATCCGTCGAGCGCCGCGCCGCACTACAATCTGGGACTGGTGCTGGCCGGCGAGAACCAGCTCAAGGAGGCGCTCCATCAGTTCAAGGCAGTGCTCGAAACCGAACCGAAGAGCGCCTGGGCGCACTTCCAGATCGGCGCGATCTACCAACGGCAGGGACAGCGTCAGAAGGCGATCGCCGAGTTCGCGCAGGCCTTCCGTCTCGATCCCACCCTGAGCTTTGCCGACGTCAATCCCCAGGTAGTCGCCAATCCACTGGTGACCGAGGCCCTGCTGCTAGCCTTCGAAAACGCGCCGGGGGCGACCATGGCGCCACGCGCCTATTCCGACCCGGCTCATATTGCGGGTCTCTTTCTCCCCCCGGCGCCGAGTGCGCCGGCGCCAGCCGCGCAAGCGGCGGCGACCGCCAAGACGATCACGGCCACGCCGAGCACAAGCGAGCAGAGTGGGACGGTCGAAGCTCCGGCCTCTGTGAGGAGCGGAGAGGAAGCGGCCCCCGAACAAGCGCCAGCGGTCGGGGGCACTCGGGTTCGTGAGCTCACTCCGCAGAACCTGCACCCCAGCCCTCAGAGTAGCGGCGAGGAAAAACCCGCCGCCAAGGCAACCGAAGGCGGTGTACGCCGAACGATCATCGTCCCGCAAGTGATCGTGCCGGCCGCACCAGCCCACCCTCAGACGACGGGCAAGAATGGAGCGCCTCAGCAGCCAGCGGCTCCCGCTCAGGGTGGAACCGGGCAAACACATCCGGGCTCGGTGCCCAGCGCGCCAAGCACTGGACGGCTCGACCTTCACCTGGTGAACGATCCCGCTCCGGCGGGCTGAGCCGCTTCAGACGTTGAAGCGAAAGTGGACCACCTCGCCGTCGGCGATCAGGTAATCCTTGCCCTCGAGTCGCAGCAGGGCTTGTTCGCGACAGGCCGCCATCGAACCGAGGCGAAGCAGGTCTTCCCAACCGACCACCTCGGCGCGGATGAAACCGCGCTCGATGTCGGAGTGAATCGCACGCGCCGCCTGCCGCGCGGTCGCGCCTTGCGGCACGGTCCAAGCCCGCACCTCATCCTCGCCCACGGTGAAGAAGGAGATCGATCCGAGAAGCTCGTAAGTGGCGCGCAGCACGCGATCGAGGCTCGGCTCCGAAAGACCTAGCGCGGCAAGGAATTCGCCCTGCTCCGCCGCCGGCAGCCGGGCGATCTCCGCTTCGATCGGCGCCGCCACGATGACGGCGGAGGCATGCGGCCGCGGGGTGAAGCCGAGCTCCTCGGGCGTGACGCTCGCAACCCGGTCTTCATCCACGTTGAGCACGACCAGAAGCGGCTTCGCGGAGAGAAGCTGAAAGCCGCGCAGACGCTTCTCGTCGTCCGCCGAAAGGGAGACCTCGCGCAAGGGAGTCTCCGCCTCGAGCGCCGGCAGCAGAACCTCGGCGAGCACCGTGCGCTCTCGTTCCTCCTCAGGCTTCAATCCCCGCTTCGCCGCCTGTTCCAGCTTTCCCAACCGCCTTTCCACGATCTCGTGGTCAGCCAGGATGAGCTCCAGATCGACGTTCGCCATGTCGCGCTCGGGATCGACGCTGCCATCAGGATGGAGAATCTCCGGATCCTCGAAGGCCCGCACCACGTGCATCAACGCGTCGACGGACTTCAAGCGGGGGATATCCAATCCCTCCGCACCCTGACCGCGCTTGATCCCGGGGATATCAACGTATTCGACCGTCGCCGGCACATAGCGCTTGGGCTCGAACAGATCGCGCAGCGCCGCTAGGCGGCGATCCGGCACCCGTGCGGCGCCGATGTGCGTTTCGCCCGAGGCGGTGAACTTGTCGGTTGCCTGCTCGGAGGATGTCAGCAGGTTGAAGAGCGTGGTCTTGCCGGCCTTGGGTAGACCGATGATTCCCGTCTGCATTCGTCTCCTCGCAGCGATCAGCCCGGACGGTCGCGCAGCTCCAATCCCACGACGCGAATCGTGGGGGCGCCAAGCAAGCCGCCCGAGGCGAAGAAGGTGAGATCCCGGCCGCAGGCCTCGATCCCGTGCAACAGACCCGAAATGCTACCAGCCAGCCAGGCGTTCGCGACGGGTCGCACGGCTCGCCCCTGCTCGAGCGCCAGACCATCGACCGGCAAGCTCACGCGATCGTTCAGGAAATCGAGCCGCGCCGCCCCCCAGGACTCGAGCAAATAGTAACCGCGGGCGACGCTCGCGATCAGATCGCCGACCGCGCAGCTGGGATCGGGCTCGAGGTAGAGATGGCTGGGGCCCGGCCGTGGAACGTCGCGCCAGCTCGGTCGCCGGCTGCAACCGATCCGTGATCCGCGAGACGTGGATTCCTGCCACCAGGCGAGAACCGGGCGCTCGAAGGCGCCTTCCCCCACAAGAGCCTGGCGCGCCGTCGGTAACCCTTCGCCATCGATCGCCGCCGTGGCCAATCCTTCCGCCAGACGACCGTCGTCGATGATGTTGACGACGCGACCGGCGATCCGATCGCTGCGGTCGCGCAGACGGCGCGCCAGCGCTCCGGCTCCCGGCCCTACGAGCAAGGGGAGGAGGCCCTCGAGAAGGCGAACCACGACGGAAGGCGCAAGGATCAGATCCCCGCGATCCCGCTCCGGAGCCTCGCCGTCGCGGCGTACCACCAGCAGATCTGCGATCCGTCTCGCCAAGGCGACGGGATCGAACTGGCGCGCCGCCCGCCGGCACAGATCCAAGGATGCGGAGGACGGACGGGAACCGCCGAGACTCGCTTCAACGTGGAGGGTTCCCATCCTCTGCCGGGTCTCGCCGTCGATTCCCTTGCTGCTCGTGAGCTCCGCTTCACTCTCGCCGTCCTCAAGCGAGAGTCGCGCCAGGGAGGCCGACGGGAGCTCCTTGCCCAGCGTCGCAGAGAGGGTTTCGACCAGCGACCAGCCTTCATTCTCGGCGAGCAACGGCTCCGCCAAGCTCGCTGGCGCGTTCCAAGGCGGCGCCACCTCGGGCTCCGGCAACCGCAGAGGTTGTCCATCCGCCTCGGGCCATTCCTCGGCTCTGGGCTCCTCGCCCGTGCCGCAGAGGAAGAGGGATCCGCGGCGGCTTCCTGCCCGTAGCGCCCAACCCCTCTCCTCGCGACCGGCGAAGTCCCGATTACCCTGACGGACGACGAACGAACGGCTGCGTCCGCGCTTCAAATAGAGCTCGAACTCGTCAAGCCCTCGC
This sequence comes from Thermoanaerobaculia bacterium, assembly GCA_046704885.1. Taxonomy (GTDB): domain Bacteria; phylum Acidobacteriota; class Thermoanaerobaculia; order Multivoradales; family JBJKRB01; genus JBJKRB01. The sequence continues at coordinate 40,526 of JBJKRB010000051.1, read as the reverse complement.
TCGCGCAAGCGTTCCTCGAGCTCGATTGGGCCGCCCGTCAGCGCCATGGTGAAATCTCCACGGGCGAGAGCAGGATCTCCGGGGTCGAGGCCCAGACGGGGAGCAGCATCCCGTCCTTCGCGCACCATCCGGCACCCGCCGGCCGGCTCTCCTTGCCGATCGCGATGATCGAGCCGACCACGTCCGCAACCGCGCCGGTGAGAAGAAACGGTCCGACCGGCTCGGCCAGCGCCCCGGCCCGCACTCTCCGCCCGCCCGGGAAGAGCATGGAAAAGCGTCCGCGCAGGGGATCGAGGTTGCCGTGCGTGGCCCGCTCGACGAACAAGCCTCCCTCCGCCAGCTCGAGAACCTTCGCCCGTTCGTTGTCCCAGGAGAGAAGCTCGAGGCGGCTCGATCGCGGGGCCGGGAGGTGGTGCCGGTCGCTACGCCGGGCGCAGCCGGGAGCGAGGGCCGGCGTGCGCCGGGCCCAGGAGGAATCGGCGAGGGGTTGCTCCACCACTCCATCGCGAATCAACCAGCGGGGAGCCACCGGAATCCCCTCATCGTCCGTCATGCGGCTTCGCCCTTCTGGACCAGAGGCAGGATCATCGATCACGTTCAATCCGGATGGGCCAAACGGAGCTCCGATCGCCGCTTGGATCGAACCTGCCCGTGCAAGGGCGTCCGCTTCCAGGGCGTGAGCCACCACCTCGTGGAGGAGAACCGCCGCGGCATCAGGTGCGAGAAGCAGGCGCTCGAATCCCGCCGGGGGTGGTTGCGCCTCGCGGCCACGAAAGGACACCACGAGAAGATGGGCGATATGGTCGGCTAGGTCCTCGTCGAGCTCATCCGCCAGGCCGCCCAGCGTCTCCCAGGGCAAAGAGGCCTCCCAGCTGAAGTAGCGTTCCTGCTCGAGCTCGCCGACCAGCTGGGTCCCCACCACCTGAAGCCAGCGCCGGTGCCGATGGAGCTTCAAAGAGAAGGGGAACCCGACCCGCCGCTCGCGAATCTTGTGCGCCACAAGCGAAGGAAAGAGCCCAATCGCTCCGACCTCGAGCGGCGGGAACCCCGAGAGCACCGGGGTGGGTAACGAGAAAGGGGTACGGGGCAGAGCGCGCGCCACCTGCCGCAGCGCCGCCGCCAAGGCGAGAGGAGTGAGACCATCGCGAGAGGCACTCCAGGAGGCTTCGCCGCGGGTGAGACGCAGGGCGAAGCCCTCCTCACGCCACAATCTCAGTCCCGGAGGCTCGCCCTCCGCGGGGAGGGTCAAGACCTCCTGGCGTTCGAGGTAGGCGTCGGCTTCGTCTCCGTGATGCTCGGCGAGCTGCGCCAACGCCCGTGAGATCGCCGCCGTATCGAGCCCGAAGAAAGCCATCTCCGGAGGCATCTTGCCACAGACCAGGGTCCCCACGGGAAAGCGCCGCTCGCGGTTCGGGGAAGCACGAGAGCTGGCCTCGCGTGGCACGCGCAGGCGCCCTCGCACCCGGCAGTTCGTCAGAAGCGGTTATGATTGGCGGCACTGGCGGTGCCGGCCTCGCCGCTCTCGTGGCAAACAATGAGCAAGTCCAGCAAAGAAACTCCTTCCAGTCACGCCCTCTCCGAGCTCGCGTCCCGTCTCGACGCGGCCCGGACCGGCGGCGGCGAGGCGCGCGTGACGCGCCAACATGAAGCCGGCAAGCTCACCGCTCGCGAGCGCATCGCCCTCCTCCTCGACCCTTCATCGTTCGTCGAGATCGACGCGCTCGTCACTCACCGTTGCCAGGACTTCGGGATGGCCGACAAGAAGATCCCAGGGGACGGGGTGGTCTGCGGTTACGGCACCATCGACGGTCGCCTGGTCTACGTCTTCGCGCAAGATTTCACCGTCTTCGGCGGCTCCCTCTCCGAAACCAACGCCCGCAAGATCACCAAGATCATGGACCTCGCGGTGGAGAACGGGGCTCCGATCATCGGGCTCAACGATTCGGGAGGAGCACGCATCCAGGAAGGGGTCGCCTCTCTGGGAGGGTATGCCGACATCTTCCTGCGTAACACCCTGGCCTCGGGTGTCGTTCCCCAGATCAGTGCCGTTCTCGGCCCCTGCGCCGGCGGCGCGGTCTACTCGCCGGCGATTACCGACTTCATCTTCATGGTGGAGAAGACGAGCTACATGTTCGTCACCGGTCCGGACGTAATCCGCACCGTCACTCACGAGAAGGTCACCAAGGAGGATCTCGGCGGGGCCGCCACACATGCCAGCAAGAGTGGCGTCTGTCACTTCACCCGCCCCAATGACGCCTCCTGTCTCCTTGCCATTCGTGAGCTCCTCTCCTACCTTCCCTCGAACAACCTCGATGATCCGCCCGAGCGCAAGAGCGAGGACCCCATCGAGCGGGAAGAGGAGTTTCTCGACCAGCTCGTACCCGCTGATCCCAACAAGCCATACGACATCAAACGGCTGATCGAGGCGATCGTCGACGACGAGCGATTCCTCGAAGTCCACGCCGACTACGCCCGCAACATCGTCGTCGGCTTCGCCCGCTTCGGCAACCAGTCCGTTGGAATCGTCGCCAACCAGCCCGCGTACCTCGCGGGGGTGCTCGACATCGATGCATCCCTCAAGGGCGCGCGCTTCGTCCGTTTTTGCGACGCCTTCAATCTCCCCCTCGTCACCTTCGAAGACGTCCCCGGTTTCCTCCCCGGAACGCAGCAGGAATTCGGTGGCATCATCAAGCATGGCGCCAAGCTGCTCTTCGCCTACGCCGAGGCAACGGTCCCCAAGATCACGGTCATTACCCGCAAGGCATATGGCGGCGCCTACTGCGTCATGGCTTCGAAACATCTGCGCACCGACGTCAATCTGGCCTACCCCAACGCTGAGATCGCGGTCATGGGCCCAGAGGGTGCGGTCAACATTCTCTACCGCCGTGAGCTCGAAGAAGCCGGCAAGGAAGCGGCCGCGGTGCGCAGCGCCAAGGTGAGCGAGTATCGAGACAAGTTCTCTAATCCCTTCATCGCCGCCGAACGGGGGTTCGTTGACGCCGTGATCAAGCCACGCGCAACGCGGCGTGAGGTCATCCACGCGCTGCGCCAGCTGGGTGGCAAACGTCAGGGGCTCCCTTCTAAGAAGCACGGCAACCTGCCGTTGTAAGTGCCCGGGAAGCGAGCACTCGACAGAAGCGTCAACTTGACAGGGCGGCGCGACTCCGGCAGAGTCACACAGACATCAACGGGCATGCGTCCGTGAACGACACCACCGTCGATTCCGATCGTTCCAGAGGAGAGAGCGGAGGCTGAAATGCGTGAGAAAGATCGAGAGCTGAAAAGGCGCAGAAAGCGCCGCGAGAAGAGACTCAAGCAGCGGCGGCGTGAGACGCTCGGAGCCAGCGCCACCCGCAAAGAGGCATCGAAGCGTCCGGCCGTGAAGGCCGCGACTGCCAAGGAAGAGAGCGAAGAGACGAAGACCAAGGCCGGCAGCAAGAAGACCGCCGCCAAGAAGAGCGCCGCCAAGAAGTCGACGGCAAAGAAGGCCACCAGCAAGAAGAGCGCTGCCAAGAAGACCGCCACCAAGAAGACCAAGAGCGAGGAGAGCTGAGCTCCACGCCCGGTTCGATTCCAGCTCTCAGACAGTGAGTGGAGCTATGCCTGTTTACGTCAGCCTGAAAGGTGAGGATCCCGAGGTGTATGAGGCAATCGCGCGCGAGCGCCAACGCCAGAATCAGGGCCTCGAGCTCATCGCCTCCGAGAACTTCGTCAGCCGCGCTGTGATGGAGGCCGCCGGCTCGGTGATGACTAACAAGTATGCGGAGGGCTATCCCGGCCACCGCTACTACGGCGGCTGCGAGTATGTCGACGTGGTCGAGCAGCTAGCGATCGATCGCGCCAAGGAAATCTTCGGCGCTGACCACGTCAATGTCCAGCCGCATAGCGGCACGCAGGCGAACACCGCGGTCTACTTCTCCGCCCTCGAACCGGGCGACACGCTCATGGGGATGGACCTCTCCTCCGGCGGTCACCTCAGCCACGGACATCCGCTCTCCTACTCGGGGCGGGATTTCAACGTGGTTTCCTATGGGGTCGATCGGGAGAGCGAGGAGATCGATTACGATGAAGTAGCGCGGTTGGCTCGGGAGCATCGCCCAAAGCTCATTGTCTGCGGCGCCAGCGCCTATAGCCGGATCATCGATTTCCCCCGCTTTCGCGCCATCGCCGACGAGGTGGGAGCGTTGCTGATGGCGGATATCGCCCACATCGCCGGCCTGGTGGCGACCGGCCTTCACCCCTCCCCGGTGCCCCACTGCCAGTTCGTGACAACCACGACCCACAAGACTCTACGGGGGCCGCGTGGCGGCATGATCATGACCACCGCTGAGCACGCGAAATCCATTGACAGGGCCGTGTTCCCGGGACTTCAAGGCGGGCCCTTGATGCACATCATCGCCGCCAAGGCGGTGGCATTGAAAGAGGCGCAGAGCGAGGAGTTCCTGTCCTATCAACGCCAGATCGTCGCAAACGCGATGCGACTCGCCTCCCGCATCGCCGAGCGCGGCTTCCGCATCGTCGCCGGGGGCACCGACAACCATGTCTTCCTCGTCGACGTGAGCAGCCAGGGACTGACCGGAAAGGTTGCTCAAGCCGCGCTCGAGAGGGCGGCGATCACGGTCAACAAGAACACGATCCCGTACGACAAGCAGCCGCCCATGGTCGCCTCCGGAATCCGCCTCGGGACGCCGGCGATCACCACCCGTGGAATGGGTGAGACCGAAATGGATCAGGTTGGCGACTGGATCGCGGAAGTCCTCGCTGCTCCCGAGGACGAAAGCGTGCAGGCGAAGGTGGCCGCGCAGGTGCGCGAGATCTGCGAGCGCTTCCCTCTGTACGATCCTCTCTCCTGATCGCGCGAGAACTTTCGTCTCAAGTCCGCTCGCGCGCCGGCCACAGATCCAGAGCCGGAACGGGACGGTCCCAGCGTTGACGTAGGAGTCGCCGGGCCGGGCCCACGACATAAGTGGAGCCGCAGATCACCAGGAGGGCGCCAGGCCGCGCCTCGAGCTTCTCCAACGCGCGCTCCAAGGCGCCCTGGATCTCCCGTTTGACCTCCACATCATTCAAACCATTCGCCCGGCAGAGGGCAACGAGCTCCTCGGGCTCACGCCCACGGTCGCTCTCGGGGAGGGTCAGGATCGCTCCCTCCGACAAGGCCGCCAACGAAGGCAACATTGAGGCCACGTCCTTGTCCTCGAGTGCTCCGAAGAGAAGGAGGCGGGGCTCACCCTCGAGCGCGAGGTGACGCGCCAGAGCTTCGACCCCCCCGGGGTTGTGAGCCACGTCGAGAAGCACCCGCTCACCTCTCGGGCCCGTCACTCGCTCCAGCCTCCCCGGCCAGGTGGTGTTTGCGGCTCCGCGCTGGATTGAATCCCGATCGATGCGCTCCCAGCCGAGAACGCCGAGCTCCTCGGCCGCAAGAATCGCGAGCGCCAGGTTGCGACGCTGATGCTCGCCCGCGAGCGAAAGGCGATACTGGTAGCGCTCCCGCTTCGTTTGGAGAACGACTCTTTCCCCCCCGCCTGACTCCGAGCTCGCCTCCACGATCTCTTCCTCGCTCCAGAGCAGGCGGGCTCCGATCTCTCGGGAGCGGCGGTCGATCGCACGGTGCGCCGCCGCGGGGACCATGCCGATGATGGCTGTTCGACCGGAGCGCAGGATGCCCGCCTTCTCCGTTGCGATCGCCTGGAGGGAAGCTCCGAGAAACTGCTGATGATCAAGCGAGATGTCGGTGATCAAGGAGAGAGCCGGATCGCTCACGTTGGTGGCGTCGAGACGCCCGCCCAGTCCCACCTCCAGAACCGCCAGCTCCACTCGCGCCTCTCGAAAGTGAAGGAACGCCGCGGCGGTCAGCGCCTCGAAGTAAGTCGGCTCCTCTTCTCCCGCGGCGGCGAGCACCTCCGAGAGCAACTCGCTCAGGCGCGATCCATCGATGGCGCGCCCCTGGACGCGGATCCTCTCCTCCACCTCCTCTAGATGGGGAGAGGTGTACAGCCCGGTGCGATACCCGGAGGCGCTCGCGATGCCAGCCAAACAGGCTGCCGTAGAACCCTTGCCGTTGGTTCCGGCGACCAGCGTCACCGGGAGGCCCGTCTGCGGATCTCCCAGCGCATGCAGCAAACGCTCAAAATGTTCGATGCCGAGATGGGTTCCGTGCAGCGCCAGCTCTTCGAGGAGCCGGTGGCCGGCGGGGGAAAGGGTCAAGAGCGAGGGGAGGCCGCGGCGGTACGCTCACCGAGAAGCCGCAGGCAGCGACCGAGCGTCTCTTTGAGCTCCCCTCTCGCGACCACCATGTCGAGGAAGCCGTGCTCGAGCAGGAATTCGCTACGTTGGAATCCCTCCGGCAAGCTCTGCCGAATCGTCTGCTCGATGACGCGTGGGCCGGCGAATCCGATCAGCGCGCCCGGCTCGGCGATATTGAGGTCGCCCTGCATGGCGAAGGAAGCCGTGACCCCACCGGTAGTGGGGTCGGTGAGAAGGGAGATGAAAGGTAGGCCGGCGTCCGCCAGGCGTGAAAGTGCAGCGGAGATCTTCGCCATCTGCATCAGCGATAACACCCCCTCCTGCATCCGCGCCCCCCCGGAAGCTGCAACGACCACGAGGGCACGCCCCTTCTTGAGCGCCTGCTCCGCGGCACGGGCGATCTTCTCTCCGACCACCGAGCCCATCGAGCCACCCATGAACCGATACTCCATTACCGCCATCACCACCGCCACGCCATCGACGTGGCCCTCGACCACGATCACGGCATCGCGCTCTCCGACCCGTTCCTGGTAAAGCTTGAGGCGATCCTTGTAGCGCTTGCTGTCCTTGAATTCCAGAGGATCCGTGGGCGAGACCTCGGCGAACAGCTCTTTGGGCTCCTCCTCGTCGAGAAGCAGGGAAATGCGCTCGCGGGCGCCGATCCGGAAATGGTAGCCGCACTTGGGGCAAATTCTCAGGTTGCGCTCGAGCTCCTTCGAGTAGATGACCTCCTTGCAACCCTCGCACTTGACCCACAGCCCCTCGGGGACGGTGCTGCGCCGCTGGTCGCCTCGGACCGGTTTCGGTTTCTTGGCTTTCTTAAACCAGGGCATTGGAGATGTTCCAGGCTTTGCGCCGGTCGCAAGCGACCGGCGCTGATTGGGGTTGGCTCACGCTCGGGGGGCGCCTCTATCAGGCAGCCTTGCGCAGACGGCGAGCCGGAGCTGGAGCGAGCGGTCAGACCTCGGCCGCTTCGTCATCCTCCTCTTCGAGCTCGTTCGGAACGCCGAGCCTCAAACAAGCGGCATCGTACATCTGCCGGGCGGCCTTCTTGGCGTTCTGAAGCTCGGCCAAGCGCTCCTTGACCTTGGCCAGCTCCTCTTCGATTTGCCGATCGAGATCGGCGATCTCCTGCTTGGTGACGGCCAGGGTGTTCTCGTAGAACTTCTTCTGATCCGGTGACAGACTCATCGCTTTCTCCCAAAGGTTTCCGCTCGGTCGCTCTCTGACCAGGGGGCTCTTGGCACACCCGGCATCTAAGTCTATAACTGGAAAGGAACGGTCAGGGTAAACCACATCTTTACCCGTACCCCGTCCTTGGTCGCAGGTTTGAAACGCGCCTTCTTCGCCGCCGCGATCGCCGCCTCGTTGAGGCCCACCTTCTCCTTCACTCCTCGCAGCAACCGCACCTTGTCGACCTTGCCGTTCTCACTGACGAGGAGAGAGAGGATCACCGTCCCCTGGACCTTGAAGCGCTGGGCGATCGGCGGATAGGGAGGCTTGGAGAAGCTCACCAGCTCCGGGGGGTTGACGCCCGGGCCCATCGGCACCAGCTCCCCTACTCTTACCGTGGGCTTCGGCGGCGCTGCGGCTGGCTTGGTTGCAACGGAAGGAGGCGGAGCAGGCTCGGAGGCGGGCGGCGGCGTGCCGGTAGCCTCCGCTTGGCTGGCGCTCGCGGCCGGGGGTGTCGCCGCCGCGGCTCCGCTGGAAGGAGGAGAGGCCTTGGGCGCCGGCTCATCCTTCCCGGCCGCGGTCGGGCCAGACGTCGCGGCCGTCGTGGAAGCCCCCTTGTCAGCGGTTGCCGCCCCGCTCGTGGCCGGCGCGCCACCAGCCTTCTTGGCGCTAGAGGGCTTTACTTTGCCGCTGGCGGCCTCCTTCTCCTGCGCCGGGGCGGCTTCAGGCTTTGCGGCTGCCTTCGGCTTTCGTTGCTCGGCTTGGGTCTTGGCGAGCTCCTCCTGGAGCTTCTTCTGCTGCGCCTCGAACTTCTTGCGCAACGCGTCCTCACGTCGTTGGACTTCCTGAGAAACGAGCTTCTGAACCTCCGCCGGAGGAACCGCGGCGGCCGCCTTGCCCTTTCCCGGAGCGGCCCCGGTTTGAGGTGCTCCGGGTTTCGCCGCTGGCGCGCCAGCAGCGCCGAACTTGGCGCCGTTGCTCGCCTCCGGGGCCCCCGGTTTCGCGGTGGTTGGGGTCGATGCCGCGGCGCCGGGTTGGCCCTGCTCCGGTGAGGGGACAGCGGAGCTCCCGGGTTGACTCGCCTCGGCAACCGTGGCCGGCGCCGTCCCGCCCATCTTCATCCGGTAGCGGACGACAAAGACGGCCGCGACGGTCAAGACGATCACCGCCGCGATCGCGGCATAGAGGAGACCTCGGCCGCGAGCTTCCGCCTCCCCCACCGTCGCTCCAGGAGCCGGCGCCAGGGGTGGAAACTCCTGCTGGCCCCCCTTCTCCGCTGTGCCCTTCTTTCCCGCGGATGCGCCGGCTTCCGGCTCTTCCTCTTGCACGGGGGTCAGAGCCTCGAGACTGAAGACCTCCTGCATGTAGCGAGCGAGGTCGCTCGCCCCTACGGCGGGCTTCGTCTCCTGGAGCAGGCGATTGAGCTCACTCTCGAGCTCGCCCGCGGTCTGATAACGATCGTCTGGATCTTTGGCCAACGCCTTGACGACACATGCGTTGACGTCTGGGGAAATTGTGGAATCGATCTCGCGCGGCTCGACGATCCGCCCCTCTCGAACCGCCTCGAGAACCGAGATCTCACTGTCCCCAGGGAAGAGGCGCCGCCCGGTCAACATCTCGAAGAGAACGGCGCCGAGCGAGAAGATGTCGGTGCGGGGATCTACTTTCTTGCCGCGCGCTTGCTCCGGCGACATGTACTGCAGCTTGCCTTTGAGTGCCCCCATCTGGGTCTTGCTCACCTTGGAAACGGCCTTGGCAATTCCGAAGTCGCACAGCTTGATGTCGCCTTCGTCACTGATCAGGACGTTCTGGGGCGAAACGTCGCGGTGGACCAAGCCGAGCTCGCGATTGTCGAAATCGCGCTTCCGGTGCGCATAGTCGAGAGCTCCAGCGAGGCGCGTCGCGATGAGGAGTGCCAGGGAATGGGGCATGGGGCGCTCGACCGCGCGAGCGCGGTTGAGAATCGAGCGCAGATCCTTGCCTTCCACGTACTCCATGGCGATGTAGTAGTCGTCGCCGATCTTGCCCAGATCGTAGATGTGGATGATGTTGCTGTGGTTGAGCTGGGCCGCGAGCTTGGCCTCATCGATAAACATGTCGACAAAGTCGCCACTGTCGGTGAGATGAGGCAGGATCCGCTTGATGGCGACACGCTTCTGAAATCCTTCGACGCCCTTCATCTTGGCGCGCCAAACCTCCGCCATCCCTCCGCGCGCAATCCTCTCCTCCAACGTGTACTGACCGAACTCCTCCCCCGCCGCCGGTTCCTTGGCCAGCCCCTCTTCCTTGCCCTCTTCTTCCTTGCCCTCTTCTTCCTTGCTCGCTTGCTTGCTCTCTTGCTTACTCTCCTCCTTCTTGATGGGAATGCGCTGGGTCGCATAGAGAGACTCGATCCCTTCGAGGGAATCGGACGGCCCGACATCCTTCTTCGGATGTGGGACCGGCGAGGCGCTCAACGGCGTTTCCTGGGGAGGAACCGGAGACAAGACCTCCCCTGCCGGCGCTGTCGGGATCTCGGGCAGCGCCTCCGGCTCCGGGCTCGCTTCTTCCGGGCTCGTCGGCGGAGGAGCCGGTTCGGGAGCCGCGGGTGCGGGACTCGGTGGAAGAGAAGACTCGGCGACAGGTACTGGTGGAGAGACCGCGGCGGGCGCAGGGGGCGGCACTGGCGGTGCCGACGGGGAGCGACGCGACTTCTTGCCGCCGAGATCGAGACCGGAGAGCGTATCGCTCAAGAGCTGATCGACGGTGCTGGCGCTCGATTTCGCCTTCGCCGTCCGCTTCGCCTCTCCGCTCCCTTTCCTCGCGGCAGAATCCTGCGCTGCATGCTCGCGGTGTTCGCCGAGAACCCCGGACAGGGTCTCCTCGATCTTGCGGTCGAGATCGGAGTTGCGGTCCGGCGGCGGCTGCACCATCGTCGACGGCCGCCCTTCGACCTCATCGAGCAGATCTCCGAAGATGTCAGAAGAGGTGAGCTTGTCCTCGGACGGCAGGCCGGGAGGCGCCATAGGAGCGCTCGGACGGGCGAGACAGCGACGAACCACCATGCGCAGCTCGGCGGCGGTGAACGGCTTGCTCACCAAGTCGTCAGCGCCAAGGGAGGCGGGCGTGGGTACTTCCACTGCGCTCTCAGCGAGAAGCACGATCGAGCCGGGTCCGCCCCCCTTGCGTCCGAAGGAGTCGAGGATTTCGCGCGCGTCGGGCTGTAAGCTGCTCACGAGGACCAGATCCGGCGCCTCTTCCGCCGCCGCGGCAGCAGCCTCTTGACGGTCACCGACCGTCTTGACCCGCCAGCCTTCGCTAGTCAGAGCATCCTCGATCCTCTCGACGTGGCGGGCTTCCCTTTCGACGACCAAGATTAGGGACATCACTACTCTCCAAGCGGATATTGACTTCTCTTTCTAGCACCCCTGCTCGCGCGAGTCAATCAAAGAAAGGGGCGGCACGAGGCGCCCTCGTCGTTCAGCTAGAATAACCGTAACGGCGGAGTTTTGTGGCCTCGCGGCAGGGCGGCGAGTCTGACACTCCGAATACACCTCGAAGGAGTCGATCCCCATGTCAGGGCACAGCAAGTGGGCAGGAATCAAGCACAAGAAAGCGATCACCGATTCTCGCCGCGCCAAGCTCTTTACCCGCTTACTCAAAGAAATCTCAGTCGCCGCACGTCTGGGGGGTGGTGATCCCTCCGGCAACCCTCGACTGCGCACCGCGATCCAGGATGCCAAGACGAGCAACGTCCCGAACGACAACATCGACCGCGCGATCAAGAAGGGAACCGGTGAGCTCGAAGGGGCGGAGTACGAAGAGATCACCTACGAAGGCTACGGCCCGGGCGGCGTAGCGGTCTTGGTCGAAGCGATGACCGACAACCGCAACCGGACCGTGTCCGAGGTACGACACCTGTTTGCCAGACACGGCGGAAACCTCGGCGAAAACGGATGTGTAAGTTGGATGTTCGATCAGCGTGGATATTTCGCCATTCCCAAGGATGCGATGGACGAGGAGCAGTTCATCAGCCTTGCTCTCGAGATCGGTGCAGAGGACCTGTCGACAGAGGGCGACGACTACGAGATCTACACGAGCATGGAGGACTACGTCCGCGTGAGGGAAGAGCTCGAAGGCCAGGAGATCCCGCTCGAGGCGCATGAGCTCGCGATGGTGCCCCAGAGCTACGTCGAGGTGGGCGCGAACAAGGCGCCGCAGATGCTACGGCTCATGGAGGCTCTCGAGGACCACGACGACGTCCAGCACGTCTGGGCCAACCTCGACATAGATCAAGAGGTCCTGGCCGAATTTTCGAGCTGAGCGCAGCGAAACGAATGCCTCTATGCTGATCCTCGGTCTCGACCCCGGAAGCATCCACACCGGCTATGGCCTGGTCGAGCGGGACGGCGATCGTTTGCGGGCTATCGACTTTGGCCGCTTGAACCCGGCGCGCGGAAAGCCGCTCGCGGCTCGGCTCTGGACCATCACGAGGGAGCTCGACGATGTCATCGCGCGCTGGGCGCCCGACGCCGCGGCCCTCGAGACTCCGTTTCACGGAATCAACAGTCGCTCATTGATCGTTCTGGCGCAAGCGCGAGGGGCTCTCCTCGCCGCTCTTGCCGGGCGTGGGCTCGAGCCGGTAGAGTACAGCCCCGCCGAGGTCAAAATGGCGGTCACGGGCAACGGCCGTGCCGACAAGACCCAGGTGGCTCGCATGGTGAAACTGCTCCTCGCACTCGACGCTCCCCGGGTAAGCCACGACGCAACCGACGCCCTGGCGTTGGCGATTTGCGCCGCCCAGAGAGCGCGCTTCGAGAAGCTTGAAAAGGGTACGCGAGCCTCAGCGAGCAAGGCCGGAAGCGCGCGCCGCCGGGGTTGACGAAAACGCAGGTTTCCTTGACCGTATTTTTGCCGCTGTGTTAACATTTCGCGCTAGCCTTCCCAGGTCAAGAGGAACTGCCTCGGTCCTTGAACAACCTCGGGAAACTATGGCATCTCACCTGCGGGAGGTTCCGGTGTCGACCGGGCAACCTGCCAGGAACTACAGGGAACCAGACTCACCGCAAGTGAGTCTCAATTAGGCAGAGGAGGAACGACGTGGCTGATTTTGGTGGAACACTTTGGGGCTATTTCGTCAAGGGCGGACCCATCATGTGGCCGTTGCTCGCGTTCTCGGTCGTGGCACTGGCCTTCATCATCGAAAGGTTCATCGCCCTCCGACGGGCCAAGATCAACGTCAATGAGTTCTTGGCAAAGATTCGCAAGGCCCTGATCGTCAACCGCTCCGTGCGCGACGCGATCAAGATTTGCGAGCAGTATCGGGGCCCGGTGGCCTCGATCATGAAAGCTGGCCTTCTCAAGTACGGCCAGTCGAAGGAAGACATCGAGAAGACGATCGAGAACGCCGCTCTCTATGAGATGGGGCGTTTGGAGCGAGGCCTAGTGGTCTTGGCAACGACCGCGAACGTGGCCCCCCTCCTCGGCTTCCTCGGAACCGTAACCGGAATGATCAAGTCGTTCGACGCCCTCGCCAAGGCTGGTCTGTCGAACCCCGGCCTGGTCGCGGCTGGTATCTCTGAAGCCCTGATCACGACCGCCGCCGGCCTGATGATCGCTATCCCGGTCCAGCTCTGCTACAACTACTTCATGAACCGCATCAACAAGTTCGTTCGCGACATCGAGACGGCGACCAACATGCTGCTCGAGACCTACGCCGAGATGGATCGCAGCGGAATTGCCGCCGACGCCGCGCCGCAACCGACGATTAGCACGGGCTCCGCGCCCACGGCCAGCAAGTCCGCGCCGGCTGGCGACAGCGCCAAGAAAGCCACGAGCAAGTAATCGCGAAGAAAGGCACTTATGCGCATCCGCAGTCGGTCCACTCAGAACCCGGTGATTCCAACCGCCTCGATGGCGGACATCGCCTTCCTGTTGATCATCTTCTTCATGGTCACGATTTCGTTCCAGGTGGACAAGACCCAGGTGGTTCTTCCTGTGACCACCGTCCGGTCGGAAGTTCCGAAGAAGTCGGCCTATATCTCGATCACCGAGCAAGGACAGATCCGAGTCTCGAGCGGTGAAGAAATCAGCGTTCCCGTGCCCGGGCCCGAAGACGTTTTGTCCTTCGCCACCGGAGTGGTGGCCCAGACCCCTGACAAGGCTTTCGTTCTCAAGGCCGATCGCCAGGTTCCCTATCGCTACGTCGACAAGGTCATTGATGCTCTTGAGCAGTCGAAGGCGCGGGTGATCTACCTCCTCTCCGATCAGAAGACGGTCAACTCGAAGACCGAGCTGGAGGAATCAGCAGGCGGGAGTCCTCAACAATGAAGTTTGAACGCCAAAAAGTAACGGACGAGATCCCCACCTCATCGATGGCGGATATCGCCTTCCTGTTGATCATCTACTTCATGGTGACCACGACCTTCGCGGCTACCCGCGGTCTCGATTTCGCTCTCCCCAAGAACGAGCAGAATCCGCCGGTCGTGGAGAAGGAAGACTCGGTGCTGATCGAGATCAAGCCGACTGGCCAGCTGATCGTCGACAAGAAGCCGATGCAGCTGTCCCAGGTGCTTGACTACATCAAGCCCAAGCTCGAGCGCAATCCCATGAAGCCGGTCATCATCAAACCGGATCCCGACGCTCCTTATGGCGACATGGTGGATGTCTTCGATGAGCTCCGCCAGGCCGACAAGAAGATCGGAATCGAGATCAAGAATATTTCGATTCCGACCGAGCGCGAGATCGAGAAGTTCTGGTACTAAGTCATGGCAGACGCAAAGCAGACCAAACAGCAGAAGCCGGCCAAACCGAACGCCCGCTCAGGCGCTCGCGGCGGAGTTGACGACTTCCAGACGTTCGCGTTGGAGTACGAGGAAGACTCCAAGACGATGAAGGTGGCGTTGATCGTAGCCGTGGTTTTCCACCTCATCGTCCTGGCGATCACCATCCCCTCGCTCTACCAGACGCGCACCGCCCAGGCCGAGAAGAAGAAGGTCTACGTCGTCCAGCAGGTTCGCTTCAAGCCGCCGCCACCCAAGACCCAGCAAGAGCTGCCCAAGCCCCGGGCGATGAAGGTTCCGATTCCCGATCCGACGCCAGATCAGCCGGAACCGATCCGTCAACCCGAGCCGCAGCAGCAGATTCAGCTTCCGGACAGCGACGTCATCTTCGGTATTCCCGAGGGACCGCCTGCCGTGGAGCCCCAGGGCCCGATTCAGGTCGGGGGCGACGTCAAGAAACCGGTCAAGATCTATGCGCCGCAGCCGGAGTACACGGAAATTGCGCGCAAAGCGCGGATCACCGGCGTCGTGATCGTTCAGGCGATCATCGACAAGCAGGGCACCGTGACGAACGTCAAGTTGCTCAAGAGCTTGCCGATGGGTCTGGGTCAGAGCGCGGTGGAGGCGATCAAGAAGTGGAAGTTCAAGCCCGCAACTCTCAACGGTAAACCGGTAGAGGTGTACTACAACCTCACGGTCAACTTCCAACTTCAATAGAGAGCTGGGATGGCCTTCCAGGGGTCGCTCAAGGAGCTCCCGCTCGCCGACATTATTCAGCTCGTCGCGGTATCGGGAAAAACTGGCGCTTTCGACCTGACCCATCAGGACGAAAGCGGCCAGATTTTTCTCCGCGACGGCCAGATCGTGCACGCCCATCTGGGCGAGCTGGCCGGCGAAGAAGCAGTCTACGAGCTCGCCATTTGGAGTGAAGGGGAGTTCGTCTTCACCCCCGGACGCGAGACCGAAGCCACCACGATCAACAAGTCGAACACCAACCTGTTGATGGAGGCGGCGCGCCGCATCGACGAGTGGCAGGTTCTCTCCAAGCGCATCCCCTCGACACGGCTGGTACCTGTCTTTACGGACGACAGCGGGGTCACCTCGGTATCGCTAAACCGCCAGGAGTGGGAGGTACTGAGAAAGATCGACGAGCGCCGCTCGATCGAGGAGATCGCGATCGGCTTGGGTCTCAGCCCGTTCGAGGTCTCGAAGATCCTCTACGGAATGGTAACCTCGGGCCTCGTAGCCTTGCACGAAGACCTCCGCCATATCCAGGTCGAGCGTCTTCAAAAGATGACGGAAGCGCAGCTCGTCGAGCTCGACCAACAGATCGTCGCGGTCGCCAAGGAGCAAATGGAGGGACACTCCCGGCTGGACGATCTCGATGGGATCGTGCGCCAGAACCACGCCGAACGAGAATCGGGAAGGCCATTCGACGCGACGGTCGACCTGATCCGCGAAGCCGAAAAGCTGATCTCGAGCGCTCGCGGCCCCAACCAAGCCAAGAGCTTCCTCGATCGCGTCCACGATCTAGTCCAGCAGAGTTGACCTGGCACGGCCTTTGCTCAATGACGATTGCGCGGTGAAATCCTTCGGTCGCAGCCGTACCGGGCGCCGTGAGCGTGAGAGAAAGGAGAATCGAACATGTCCCACCGACTATCCGCGGCCTGCCTGACGCTGGCCCTGCTACTCGGGTTATCAACCGCCGCTAGCGCTGACTGGAACGCCGGCGTCAAGGCCTTCAAGGCGGGCAACTTCGCCCAAGCCGCCAAGGAGTTCCAGGCCGTGGTCAAGAGCCGCCCAGATTGGGCGGGCGGACACTACATGCTCGGTCGCGCCCTGCTCAACTTGAAGCGCAATCAAGAGGCATTGAACGAGCTGCACCAGGCGTACAACAAGACCCCCAGCGACCCCAATTTCGTCGTGTGGCTTGCCCAAGCGTACGTCGTGGTGGGGCGACCCGACGACGCCTTGACTCTCCTCGACCGCATCAAATCCGAGTCGATGCCGACGCAGCTGAAAATTTATGCCGACCAGATCAAGGCGGCGGCCCTCAGCGCGAGCGGCCAGAGCTCACAAGCGGTCGACAGTCTCAAGAAGGCAGCGGAAGCGAGCCCGAACGACCCGGCTATGCAATACCGATACGCCCAAGCCGCGCTTGCCGCTGGCGACGTAGCGAGCGCCGTGGCTGCATCGGAGCGCGCCGTTCGCCTCGAGCCCAATAGCGCGGCCAACCAGAAGCTCTACGTATCGGCTCAGATGCAGCTTGGACGGCAGAGCCAGAGCGAGACCGCCAAGAAAGCAGCATACGACCAAGCTCTGAGCATGGTGACCAAGCTGGCAAGCACCCATCCCAGCTACGACAACCTTCTGCTCAAGGCGGAAGCCGAGCTCGGCGCGGTCGAGTACGCTGCGGCCGTCACGACCCTGCAGCAAGCGATCGCCAAGGAGCCGGGGAAGTGGCTCCCCTATTACTACCTCGGACAGGCATACTCGGCACAGGCGTTTCGCATCGCCAAGCAGAATCAGACCGCGCGGGCGACGGCGGAGTATGCGCAGGCCGAGGCCCCATTGAAGAAGGCCCTGGGGCTGGCGCAGTCTTCCAAGGACACGGCGCGTACGTGGCGCCAACTCGGATTCGTGTACGAGAAGCAGCACAAGTACAATTCAGCGATCGACGCTTACAAGAAAGCTGGCGACAGCGCCAGCGTTGCCCGAGTTCAGAAGAACCAGGAGATCGCTCAGTACAACACCAAGGTCAAGGCCGAGAACACCAAGATCGAACAGCTCAAGAAGCAGCAAGAGGAGATCGAGAAGAAGCTCAAGGAGCTGCCCGGAGGACCACCTCCAGGCAACATCTGATCTCCGACGCGCATCGCCCTGATTCACGGGGACCCGATTTGGGTCCCCGTTTTTCTTCTTCCTTCCTCGCTGCCACCCGTCCCTCGGGCTGAATTCGCCTCCTTTTCCGCGCTGTCAGACTGCTAGAATTCTGGGGTGCACCGGTACCAACGAAGCGTTTCCATCGCGCTCTGGCTGGTCTTGGGATTCGGGATGGGGGGAGCGTCACTGGCTCAGGACGCGGCCCCTTCAACCACGCCGTCAACGACCTCCACAACGACCTCTCCGGTCATTCAGCCCTCTAACGACAATGGCCAACAGGGTTCGAAGACACTTCTTCCCTCTCTCGATTTCTACTTTCCCGAGGGCGAGTTCGACATCAAGCTCAACGGATTGATCAAGAATGCCTTCTACGAAGGTCAAGTGCGCTACAACTTCGTCAACGGCGACATCACCGGCTTCCTGCGGTACCGCTACTACGGACTCAAGCGTACCTACCAGCTCGGTCTCTTCGATGACATCCAGTTCGACCGCCTCGAGAAGTTGAGCAATGCCTTCGACCGCACCCGCGGCGGGCTCCTGCTCATCCAATGGCCCTTCGACTATCACCATCGCGCCTACCTCTTGAGCGAGGTGGACCGCATCAGCTCGAACAAGCCGTCTCAGGTCTACAGCACCAACCGCACCAACATCTTCTTCAAGTTGAGCTACCAGATCGGAACTCCAGACGACACTCGCTCCAATGCGATCGTGGGAGAGAGACGCGCCACGATCGAACAGCTCTTCACCGCCCATCAGAAGATCGGCCCCCATGGCGCCGGACTCTCGGCGGCGTTGACTTATGGGATGGACTTCCTCGGCGGAGATTTCGACTACCTGAAGGGCGAGATCGAAGCGCTCAAGCGCTTCAACTTCGATCACGACACGTTTCTCATCGGCCGCATCCACGCCGGCAGCTTCTTTTACAAGAAGACGGTGCGAAGCGGCCCGGACATTCTTCCCGTCGACCAATTCTCCATCCCCCACAACGAGCTCTTCCGCCTCGACGGCCGCGACAACCTCAAGGGGTTGCGAACCGCGCTGCGAGGAACCGACGAGCTCCACCTCACCGCCGAGTACTTCGTCCCCTGGTTCGAAAACGAGGACCGCTCTCTTTGGAACCTCGACTGGCAGACCTGGTACTTCGTCCTGTACGGCGGATACGGCACCATCGGCATCGATCACAATGTGTACGGCCACTTCTCGTCCTACATTCCCGACGCCGGCGTCGGCTTCGAGTCGACCTTCAAGCTGCGCGACTACAGCTTCTTTCTCTCCGGCATCGTCGCCCGCGCGTTCCGCCAGAGCCACGGCGTAGAGATCCGGGTTTCGATCAAATCGTCGCACTGATCGCCGTCCAGGGCCTGGCTCCCTCCTGGCGTCGCATGCTAGGATTCTTGGCAACATCAGCCGCCGGCGCGTACCCGGCGCCGCCCGCCGCTTGAGTCGAGGGGTTACTAGGACCACATGCTCTCCGGGGAATTGAAAAGGAGACGGAAGATGAAGCTCAGAAACCTACGATTCGCCATGGTCTTGCTGGCAGCGCTGCTGCTGGCCGCGCCGTTGCTGGCCGCTAGCGACCGCCCCGCGGATGCGCCTACGAGTTCCGGCGAGAGCGGGATGTTCACCATCTTCTCGGGACGAACCTTGTCGCAAGGGGAATGGTCCTTCGGTCTCTATTACAACAACTGGGACCACCGTGTCGCGCCTCTGCCCGGCATCTCGCACATGCAGCCACTCAACAGCGACTGGGCATATGACTGGAATCGCCTCGACGCGAGCTTCGGCTACGGCATCACGGACAACTTCGAGATCAGCCTCATGGTGCCTTATGAGGACTACCGCTCGACTCAGAACAACGCGGTGGGAATCATCAATGGGCACCTGTTCAACCGTAAGATAGACGCCCACGGGCTTGGCGATGTACGCATCGGGGCCAAGTGGCACCTCTACTCGAACGCCGATGACTCCAGTGCCTTCGCCCTCAATGCATACGTCGAGACTCCGACCGGAGACCAGAACAAGGGCGTGGTCACCGGCTCGACCGGCTTCGGAATTGGCGCCGACTGGAGCATTCAGAAGTGGGCGCTCAATCTCGGATACCACCATCCGGGCAACGCCAAGCTCTACGACGTTCCCGACGAGGTTCAGATCGGTGTCGGTTACGCCGGGCGGGTGAGCGAACGCCTTGACTGGATCACCGAGCTCCAGACAACCGTCTACTCGGGAAGCGGCCCGAAGCCCCAGACGATTTACGACGTGTCGACCGGTGGCCGGCTCTGGTTCGGCTCCAACGACTCCTGGGCCTTCAACTTCGCTTTGAGAACCGAGCTCGGCCAGCTCAGCAAGACCGATCAGTACTGTCCGATCGGCGGCCTGCTGGGGCTCACCTACGTGCCACGCTTCGCTCGCGGCGCCGCTGCCGCCGCGCCGTCTTCGACGGCCGAGATGCCTCCACCGGCCGCCACGGAGCAGCCCGAGGCAGCGCCCGCGGCTCCGCCCAGCGAGGAAGTCAAGGGTGGCGCCGAAGCTCCCGCAGCACCGCCGGCGACGCCTCCAACAGCGGCTACGCCGCCCACCGCGCCTCCGCCGCCCGCTCCAGCTCCCAAGCCGGAACAGCGCGAGACGGTCCATTTCGGTCCAGGCAGCGCCCGGGTGTCAAACATCGCCAAGGCCAAGCTCGACGAGGTAGCGCTCAAGATGAAGCAGGACGCGAGCCTCAACGCCACGGTGATCGGCTACACCGACAGCCGCGGCTCGGCGATCGCGAATCATGCGATGAGCGTGCGTCGCGCTCAAGCGGTCAAGGACTATCTCGTCAAGCGTCACGGCATCGACCCCTCCCGTATCAAGGTCGAGGGGCGGGGTGCCAGCGATCCGGTCGCCAGCAACGACACTGCCGCCGGCCGCAAACAGAATCGGCGCGTGGTAATTATTCTGGCAAGCGACTAGAACCCGCGCCTACCGCAAGAGGCACCAAGCCCCGACGGCCGCAACGGCTGTCGGGGCTTTTTCGCGGGGCTCGAACCTGCTCGAGCTCGGCAACGGGGCGAGGGTGTCAGATGCCGGAGTCGCGTACCCGTTCACGGCGCAGAGACAGGACCGAGCCCGCGAGTCCAGCGATGGCGCCGAACACCACCAACAGTAGGGACCACTCCCAGGGAAGAAAGCGGCTCGCCAGGACTGAATCGAGGAGTGTCGCTCCGCTCCCCTTGGCGAGCGCAAGCGCACCAGCGGCGAGCCCGACCAACGCCAGACAGCCGCCGATCACCCCCTCGATGAAGCCCTCGGCGTAGAAGGGCCCGCGAATGAAGAACTCCGTCGCCCCTACCAAGCGCATGACCGCGATCTCGTCACGGTGAAGGTAAGCGGTCAACCGAATCACGCTGGCGATGGTGAACACCGCCGCCGCTACCAAGACCCCTCCCAGCACGATTCCCATTCCTCGCAGAACCGCGAGAACGGCCTTGAGCTCAGCAATCCAGTCGCGATCGTCGTCGACCATCGCCACCCCCGGCTTGCTTCTCAAGCTGGCGAGCCAGGTGCCGAAACCAGCCCCCTGCGTGCGGTTCGGATCGACGTGAATTTCGATCGAAGCGGGCAGGGTTCCGCTCCCGGCTTCCTCGAGAACATCGCCCAAAGCCGGGAAGATTCGCCGAAAGCGTTCCTCCGCTTGTGCCTGGGTCACCACATCGACTTGGGTCGCGAAAGGCTGCGTGGCGATCGTGCGGGCCAGCGCGTGGGCATCCTTCTCGCTGCTCCCCTTGGACATGTAGACGATCACTTTGGCTTGATGACGCCACCCGGCCACGATCGAGCCCAGGTTCTCGTTGACAATCAGGAAGCAGCCGGCAATGAAAAGACTCACCGCGATGGTGAAAACCGCGATGATGCTGACCTTCCAGCTTCGTCTCAGGTTGACCAGCGCCTCGCGGGCGAAATAGACAAGTGCCTTGGCGAGGGTCATTGCGTCTCTTCCTCCTGCGTCTCCTCGCGCGACGACAGCGTCAGCCGTAGATCCGTCTCATCGAAATGATCGCCGGGCTCCGGCTGAGGCTCTCGCAGCTCGTCCCCGACCAGCTTCCCCCGGTCTAGAGTCAGGACCCTGCGTCCGATGCGCCCGAGAAGATCCCGGTCATGAGTGGCGATCATTACCGTCGTTCCTCGAATGTTGATCTCGAGAAAGAGGCGAAAAATTTCGGCGGAGAGATCCGGGTCCAAGTTCCCGGTGGGCTCATCGGCCACCAGAATCTCCGGCTCGTTGATAAGAGCGCGGGCGATCGCGACTCGCTGCTGCTCGCCCCCTGAGAGCTCGGTCGGAAATGCGTTCATGCGGTGGGCAAGCCCCACGCGCTTGAGGGTCCGGTAGGCGAGACGGCGCTGCTCGCGCTGCCCCATGCCCAGGATCTTCGGCAGGTAGGTGACGTTCTCGGCTACGGTCTTGCGCGGAATGAGCCGGAAATCCTGAAAAACGACGCCGATGCTGCGGCGCAGATAGGGAATCTTGGTCGCCGGAATGGCGGAAACGTTGCGACCATTGACGACGATCTGCCCGTCGCTCGGAGTCTCCTCGCGAAAGATCAGGCGCAGCAGCGTTGTCTTTCCGGCTCCGCTCGCTCCCGTCACGAATACGAATTGGCCCTTAGGCACTTCGAAGCTAACGTCGTCAAGTGCCTGTTGCCCGCCAGGGTAGAGCTTGCTCACGTGAAAGAACTGAATCACCCGACAGCGAAGTCTACCCTACGATTAGAATGGAGCAATGCGAGGGTATCGAGGCCTCCAGCGCTTAGTCTTGGTTCTCGCGCCCATTCTCCTCGCTTGCGGCCACTCTCTTCCCCCCAACGTCGATTCCCCGGGGACCTCGATCGTCTGCCTTGGCGACTCCATCACCGCGGGAATCGGCCGCGGCGCGGCACCTACCTTCCCCGACAACCTGGCGCGGCGGCTCGGAGCCCCCGTCGTCAACGCCGGAGTCCCCGGCGACACGGCCCAGCAGGGGCTCGCCCGCATCGACTCCGTTCTCGCCCATCACCCCTGGTTGGTGATTATCGAGCTCGGTGGCAACGATCTCCTCCGCCACGTCCCCGAGCACCAGACCGAGGCTGCGTTACGCCAAATCGTGGAGCGCGTTCTCGCCGCTGGCGCCGTGCCTCTCTTGATCGAGATTCGGAGCCCTCTGGGCGGGGAAGGATTCGGCAGGATGTTCAAGCGCATCGCGGCCGACTTCCACGTGCCGCTGCTCGCTGATGCCCTGCCCGACCTCGAACGCCAGTTGCGCTACAAGAGCGACGCGGTCCATCTCAACGGCCAGGGGTACGAAAAGCTTGCCGAAGCCGTGGCTCACCGCGTGCGACCCTGGCTCCTACACCGCCAAAGCCGATGATCGAGGGACCCGACAAGCTCGGCGAGCATTGGGTCTGGAGCGACGACGACGATGACGTCGCCGTCCGTTTCGTCGGCCGTGGCCCGGTGCGGAGCCGCTCCCAGATCCTTCACGACCTCGCTCGGGAGCGGCTCGACCTCGCCGCCCTCGAGCAGCGGCACACGGCGATCTGTCATGCCGTTGTCGACGGCGCCCGAGCGCCAGTGGGAGACGCACTCTGGACTGCCCGGTCATACCTGGCGTTGTCGATCGTCACCGCCGACTGCGTTCCTCTTCTGTTGGCCGATGACACCGAGGTCGCGGCGGTCCACGCCGGTTGGCGGGGAATCGCCGGCGGCGTGGTCGGAGCGGCGCTCGATCGCTTTTCGGGTCCTCATTCGACATTGCGCGCCTGGATCGGTCCAGCGATCGGAAGCTGCTGCTATGAGGTCGGCGAGGAGGTCGCGGCGGAGGTGGCTGCCGCGAGCGCTCCACGGGTGGTGAGCTGGCCGCACGGCAGGCCTCGACATCCGCATCTCGATCTCGCGCTCGCCGTCACCCTCCAGCTCGAAGCGGCCGGCGTCAACGCCGTCAAGCGCGTCTCCGCGTGCACCCGATGCGAAAGCGATCTTCTCTGGAGCTACCGGCGGGAAGGACCCGGCAAGGGACGCAACCTGGCGTTGATCTGGCGCCGCTGAGGCAGCCCCCTTCGAGCTTGGTCGAGAGGCTCGCCGGGACTAGAAGCTCAGATTGCTACGCCGGAAGCCGCGCGGCGGACGATTTGCCGCGCGCAGCTGGCCGCAGGCGGCGCTCACGCGGTCTCCGCGGCGACGGCGCACCGTCGCGAGCCATCCCTTTGCTCGCAGACGCTCGCGAAACGCCTCGACCCGTTCCGGCGGCGGAGGGGCCAGAGACGCGCCCAGCACCGGATCGGGATTGAGCGGTATCAGGTTGATCTTTCCCTTGACGCCACCGAGCAAACGAACGAGCTGATCGGCATCGGCGAGGGAATCATTGAAGCCGTCGATGAGCAGGTATTCGATGGTGATGCGCCGGCCGCGCTCGAGTGGAAAACGTCGCAACGCCGGAATCAACGCGGCGAGAGGATAGCTGCGATTGATCGGCATCAGCTGGTTCCGCCGCTCCTCATCGGGAGCGTGAATCGATACCGCCAAGTTGGGTCGGCGTGGCCAGCGAGCGAGCGCCTCGATGCCCGGAACGACTCCCGCCGTCGACAGGGTCATGCGCTGCCAGGAAATCGATTGAGCCAAACGTTCGAGCGCGCCGCGCACGTTGTCGGCGTTGAGCAGCGGCTCTCCCATCCCCATGAGCACCAAGTTGACACCGCGTGGATCGTCCGGTCGCATCCGGCGCAGAGCCAAGACCTGGCCCACGATCTCGCCGCGAGTGAGGTTGCGTCCAGCCCCCCAATAGCCCGTGACGCAGAAAGCGCAGCCCAGGGCACAACCCGCCTGGCTCGAAATACAGAACGTTCGCCGCTTGTCCTCGGGAATGTCGACCGCCTCGATCGTGCTGCCGTCACCAAGCTCGAAGAGCACCTTGACGGTGTCGTCTTCGCTGGTCTGCGATTCGACGATCCGCGGCTGCCCAACGACAAAGCTCTCCTCGAGACGCGAGCGCATCTCCAAGGGCAGCTCGGTGATTGCCGCGATCTCCTCGACTCCGCGCTCGTGGAGGGCGCGGTCGATTTGGTCAACGCGAAACCTACGTTCGATATAGGGCGAGAGCACTGCAGTGAGCTCCTCGTGCGTCAATCCGAGGAGCTCGCGACGTCCGGTGCGCGCCGACACGCCGGTTTCCGGCGCCTCGTTGTCGTGGCTCATGTCTGGTGCTCTACCGTTGGGGCTTCAGGTGTTCCTGCTACGCCGCCGAAGCCGGCGGGTTGGATCGATTCCGATCGACTGCAGAAAGCGAAGGTCACGACCATTGATCTGGAAGACGGGCTCGCCGCTCGAGCGATCGGGGGCCGCACTCCCATTTGCGGCCGCGCTGAGATCCGCGCGCGAATCGACGAGCAGAAACAGGCCGTACCCTCTCGACCGGATTCGGCTGAGAGTGTCGCTGATGTGGTCGGAGTCCGCGATCGCCGCGGACAGCGCCTGACCCAGCTCGTGCAGCATCTGTCGGATCTCCTCTTCCAGGGTAGCCTCCCTCGCGCTGGTAGGATTATCACCGTGCCACCTCACGCTGTCAAACCGGCACCCAACCTCGAGCGGCGATGAGCACGGGGACGGAGACCGGCCCCTCAGGCCGCACTCTGGCCTGGCTTCGCTCGACCGGCCACGAGCCCGAGAGCTGGGACGCTCTTCCCGGCGACGTATCGCCGCGACGTTATTTCCGACTGCATCTCGCCGACGGCAGACGCGTCATCGTCGCGGTCTACCCGAGCTCCGTTGCGGACGCCTGTGCCCGCTTCCTGACCACCAGCTCCCTGCTCACCGAGGCTCGGATACCGATTCCTGCGGTCCTCGCCAGCGATTGCGACCGTGGCCTCATGGTGCTCGAGGACGTGGGAGAGGAGACCCTTTTCGACCGCCGTGCGCGCGACTGGACTCACCTCGAACCCTGGCTCGCCAAGGGCGTAGAGCTCGCTCGCCGAATCGCAGAGATCGATACACAGAAGCTGGAGGGGCTCAACCCGCCGCTCGACCGGGACCTCCTTGAGCGTGAGCTGGAGAAGACCTGGCGCGTCTTCCTCGTCCCCGCCGGAATCACTCCCGACACGGAACCGGGCAGAGCGCTCGCGCAAGCTTTCGGCGACGTGGCGTCACGCCTCGTAGCTTCACCGCTCGTGGCCTGTCACCGCGACTTCATGGCGCGCAACCTGGTGCCGCAAGCGGATGGCTCGCTCGTCGTTCTCGATCACCAGGACCTGCGGCTCGGACCCGTCGGCTACGATCTCGCTTCGCTCACCAACGACAGCCTCTTCCCCCCACCTGAGCTGATCGCGAAATTGTTGGCGGGCCGCGGCGACGGAGCTCCGTCCCTCGAGCAAGTGGAGCTCGCCGCCTTGCAGCGCACTTTCAAAGCGATCGGGACCTTCGCGGAGTTCGCCGGGCGAGGAAGCGCTCGTCACCTGCCCCTGATTCGGCCGACCCTGGTGCGCGCCCTCGAGCTCCTGGAGACTCGCTTCGGCGACCTACCCCTGGATGCTCTGCGCCGTTCTCTCGCTCATTGGCTATCCCCCCTGAGTGAGAGCATCTGCTAGACTGTTCCCGAGGTCGACGGCCTTTCCGCCGCCCTCGATAGGAGAGTAAGACCCATGGGCAACATAGGAATGCCGGAGCTGCTCGTCATTTTGCTCATCGTGGTGGTCATTTTCGGCGCCTCCAAGCTGCCGCAACTCGGCAAGGGCCTGGGTGAAGGAATCCGAAACTTCCGCCAGGGTGTCAAGGGAGAAGAGGACGTGCCCAGCGCCAAGAACAACGATCAGCAAAACCCCTCTTAACGTCTTCCGGTGTCCCGTTAGCGCGACGTAGCGACCTTCTCCGGAAGCGCCAGTTTG
The DNA here is from genome assembly GCA_046704885.1 of Thermoanaerobaculia bacterium. Classification (GTDB taxonomy): domain Bacteria; phylum Acidobacteriota; class Thermoanaerobaculia; order Multivoradales; family JBJKRB01; genus JBJKRB01. The sequence goes on along the minus strand of JBJKRB010000051.1, from coordinate 14,578 downwards.
GCGGCAAGGCGCAGTTGTCGCTCCATGCCAGTCCCACGCCACACCTCGCGGTGATTCTGCACGTAGCGATCGAGAACCCGTCGGACATAGCGGCGCGTCTCGCGGAAGGGAGGTACGCCCCCATAACGTTGCACGGCCGCCGGTCCGGCATTGTAGGCGGCCAGGGCGAGGGCTAGGTCGCCGTTGTAGCGCTCGAGCAGAGAGCGCAGATAGCGAGTACCCGCCTCCAAGTTGTTCGCCGGCTTCAACGGGTCGGTGACGCCATAGCGTTTTGCGGTAGCGGGAAGGACCTGCATCAAGCCAACCGCCCCTTGCGCCGAGACCGCGCGGGCATTGAAATCCGACTCGGTCGCGACCACCGCGGCCACCAGCAAACCATCCAGGCTGTTGCGCCTCGAAACTTCCGAGATCTCGCGCCCATAGGGCATGTGGGCAAGCAGTCTGCGCCCGGCATCGGGACCGTTGAAGTCGCGGAAGAGGTCAAAGCTTTCGCGCCGGTGACGCACCGCGGCTACCAGATCCTTCTCACTCATGCCTTTCAGAGCGTCGTTCGCGCTCGACCCCAGGACCCAGTCGCTCAAATCCTTCAAAGTAGCGACCTCGCGGGGAGCGGGAGGCGCGGTGATGGCCGGTGTCGAGGGGGTCGATGGTGCGGAGTGAAGCGATACTACGAAAAAGGCGAGAATGCTCACCACATATTTGATCGTACGCGATCGTTTCCATTTTCTTTTCATTTTGAGAGTTCCTCCCAGGGGGCTTGCCGCCGTTTGCCGCGACCAGGGCACTCTTGTCCCGCGTTCGTGAGTGGCGGGTCTCTGCTCGCCGCGCGGCTCACGGGCGGGGCTACATGCCATTCCCGTGCAAGAAGGGTGCTCAATGAGCGCAAAAAACCGCTCATCGCACGATTTGGTTCTTTTCTGAAAGAGTTTGGAGCTAGCTCTCCGTCCGGCTCGCGGCGGCGCTAGTGTTGATGAGACGGGCGATTGCCCGCTCGCCTGAGGTATTCCTCAGCCGCGATGCCAAGGTCAGAAACCTTGTTGCGTAGAGTGTTGCGATGGACTCCCAAGAATTGGGCCGAGCGCGTCATGTTCCCCTTATTGGAGCGCAGGGTGGCAACGATAAACTGCTTTTCGAACTCGCGCTTGGCTTGATCTAGATTGACTCCGTGACGCACCAGCTCGTCCACGAGCTGGCACAAACGTCCATTGAGATTCATGCTTTTTGCCACCTCTCGCGCACCCGGTCAGTTCGAGAAAGGTTAGCACAGCCTCCGCAGGATTCCAACCCCAAAACGGGGAAATCTGCACGCGAAGAGCAGCTTTATTTCGGATCGGCGCGATCCCCGATGAAGATCGGATAGCGTGAGCGTACGATCTTGGCGAGAGCCGTATGGGGCTGAACACTCAGCACGCCGAGCTCTCCGATGACCACCGGCGGCAGGCCCTTGCGATTGAGCCGATAGATCGTGAAGAGGTCGCCCGGCGTGACGTTGTCCTCGGAGCCACGGTCGATGTAGACGATGTGGTCCTGGCCGAGCGCCACGACTCCGTCGTCGGAGAGGACGATGGTAGCGCCGTGTTGGATGTCCGACACCGAGGCCGGTTCGTTTACCGGGCGCATCGCTCCGAGTCGCGCCAAAGGCACCGGCTCCTGCTCGAAGGGCTTGAGCACGGCTCCCACATGGAGTGGCCTGCAGCTGTCAGAGATCTCCGCGATCGCCGTCTTCTGTTGCACCGACAGGACTCGCACCCGGCCGAGATAAGCATAGTAGCGGCCGAGCACTTTGTGCGTTACGGGATGACGCACGACCTGTCCCGGGTCCACCGCGGTGAACACCTCGCCAGGCGAGAGGCCGCCGTCCTTGCCTCCATCGAGGTAGACGATGTCGCCGCTCGAGAGGTCATACTTGACGGTTGCCGGCGCATCTCCCCGCATTGAACCTTGATCCTCCGGGATCTCCTCCTCCGAGAGGTTGCCATACTCTGAGCCGACGATCTTGTAGCCAAACTTCTCTTTCAAGTTGCCGATGTACCCGCTGCAGTAGATGTCGCTCTCGGTGCCCAGGGGAACCGGCCCTTCCGCCGGCTGGGCGAAGTTCGGCATCTCCTGCTTGGTGGCCTCCGACTTTTCGGCGGCGGGAGGGGTCTTCGCTCCCAGCTTCTCCACCGGCTCGACCTTGGGAGCAATCACCAAGGGATCGCCGGGGTAGATCCAGTGGGCATCCAGAATGTAACGGTTGTGCTCCCAGAGCTGGGGCCAGAGATACGGATCGGAGAGAAACTTGGCGGAAAGATCCCAGAGGGTGTCACCGGGAACGATGGTGTAGAGCTTGACGCCCGCCGGGAAGCTCGCCGGGGGGTTCCAGGCTGTCCAGTGATCTCCGACCTTCTTGAGGGTCTTGGGCGGACGCTCCGAGCCCCACGCAGCGACTCCTGCCAAGATCGAGGCCAACGCGATCATGGTGATCAAACGACGTCGAGCCATTGCGATACCTCCTCGGTGCACACCTTCGGGAAAGCGCCAATCGGTCAAACAAGGGTACATCCTTTTCCCTTGCAGAGTCAAGACTTAGCCGACAAACCCTCAAGTGTATCTTGAGAATTCTCGGCTGCTGACGGAGCTAGCTTATCGAAGAGCGTGCAAGCGTTCGCTCGCCAACGTCGCGGCCGTGGTGCCGGCGAAGCGGCGGACGACCTCTTCATAGGTCGTGCGCGCACCCTTCTTGTTTCCCAGTTGCTCGAGGCATTGCCCCGCCTTGAGAAGGGCATCCGGGACCTTGTTGCCATTGGGGTAGCGCTCGACCGTTTGCTTGAAAGCGGTGAGAGCCTTCTCGTACTCACCCAGCGAGTAACGGCTCTCGCCAATCCAGTACAGGGCGTTGTCGCCGAGATCGGTCTTGGCATAGTGGGACAGGAAGCGCTCGAAGGTCGCCTCCGCATCGCGATAATGGCCTTGATGATACTGGGTGTAGCCGCGGTCGTAGAGCGCTTGCCCGGCGGCCGACACGGGATGCGCTGAAGCAGCCGTCGACGGAACCGGAGACGTCGGGGTCGGAGCGTTCGCCGCTGATTCGCTGACCGGCTCCTCCGGGCTCGGCTCGGAAGCTGGCCGCTTGGACGTCGAGGCGACGGGCAGCGTGGTCTCCTCGACCCCTCCGGCCTGAGCGCTCTTGGGCGTCATCCCGCTTTGCGCTTGCGCCGGATGATCTGCCGGCTGCGCGGACGCGCTGGCGGCGCCCTGCGGCCCCTGGGCGGCGAGCTCATCGCGCAAATGGCGAAGCTCCACCGTCAGCATCGCCTGTTGGCGCTCGAGCGCGATGATCCGCTGCTTGATCTCGGTGAGCTCGGAGTTCCGGGAGGCGGAGCGTGAGCTCCAGGCATTGCTGCTGCACCCAGCGGCAATGAACGATGCGGTGGCGAGCGTTACGGCGACGGCGGCAGTCGTGAAGCGACGCATCGGGCTCATCCTTTCTTGTCGGCCTGCTTGGGCAGGTCGGAGATGAAGGGGCTCTTGGGAAATTCGTTTCGCAGCTTCTCGAAGGTCGACTCGGCGCGCTTCGGCTCCCTGTTCCGCTTGTACGCAAGACCCAAGTAGTACAGCACCTTGTCCATGTGACTGTAGCCGGGGTAGTGCTGCATCAAGTATTCGAGACGGCTCACCGAAGCCTTGGGCAGCCCGTAGCGGAGGTAGAACCTCGCCACCATAAACTCGTGCTCCGCCAGATTGTCCTTGACGAGCCGGATCTGCTCCTTGGCCTCGGAGGCGTACTCGCTGTCAGGGAAGAGCTGCTCGAGTTGGTCGTAGGCGGCAAGAGCCTTGCGGGCGCTGGTCTGGTCCCGATCCGGTTTCCCCATCCGCTTCGATAAGCAGTTGGCGATCTGATACTGCACGTAGGCGGCCCGATCGCTGGTCGGAAAACGATTCTGAAAATCGCGATACTTCGCCTCGGCCTTGATGTAGTCGGGATCACCGCCCGCCATGAACAGGGCGTCGGCGGAGAGCAACAGACCCTCCCGGCCATTGACCGAGTTCGGTTCGACCTCGAAAGCGTGGGAAAAGTACGGCGCGGCTCGTCCGTACTTCTTCTTCGCCATCAGCTGTTTGCCTTGAGCGAGCGCCTCGGTGGCCGACATCCGCAACAGAGGGTCGGTCTTCGGCCCACCGGCGCACGAAAGCACGGTGAGCGCCCCTACCATCCCCACCGCCAACCAAATTCCTGATCTCTTCATCCAACCTTCTCCTTCATCGCGCGCTTGAAGGCGCGCATCGTATCGGAAGCGGAGCGAGTCGCGAAGATCGCCGAGCCGATGACACACACATCCACTCCGGCGGCGGCGACGTCATTCAGGTTATCGAGCTCGATTCCCCCGTCCATCGCGATCTCGACCTCCAAACCGCGCTCTTCGATCATGCGCTTCAGTCTCCTCGCCTTATCGAGAGCATAAGGAATGAGCTTCTGGCCCGAAAATCCAGGATTCACCGACATCACCAGGACCTGATCTATCTGCGGCAAGATATCGGCGAGAAGCTCCACGGGAGTCGCCGGATTGAGCGCGACGCCCGCCTTGGCCCCCGCTTTTCGGATCTCGCCCGCAAGGCGATCGAGATGCACGGCGGCCTCCCAATGCACCGTCAGATGCGCCGCCCCCGCCGCGAGATAGTCGTCGAGCAATCGATGCGGATTCGAGACCATGAGGTGGACATCGAGCGGCAGCTCGGTGCGCTTCCTCAGGTCGCGAATAACCGGTATGCCGAAGGTCAAGTTCGGAACGAAGTGACCGTCCATGACGTCGACGTGGACCCAATCGGCTCCGCCATCGTTGCACTGTGCAACCGCGGCCGCGAGATCCGCCGTATCCGCGGCGAGAATGGATGGGGCGAGAAGCATCAAGGCTCTTTCTCAGCGCTCCCGCCGTGGCGGCGTCCGCCCGCGGACACGGTGAATCTCATGAAGGATTTCTCGCCGCCGCGTCGTCGGGCGCGGCTACCACCAAAGAGATCACTTCGTCGTGCTTGAGCGGATGCCCGGCAAGCGGAAACTGGCGCAAAACGGTGCCGGGGTTTACCCCTTCATAGGACTCGAACTTGACATTGCCGAGCTGGAAACCGTTCCGCTTGAAGAAGGCGCGAACCACATCGTAGCTGCGCGTAACCAGATCGGGCATGACGTAGGTGTCCGCGGGATCGCCGCGGCTCACGAACAGGGTGACCAAAGTGGACCGCGTCACCTTTTCGCCAGCCGCCGGAAACTGCTCGACAATCTGACCCAATGACCCGCGGTTGCTAAAGACTTCGACCGTTGGGGAGGGACTGAGGCCGACTCCCGCCAGATCCACGTCGGCCACCGCGACCGTCCGGCCGCTGAGATCGGGGACCGTTACCTCTTGCGGCCCCAGCGAGACGACCACGCGCACGCTTCCCCCGCGCTTCGCCAAGCTCCCGCCTCCGGGATCCTGCCGCGCCACGTGATCGGCTGGCACCTGAGCGCTGTAGATCTCGTTGCCGTCGGAAGCCACGAGCTTGAGGTCCTTTTCCGCCAACGCCTGGGTTGCCTGGTCGACACTCATGCCGACTACCGCCGGAACCCGCGTCGCGCCACTGCGCACGAACAGGCTGAAGGCGAAATACGCCGCCACCAGGAAAAGGACCAAAACGGTCCCACCGTAAGCGGCCAATCCCATCGCGCGTAAGAGCTTACGCCACACGCGGTCAGTCTAGCAGACGGGCCACGGTGACCCTCACCTGGTATGGCATCATCAGGAGCCTATGACGCCACCTTTGGGATCCCATGAGTCGATCGCCGGAGGGCTCGCGAAGGCCCTCGAAAGAGGGGCCGAGATCGGCTGCGACGCGCTGCAGATCTTCGTCAAGAACGCCAGCCAATGGCGCGCCAAGCCGATCTCGGCGCAACAGGCCGAGGACTGGAAGGAAGCGCATCGCGCTGCGTCTATCGGCCCGGTTGTCGCCCACGCCGCCTATCTCATCAATCTTGCGAGCACCCACGAAGCAACCCGATCGAAGTCGAACCGAGCGCTCGCCGATGAGCTCAGCCGCTGCCACGTTCTCGGACTGGACGGCCTCGTCCTGCACCCCGGAGCCCATCTCGGGGCGGGAGAAGAAGCGGGAGTGGCGCGGGTCGCACGAGCGCTCGCTCGCGTGCTCGCGGCGCTACCACCCTCGACGCCGCGAGTGCTGCTCGAAAATACCGCGGGCCAGGGCACCGTCCTCGGTTCGCGACTGGAGCAACTCGCGGCGCTGCGCGAGCTCACCGGAGAGCAAAGCCGGATCGGCTTCTGCATCGACACCTGCCATGCTTTCGCCGCCGGTTACCCTATTCACACCAAGCGCGGTCTCGAGCGCTTCCTCGCGGACGTCGACGACATCCTCGGGCTCGAGGCGGTTGGCTGCTTCCACATCAACGATTCGCAGAAGCCTCTGGCTTCCCACCGGGACCGGCACGCGAACATCGGAACGGGAGAGATCGGCGTCGCCGCGTTTCGTCGCTTGATGGCGGAACCGGCCGTGGCCGGCATCCCCATGATCCTCGAAACTCCGCTCGGCGAGGACCATCAGGGCCACGCTCGCGATCTCACCCTCCTGCGAGGCTAGCCGCCGCTGAGGTGTCGGGTCACCGCCTTCGAGATATCGAAGTAGGTGATGACCACCATGAGCAACAGTAAGAGGAGGAAGCCCGCCATGCTGATCCTCTCTTTCGTCGCGATCGAGAGATCGCGGCGCAGCACCGACTCGATCAGAAGTACGAAGATCTGGCCGCCATCGAGCAGCGGAATAGGGAAGAGGTTGAGCAGCGCGATCGATATGCTGATCATCCCCATCAGATAGAGCAGGTCCTTGAATCCTTCGCGCGCCGCCTCGCCGCTCATCGCGGCGATCTCGACGGGACCCGAGATGGTGTTCTTGGCAGCAAGAGAACCAGAGAACACTTTGCCGATCGCGACGACGGTCAAGCGGGAAATCTGCCAGTTGTAGCGAACGCTCGCAACCACGGCCCCCACGGGCCCGTATTGCTGGGTGTAGCCGATCGCAATCCCGATCTTTCCCTTCCCTTTATCCCCTTTGGGCGTCACCGCGAGGGTCAGCGGTTTTCCATTGCGCAGGAGGCCGAGCTCGATGGGGATGCCCGCATGGTGTTCGATATAGGTGACGAACTTCTGGATGTCGGCGACCGCCTTGCCGTCGACGCTTCGCACCCCGTCACCCTTCTTCACCCCCGCCGCGGCCGCCGGCCCGCCCGCAACCACGTCGCCGATCCGGGGCAGGATGACGGGATAGAGGCCAGCGTCTCCCATCTCCATCCCCTCATCGTTCTTCTCCTTGGCCGGCGTAACCACGGCTTCATGACGCTTGCCGTGGCGCAGGAAGGTGACCGCAACCGGACGCCCGGGAGAGGTCGCGATGGCGAACCGGACATCGGTCCACTCCGACACCGTCTTTCCCTCCAGCTCGACGATCTTGTCGCCGGGCTCGAGGCCGGCGGTGGCGGCCGGGCCGTTCGCGACCACGCTGCCGACGACCGACGGAATGTTGGGAGCCAGCTGTACCGGAACGCCGGCCATGAAGACCACTGCGATGAGGGCGATCGCAAGCACGATGTTCATGGCTGGACCGGCGAGGTAGACCACCACCCGCTGCCAGCGAGGGCGAGAGAGGAACTCGGCCGGATCACCGGTCGCTTCACTGGGATCCTCACCACCCAAGCGAACGTAACCGCCCAGAGGCAACGCCGAGACCCGATAGTCCGTCCCGCCGCGCTCGAAGCCCCAGATTCGGCGGCCGAAGCCGAGGGAGAAGACGTGAGCCCGAATTCCGAACAGCTTGGCCACCACCAGATGCCCGAGCTCGTGGACGAAGACGATGACTCCCAGGGCAAAGGCGAAAGCCAAGATGTTAGTTGCGATGTCGTACATTGCCTCTCCTCGTTGTCCGGGTCCTTTCCCGCCTTAACGCTGGTGGGCGGCGAGCCATTCCTCGGCCCGCAGTCGTCCCCACCGATCCCACTCGAGGGCGCTCTCGAGGTCTCCGATGGGCTCGGCCTGATGCTCGCCGAGTACGCTCGCCACTACCTCGAAGATCTGCGGAAATCGTATGCGCTCATCGAGAAAGGCCATCACCGCCTGCTCATTGGCGGCATTGAGCACCGCTGGGGCGCTCTCCCCCATCGCCAGCGCCTCGCGAGCCATGGAAATCGAAGGGAAGCGCTCGTGCGCCACCGGCTCGAACTCCAAGCTCCCCAGGGCCGCTGGTTCGAGGGCAGGGAACTCGTTCGGCCAGCGCTCTGGATAGGCCAGAGCATACTGAATCGGCAACACCATGTCGTTGACCGCGAGTTGCGCCAGCCAGGAGCCGTCGCAGAACTCGACCAAAGAGTGCACGATCGATTGCGGATGAACCACGACATCGATGGCTTCGGCGGGAACCGAGAAGAGGTGGCTCGCCTCGATCAGCTCCAAACCCTTGTTCATCAGGGTCGCGGAATCGATGCTGATCTTTGCGCCCATGCTCCAGGTCGGATGGCGCAGGGCCTCCTCCGGCGTGATCGTCTCCCAGCTCTCGACCGCCCGGGTGCGAAACGGACCGCCCGACGCGGTGAGGACGAGTCGCTTGACCTCCTGCGCGCTTCCCGCGCGCAAGGCCTGATGCAGGGCCGCGTGTTCGCTGTCGATCGGCAGGATTTCGGCCCCATGCTCGCGCGCCAAGCGGGTCAACAGCGTGCCCGCAACCACCAAGGACTCCTTGTTGGCGAGCGCCAAGCCCTTGCCGGCGGTGAGCGCGGCGTGGGCCGGGACCAGCCCGCGCGCCCCGACCATGGCCGCCACCACTCGGTCCACGTCGGGATGGGTCGCGGCAGCGATCAGCCCTTCTTCACCGGCGATCACCTCGGCCGCGAGGTCGGAAGGGAGCAGGCCGCGGAGCTCGGCCGCCGCCGCCGCATCGAAGACTGCCACCAGAGAGGGCCGGAATTCCCTGCACAGCTCGAGCAGAGGGGCCAGGCGGCGACCGGACGCGGCCAGCGCGGTGACGCGAAGCCGCTCCGGATGCTGCCGGACGACCTCGACGGTGCTCGTGCCGATCGAGCCCGTAGCGCCGAGAAGGGCGAGCCGCAGGCTCACGGGAGGACCTTCGAGTAGCCCAGCCACCACAGCCCGAGGAGAAGCGCCGGCGCGGCGAAGAGCATCGCGTCCATCCGGTCCAGCACGCCGCCGTGACCGGGGAGAAGAGCGCCGGAATCCTTGACCCCCGCGGCCCGCTTGAGCATCGATTCGACCAGATCCCCTACCTGCGCGAAGAAGGCGGTGGCGGCGCCCACCGCGATCAAGCCGGCCGACACCGAGCCCAAGCGCCAGTAGCTCCAGATCCAGGTGGCGAGAAGCCCGGTCAGAAATCCCGCGATCGCCCCTTCCCAGCTCTTCTTGGGGCTCACGTGAGGCGCCATCTTGTGGCGGCCGAAGCGCGAGCCGAGGTAATACGCGGCGGTATCGCCCAGCCAGACGATGGCCAGCAAGAGGAAGAGGACCCACGGATCGAGCCGCTGTAGCCAGCAGATCGCCGCAATGGGTAGCGCGAAGTAGGGGATGCCGAAAGCGATGAGTCCCAGAGCGCCGACCGCCTCCTCCACGGGGGTACGGGTGAGAAGCACGATGGTGCCAGCCCCGAGCGAGATGACCGCGGCAGCGAGAAGCAGGCCCTCGCCGCTCGGCGGCGCACCGACCCAGGGGAAGAGCTCGGGCGAGAGACCGAGCGCGGCGAGCGGAACGAGAATCAAGATCGTGGCGAGCGGCCCCGTGGCGCTCGTCTTTCGTCCGAGCGCCACGTACTCAACCGCCGCCCACTCGAGGAGCGCCAGGACCAGGAGGAAAAAACCCCACCCGGGTAGCAGAAAGACGGCGGCGAGTGCCAGAGGCACGCCGATCGCGGCGGTCAGGAGTCGCTTCATCGCTCGGCCCTGGAACGAGGCCGGTCAGCCCTGTTGGCCACCTGGTACGAAGAGCTGATCCGAATCCTTGACCCCTCCGTAGCGGCGCTCGCGTCCCTGATAGTCGAGGATTGCTTCATAGAGGTCGGCGCGACGAAAGTCGGGCCAGAGGGTCGGGGTCACCCAGATCTCGGTGTAGGCGATCTGCCAGAGCAGGAAATTGCTCACCCGCATCTCGCCCGAGGTGCGAATCAACAGATCGGGATCGACCTGGCCGGCCGTGTAGAGGTAGCGGCCGATCGTCTCTTCGTCGATGTCGGCGCGCTTTCCCGCGGCCCAGTCGGCGACGATCCGTCTGCAGGCGTCGACGATCTCGCAGCGGCCGGAGTAGTTGAGGGCGATGTTGAAGGTCATGCCTTGCGCTTCGTGCGTCGCGTCGAGGGCCCGCTCGAGCTCGCGAACGACCAGCGGCTCGAGCTCCCGCCAGCGGCCCAAGACCTGAAAGCGGATGTCATTCTCGACGAGGGTCTCGAGCTCCTGGCGCAGATAGTCGCGCAGCAGGTTCATCAAGGTCCACACCTCGTAACGTGGGCGCTTCCAATTCTCGACGCTGAAGGCATAGAGGGTCAGCGCGTCGATCCCCAGGTGACCGCAGGCCTCGACGGTGTCCCGCACCGCCTTGACTCCCTCGCGGTGTCCCTCCACGCGGGGTAAGTCGCGCGCCTTGGCCCAGCGCCCGTTCCCGTCCATGATGATGGCGATATGCCGGGGCAGGCGATCGAGATCGAGACGACGAACTAGAAGCTCTTCCGGAGAGCCGGGTTCCGCGAGCTTGGCGAGATCGACCATGATGAGCGCAAGGGCAAGGGGTGGTGCTGACTTCAACCCCTTGGTGAACCCTTAACTTAGCACAGGTGGTATAGCTCGCGGGGCGGCCGACGGCGCCTCGGCGCCTACGGCTGGAGGCTCATTCGAGGCCAAAGGGAGGATCGTAGAAGACCTTCTCCAGGGTGAGGCCTTGGGGAGGCGCGGTGGGGCCCGCATCTCCCCGCTCGCCCCCCGCGACCAGGTCGGCAAATTCCTCGTGAGTCATTCGGCCGCGACCGACCTCGATCAGGGTTCCCACCGCCGAGCGCACCATGCCCCGCAGGAACCCGTTCCCCCGGATACAGAAGGTGAGCAGATCGCCATCGCTCTCCCACTGGGCCCTATCGATCCGGCGCACGGGGCTACGGTGCGACCCGCCGGCGAGGGCGAAGGCGGAAAAGTCGTGCTCGCCGAGCAGTAGGCCGGCCGCTCTCCGCATGGGTTCGAGCGCCACGTCGTGGTGGACGCGAACCGCGAACAACGCATCGAGAGGAGAGAGCACTTCGGTGCGGACCAGCCGGTACCGATACTCTTTGCCGCGGGCCGAGTAGCGGGCATGAAAGTCGTCGGGCATCCGAGCCGCGCTCAACACCCGAACGTCGTCCGGAAGTCGCCGATTGGTCCCGTAAACCAGACCGCCGAGCGGAAATTCACGTTCGAGGCGAAGATGCGCCACCTGTCCGCGCGCGTGCACGCCAGCGTCCGTGCGGCTCGCCGCGATCAGGGCCACCTCTTCTCCCAGGAGCCCCGAGAGAGCTTCCTCGCACACCTGCTGTACGGTGAGGGCATTGTGCTGCCGCTGCCATCCAGCGTAGCGCTCGCCACGGTAGGAAAGAGTCAGACGGAAGACCATGTCGGTTCGCGCCAGAGCAGAATCCAGAAGGGAACCCAGATCGCCAGGAACACCCAGGGTACGAGGCCGTCAACGACACGCAATTGTGGCAGATAGGAAAGCGGTATGGTCGCCGACAAGAGCAGCCAGGCTCGCCGGCGGGCCAAAGCCGCCCACGGCAAGACCCAGAGCAGATACCAAGGATAGACCGTCGCCGAACAGAGCAGCATGCCGCCGAAGACCGTGCCGGTCGCCGCGATCAGGTTTCGTCGCTTGAGCGACGCCGCCAGAAATCCCGCGAATAGGGCCAAGAGCACGACCTTGGCGAGCAGCTGAGGGTAGACGTAGGGATAGATGGCGTTCCACGGATCCGGCTTGCCAAAGAAGACCTTGAGAGCGTCGAGGAGCCGCTTGACGCCGGCCGAGACATGGAGCACCGCCATCGATCGCCACAACGGTTCGAATAGGGGCCCGTTGAACTCCCAAGACACGGCGTAGGTGCGCCAAGCGGGGGGAACCCCGCCAACCGAGAGGACGAGGGGCGCGAGGCCCGCGCCAAGCACGGCGCCGGTCGCCGCCAGGAAGCGCCACGGATGCTTGGAGCCACGCACCCAGGCGGGCAACGCCACGAGGGGCGCCAGCTTGGCGAGGATGCCCGCCGCGGCCGCCACCGCGGCCAGTCGATAGCGTCGCGGACGGCGCATGAGAAGCGCCACGGCGGCCACCGCGAAGACCACGGCGAGAGCGTCAACGTGGCCCATCCCCGCGACTTCGAGGACGACGAGCGGATTCCACGCGTACCAGAGCGCCCGCTCCGGTCCGAGTTTCAGGCGCTCCGCGATCCATATGAGGAGGGCGCACGTTGCCAGGTCCGCGGCGATCAATATGAGCTTGAGCGCGAGCAAGGGACGCGCCGTCAGAGCGCTCAGCGCGAAGGTCACGAGGGCGATTGGCGGATAAATTGCAGGGATCTGACGATGCGCCAGGTCGTTCCACGACTCGTCGCGCAAACGCTCCAGACGGGGATCGTCCGGAGGGACAACATATGGATTCTGACCCGCCACGGCGACTTTTCCGTCCCAGACGTAGCGCAGCGCGTCATGGGACAACGACGGCGGCAACGGCAGCAGGAGCAGACGGAGGAGGAGCGCTACACCCAGAACGGAGAGGCGAAGGGATATACTCCAGGCTCGGCCGCGCAACCGCCTTCCGCCCCACCACAACGCCATGAACGCGACAGCCAGGAGCATGAGCATCGCGCGTGGATGCGATTGAAGATGGTAGAGAGCAAGGAGCCCAGCTTCCGCCCCGACAAGCGGCGCGGCGCAGACGAGAACCTCCGAGACCGAAGCTCTAGAAGGAAGACCCGATGAAGGCTCTCCTGATCGGCTGGCCGGCGAACTCGATTCTCGCACTGTATTACCTCATCCTCGTCATTCTCGCCGGGTACGGGGTCCACCGCTTGTTTCTCGTCGGACTCTACTATCGCTACCGGAATCGCGACAGCAAGCGTCCGCCGGACCCCGCGTGTTGGCCGCGCGTCACGGTGCAGCTTCCGATCTTCAACGAACGCTACGTGGTCACACGATTGATCGCCGCGGCGAGCCGCCTCGACTATCCGCGTGACCGACTCGAGATCCAGGTTCTGGACGATTCGACGGACGACACGCCGGAGATCGTCGCCCAACAGATCGCCGAGCTGCGCGCTCGCGGAGTTCCGATCGTTCATCTGCGCCGCGGCAATCGCCAAGGATTCAAGGCCGGGGCGCTCGAGCACGGCCTCGAGAAGAGCCAGGGCGAGCTCATCGCGGTATTCGACGCCGATTTCATCCCTCGACCCGATTTTCTCCGTCTCACCGTACCCTACTTCGCCGATCCGGCAATCGGGATGGTCCAAGGCCGCTGGGATCACGTAAACCGCGACTACTCTCTCCTCACCCGCATCCAAGCCATCTTCCTCGACGGCCACTTCCTGCTCGAGCATCAAGTTCGCAACCGTAGCGGCCGTTTCTTCAACTTCAACGGGACCGCGGGAATCTGGCGGCGTCGCGCGATCGAAGAGGCCGGCGGCTGGCAGCACGACACGCTGACCGAAGACCTCGACCTCTCCTACCGCGCGCAGCTCATCGGCTGGCGATTCCTCTTCCTGCCCGAGGTGAAGGTCCCCGCCGAGCTTCCCGTCGACATTCGCGCCTTCAAGAGCCAGCAGGCGCGCTGGGCGAAAGGATCGATGCAGACGGCTCGCAAGCTGCTGCGTCGCATCCTCACGGCGCGATTGCCACTCTCGGTCAAGTGCGAAGCGTTCATACACCTCACGAACAATCTCGGCTACCCGCTCATGATCCTTCTGTCGGTGCTCATCTTCCCGGCGATGGTCGTGCGCCGCGGAGGGCCCATCGATCTTCTCTTGCTGATCGACCTCCCGCTCTTTCTCGCCGCCACGGTATCGGTGATGGTCTTCTACGTGGTGAGCCAACGCGCCGCGGGCCGCACCCTGGGGAACACCGTCAAGGCCCTGGTTCCCTTGATGGGGCTTGGAATCGGGCTGGCGCTGAGCAACGGCGCGGCCGTCCTCGAGGGGTTGGCGCGGCGCGGCGGCACATTCGAACGAACTCCGAAGTACCGCATCGAGACGCGCGGCGACGTCTGGCGAGGCAAGACCTATCAGGCCCTGCGCAATCCGGGCTGGTGGCTCGAAGGCCTTTTCGCTCTCTACTTCTTGGTCTGTTGCGCCCTTGCCTTCGGCTCTGGAATGTGGATGTCGATTCCATTCCTGTGGCTCTTTCTGCAAGGCTACGGCTACATGTTCGTTCTCGGCCTTCCACTCTCCGTCTTCGCCCGCTCGTCGCGCCTGGCGGCCGGCAGAGCCACCCCCTCCCTCCTGGAAAGCCGGCCCGAGCCGTGAACCTCGAGCGCCGCAGCCAGCCGCGAATCGAACTGCGGCC
>JBJKRB010000050.1:0-11769 GCA_046704885.1 Thermoanaerobaculia bacterium | reverse complement strand
GCGTGTTAGACTTTTATGTCGAGAGTTATCGCCGTGGTGCAATTCTCAACATCCCGACTTCTTCACGTTCGCTGAGCCCCGCGAACTGAGACCCCCATAGGACATTAGAGCGATGAGCCTACCCGTTGTTGACGGTGCGTCGGCCGACAGTGGCCGCCGCGAGATGAGCCACGAGAAGCTCGATGAGGTCGTAATCAGGTTTGCCGGCGATTCCGGTGACGGAATGCAGGTCGCCGGTAGTCAGTTCACCAATACCTCGGCTCTCGTGGGCAACGATCTGGCAACCCTGCCGGACTTTCCCGCCGAGATCCGCGCTCCCGCGGGAACCCTGCCGGGTGTCTCGGCCTTTCAGATCCGGATCGCGGATTACGACATTCATACGCCAGGGGACGCTCCCGATGTTCTCGTGGCGATGAATCCCGCGGCGCTCAAGAAATCGCTGGGCGATCTGAAACCCAACGGGGTCCTGATCGCCAACAGCGACGAGTTCAACGACCGCAACCTCAAGAAGGCGGGTTACGAGAGCAATCCGCTCGAGGACGACAGCCTGGGCGGTTATCGCGTCTTCCAGGCGGCTCTCAGCACCATGACGAAACGGGCTCTCGAGGACACCACGCTGGATGCAAGGGCGCAAGACCGGTGCAAGAACTTCTTCGCCCTGGGCATGGTCTACTGGCTCTTCAGCCGTCCGCTCGACAGCACCGTGGCTTGGCTCGAACGGAAGTTCGCCAAGCGACCGGAGATCGCCGAGGCCAACATCCTCGCCCTCAAAGCGGGTTGGAACTTCTGCGACATCACCGACATGTTTCAGGTGCGGTACGAGGTCGATCCGGCCAAGCTCGAGCCTGGTCTCTACCGCAACGTCATGGGAAACACGGCTCTCTCCCTCGGGCTGGTGGCGGCGAGCCGGCGTAGTGGTCTGCCTCTCTTCTTGGGTTCCTATCCCATCACTCCGGCGAGCGACATTCTGCATCAGGTTTCGGCTTACAAGCGCTTTGGCGTAACGACCTTTCAGGCCGAGGACGAAATCGCCGCGGTGAGCGCCGCGATCGGCGCTGCGTACGGTGGCGCTTTGGCGGTGACCACGACCAGCGGGCCGGGACTGGCGCTCAAGGCGGAGGCGATCAATCTGGCGGTGATGGTGGAGTTGCCGCTGGTGATCTGTGACATCCAGCGCGGCGGTCCGTCGACCGGGCTGCCGACGAAGACCGAGCAGGCGGACCTCCTGCAAGCCATGTTTGGACGCAACGGCGAGTCTTCGATCCCGATTCTTGCGCCGGCCTCCCCCTCCGACTGCTTCGATACGGCGATGGAGGCGTGCCGCCTAGCCGTGCGCCACATGGTACCCGTCATGCTTCTCTCCGACGGCTACATCGCCAACGGCTCCGAGCCCTGGCGGCTGCCCGACGTGGAGGATCTCCCGGATCTGCGGACCGAGTTCTGGACCAAAGAGGAAGGCTTCGCTCCCTACGCCCGTGATCCAGAGACGCTGGCCCGCCCGTGGGCGATTCCCGGCACACCGGGTCTCGAGCACCGTATTGGCGGTCTCGAGAAAGAGGACGTTACAGGCAACGTCTCCTACGACCCGCTCAATCACCAGCGTATGGTCGAGCTTCGGGCGGAGAAGGTGGAGCGCATCGCCAAGGACATTCCGGAGCTCGAGGTGGATGGGGCGGAAAGTGGAGCTCTTCTCGTCCTCGGTTGGGGCAGCAGCGCCGGCGCCATTACTGGAGCCGTCAATCACGCTCGCCGTCAAGGGCTCGAGGTGAGCCGGGCGCACCTGCGCTACTTGAATCCGTTCCCCCGCAACCTGGGCGAGATCCTCGAGCGTTTCGAGCGTGTGCTCGTGCCCGAGATGAATCTGGGGCAGCTCGCCTGGTTGCTTCAGGCGAAGTACTTGAAGCGGATCGACAAGCTCAGCAAGGTTCAGGGGCGGCCGTTCGGCCGTGAGGAGATCTACGAGGCGATCCGTGACCTGTTGGAGGCATGACGATGGCGACTGAAGCACCCACTCTGAGCAAGAAGGATTTTCAATCGGATCAAGAGGTCCGTTGGTGCCCTGGATGCGGGGACTACGGGATCCTCTCGGCGGTGCAATCGGTCTTTCCCGACCTGGGGATACCGAAGGAGCGGTTCGTCGTCATCTCCGGGATCGGCTGTTCCAGCCGTTTTCCGTACTACATGAATACGTACGGATTCCACAGCATCCATGGACGCGCTCCGGCGCTTGCTACCGGGCTCAAGACCTCCCGGCCCGACCTCGAGGTATGGGTTGCCACCGGCGACGGCGACGCCCTGTCGATCGGCGGCAACCATCTCATTCATGCGTTGCGCCGAAACGTCGGAATCAAGATCATGATGTTCAACAATCGGATCTATGGTCTGACCAAGGGACAGTACTCTCCCACGAGCGAAGTGGGGAAGCGCACCAAGTCAAGCCCGATGGGATCGATCGACAATCCCTTCAAGCCCCTCGCCTTGGCCCTCGGCGCCGGCGCCACTTTCGTTGCTCGCTCGATCGACGTCTTCTTGCCGCATCTGAAGGAGACGCTACAGAGGGCGGCCGCTCACCCCGGCGCGGCCTACATCGAGATCTATCAGAACTGCAACATCTTCAACGACAAGGCGTTCGCCAGCATCACCGACCGCGAGGTGCGCGATGATCAGGTGCTCTACCTCAAGCACGGAGAGCCCCTGGTGTACGGCAAGGACAAGAACAAGGGAATTCGTCTCACCGGGACCGGTCTCGAGGTGATCGAGCTGGGAGACGGGCTCGGACCGGACGACTGCCTGATTTGGGACGAAACGCGGCCCAATCCTGACCTCGCCTTTCTCCTGGCCCAGCTCGAGCCGCCTGAGTTCCCCACCCCGATCGGAGTGCTCCGCTCGGTCGAAGCTCCGAGCTACGACCAAGGCGTACAGAGCCAGATCAAGCAAGCGATCGAGACGCAGGGCCCCGGCCGCCTAGAGGAGCTCATCCATTCCGGCGACCTCTGGGAGGTCGACGCGGAGGGCAGAATCGTTCAGCGGGGCGACGGCGAGTAGGCGTCGCTCAAAGCGGGCTGCCCCGGTGGTCCGTCCATACCAGCCCCGAGACCACCTTCGGGAGAAAACGGGTGGACTTGGGCGGGAGAAGGTCCCCCTCGGCAATGGCTCCGGCGAACCCGGTGGCGTCCATCGGCGGTAGCCAGAACCCTACTCCCACCTCTCCAGCCTCCAGCTGTTTCCATAGCCTCTCGGGATCCTTGCGGTAGAGGACGGTGCCGTCGGTCGCGCCCTGCATCGAAATACCGATTGCGGGAAGCAGCGTGAAGTGGAGGAGCACGACGGAGAGCTCGCTGGCGGCCGCTGGAAGCTCGGCCGGACCCCGCCCCGGGTCGAGGCGCCAGATCTCCGGATCATCTCCACGTCGCCAAACCCCCAGGGCGGGCTGTGGGGCAGCGGCAACCGCCGCCGCGAGCTCGCTTCCCGAGCTTCCGGTCCAGCGAGTGCGAGCGAGGGTCGCGGGGGCCATCGGAGCGAGATCAGGCGCGCTGCTTAGCGCCCGGTGAATCGGTCCGATCGAGAGCTCGGGCGAGGCGAGGCTGGTGATGACCGCTAGCTTGGCCGCCGCCGCGTTACCCGGTTTGGCGCCGATTTCCTCGGCAAAGATGCTCGCCACCTTGTAGCGGTGATGGCCGTCGGCGATCAACCCGCGGGCATCCGCGGCGGCCTCGCGATAGAGGGCGATTCGCTCCGGCGACGCGAGGCGATAGAGGAGATGACGGTTTCCCGCTTCATCTCGATGCTCGGCGATCGGCTCCGCGGCTTTCAGGTCCTCCTCGAGCAGACGCTCAATCGCGCCTTTGTCGTCGCTCAGCAGCAAGATCGGCTCGAGATCGATACGCGTGGCTCTGAGCAAGCTCAAGCGATCGGCCAGCGGCTTGGCGACCGTCCGTTCGTGCGCCTGGATATCGAGGCTCCCGTCTGGCTCGATTCCCACCAGCGCCGTCACCCCCAGGCGTCTGCCACCACCGGGCAGCTCGATGACGTAGGGATAGAGGGCGGGCTGGGCATCTCGTTCTAGAGTTCCGTCAAAGAGCCACTCCTGGTGCAGGCGGGCGGCCTCGAGGTAGGGTCCCGGCTCGCGCCGGGCGACGGGGCAGGAGAGATGGCAGAACTGATGGGGGTCGGACTCCTGGAGCCGATCGCGCAGACCCTCATCGATCTGATCGTAGGGCGGGGCCGCGAGTCGGCCAACGTCGCTGGCGGAGCCGACGAAATGAATTCCGGGGAAGGCATAGAGCTTCATAGACTAGTTAAGCTATCACTCCGCCGACCCGAAGCGGGCGGGGCACCAAGGTAGAATCTCCGCTTGGGTGACGTCCGGCCGCGGTGGCTGATGAAGCCCTTCACATACAAAATCAAGCTAGGAGCAGTTGTGAGCGAGAAACGTATCGTCAAGCGACCATCGAGCCCTCCGCCTCTCGCGCGCTTTCTTCTCGACCAGCTCTACGAAGCGGGTGTGGATACGGTCTTCGGGATTCCAGGCGATTTCATCCTCGCACTATGCCAGGAGATCGACCGCGACCCCCGCGTCAGCTTGCGCACGATGTCGCACGAGCCCGGAGTCGGATTCGCGGCGAGCGGCGCCGCGCGCGGGCCGCAGGGACTGGGAGTGGCCTGCGTTACCTACGGGGCCGGCGCCCTCAACATGGTCAACCCGGTCGCCGCCGCCTATGCCGAGAAGACCCCTCTCATCGTGCTCACTGGAAGCCCCGGCAAGGCGGAGCGCGAGCGCGGCATCTTGGTTCACCATCAGGTCAAGACCTTCGATTCTCAGCTCAAGGTCTTTCGCGAAGTGACTCACTACCAGGCGGCTCTCGATGATCCCGAAACCGCGGCGGAGCAGATCCGCGAGGCGATCGATCTTTGCCGGGCCTACTCACTCCCCGTGTACCTGGAGGTGCCGCGCGACATGGTCGGGGAGCCGATAGCGGTCGGCAGAGCGCGCCCGCTCGAGCTGCCCGAGGACCGAGGAGCCTTGAAAGAGGCGAGCGCCGAGATCGTCGGGCGGATCCAACGAGCCCAGTCACCCGTCCTCGTCGTCGGCGTCGAGGTGCAACGCCAGAGGCTCTCTCCCCGGGTAGTGGCGCTCGCCGAACGATTGGGTATCCCGGTCGTCACAACCTTTATGGGCCGCGGTAGCTTTCCCGATGATCACCCGCAGTATGCCGGCACCTACCTTGGTCCGGCGTCGCGCCCCGGCATTCGCCGGCTGGTCGAGGATTCGGACTGCCTCCTCCTGCTTGGCGCCCTGGTAAGCGATACGAACATGGGAGTCCACATAAGCGAGCTCGATCCCCGCCGCGTGATCGTGGCTGTGTCGCGTCGAGTCGAGGTGGGGTACCACCACTACGAGAAGGTGTCGCTCGCCGGCCTCGTGGACTCGTTGACGTTCTCCGGGGAAGACGAGGAGGGCGAGTCGAGCGGGTCGCGGTTTCCCGGCCGTCGGCCTTTCATGAGGGCGGACGATGAAGCGTCGACGGGTCCGATACGCGTCGCCTCGATGATCGCCGAGATCAACCGCTCCTTCGCCGAGAGCGGCGACATGCCCCTGGTGACGGATACCGGCGACTGCATGTTCTGCGCGCATGAGATCGATACCCAAGTGGTCCTCGCCTCGGCCTATTACGCCACCATGGGATTCGGAGTGCCGGCGGCGATGGGCTGGGCCGCGACCGGTGGCGGCCGACCCTTGGTACTCGTCGGGGACGGTGGTTTCCAGATGACCGGGTGGGAGCTCCTGCACGCGGGGCGCTGGGGCGTGGCGCCGATCGTGGTGGTGATGAACAATCGCTCCTGGGAGATGCTGCAGTCTTTCTTACCCAGCAACTACAACCGCCTCGAGGACGGCGAGTACGCCAAACTCGCGAGCCTTTGGGGAGGAGCGGGCTTTTTGGTCGAGACCGCGGCCGAGTTTCGCGAGGCGCTGAAAGCGTCGCGGGCGGGTAAGGGCTGGTCCTTGATCGAGGTGACCCTGAAGCCGGGGGACATCTCCGCCACGCTCGACGCCTTTACCCGCAGCGTCGGAACGACTCCGCCGCCGGCTGCCCGAGAGTAGGAGCTCAGCGCTTGTCGTGCTCCGCGAGAGCGCGCCGGTAGTCCTCGGGCGTGTCGATGTCCCTTACCACTCCCGCATCCTCCACTGGCACTTCCGCCACCTCCTCGCGGTGACGCTCAACGAGCTGGCGCAGGCCCTGATCGAGATCGAGGTCGAGGACTTCCGGGATCAGCTCGCTCGCGATCACCAGGGGGTGGCCGCGGCGCCGTTCGAAGACCGGCACGGCGAGAGCGGCGCCACCCCTTACCGCTGCGAGCAGGCGTCTCACCGTCGCCGCGGCGAAGCTGGGATGATCGGCCGGCGTGACCAGAAGCGCGTCGCAGCTGAGGGCGAGGCCGGCGCCTCCTCCCAGGGCCTCGATCCCGGCCCACAGTGACGAGAGCATCCCGCGCTCCGGTCGCGGATTGACGGCGCACGCGATTCCGCGCGTCGCGAGCCATGCGACCAGCGAGGCGTCGTTCTCGCGGGTCACCACGAGGATGGAGTCGATAGCAGCGCTTTCGAGGGTGTCGATCAGAGCGCCGATGAGCGGGCGGCCGCCGAAGGGGAGCAGAGGCTTCGATTGCCCCATGCGCAGCGAGCGGCCAGCCGCTGGGACGATCGCCCGCACGGTCGAGCCGGGGTCAGGCTCGGTCGTAGTCGTCCTCGTAGCGCTCGATGTCGTCCTCGCCGAAGTAGGTTCCGAGTTGAATCTCGACGAGCTCGACCGGTTCCTCGGTCGGGTTGCGGATCCGGTGTTTGGCGCCGAGGGGGATGAAGACCGCCTCTCCTGGCTGCGGGGTGAGGACGTTGTCATCGAGAACGACCTCGGGATGCCCGCGCACGATCACCCAGTGCTCCTTGCGGTGATGATGCGACTGGTAGGAGAGCTGCTGGCCGGGATTGACGGTGATGATCTTCGACTTGAACTCGGGGGTTTCGCGCAAGATCTCGAATTTCCCCCACGGACGGTACTCGAAGAAATGCTCATCCGCCGCGCGCTGATTGGCGGAGCGCAGCTGGGCGACCAGCTCTTTGACATCTTCGGAGGATCCGCGACGGGTAATGAGCAACGCATCGGCGGTATCGACCACGAGAAGGTCGTGAACTCCCACCAGGCCGTAGATCTTCGAGTCGTAGGGGCGAACGAAGTTATTGCTCGCGTCATGCTCGAAGAGCCCGCGGCTCTCTTCGCTCAGCCTCGCCACCTCGTCCCACGATCCCAGATCGCTCCATCCCGGATCGCATTCGACTGAGACCTGGCGTGAGAGCTTCTCCATGATGCCGTAGTCCAGACTCTCGCTGGCGAGGGTCGCGTAGATCTCGTCGAGATTCGACCGATCCTCGCGGACTTGCGTGATGCGCTCCCACAGCTCGGGCATCAGACAGGCGAAGTGCTCCGCCATCACGCGAACGCGAAAGATGAACATGCCGCTGTTCCAGAGATAATTGCCCGACTCGAGATAGCTCTTGGCGGTGGCCAGGTCCGGCTTCTCGTGGAATGCCTTCACCCACTGAGCCTTTGATTCGCCGCTTTCTCCTTCCAGCGGGAAGACTTCGCCGGTGAGCTCGAGATAGCCGAAACCGGTGGCGGGCGAGTCGGGACGGATGCCGAGGGTGACCACTTGATCCTGTTCGGCGCACCGTGCGGCGAGGCGGACGGCGCTTTCGAAGGCTCCCTGATCGGCAATCAAGTGGTCGGAGTGGAAGCTACCGACGATCTCCTCACCGAGTCCCTCGAGGAGCAGCAGGTGGCAGATCAGCGCGACCGCGGGGGCCGTGTTGCGACCGACCGCCTCGTAGATCGCCTGATGGAGCGGAATCCCGAGCTCGTTCAAGACGCGGTCGATCAACACCCGATTCGGCGCCGCCCCCACGACCCATGGGCTACCGAGAGGCCGCACCCGGCGGAGGGTCTTGGTGAGCAGCGACTCGTCGAAGAGCTCGAGAAACTGTTTTGGAAACGAGCGCCGGGAAAGGGGCCAGAGGCGGGTGCCAGTTCCGCCGCAGAGGACGACGGGGATCATGCGAGTGGGAGCTGCCCCCGGGCGGTGGATGGGTTGTTCCTGGCCGCTTGGCTCGCGGCCGACCAGATTGTACGAAGGTCGGCGGAGGCCCGATCCGGAGCGGTTCCTTCGACCTCGAGCCATGCGTGCGCACGGAAGACGCCGTCCGGGCGCGCGACGCCAATGTGCAATTGGTGCGGGCTTCCCATGGCGGTCAAGAGGGTATGGCCAACCAGCGCCTGTTCGAGGCAGCGATAGGGACGGAGGTTCGTGCGCGCCGCCGCGGCAACGAGGCCGATCACCCGCGCCGGCAAGAGGGGCAGCCTAGGTTTTCGCTCGCCTCGTCTCTGACAGCGCTCGGCAACCTCGGCGAGAGGTCGTCTCTGGAGGTCGCGAGCGACTCTATGGATCTCCCACCAGGCGGTGGCGACAAGATGGCGTTCAGCCGGCGAGAGTGCGAGGATCTTTTTCAGCGTTCTCATTTTCGATGCGGACCAGGCCTTCCTCGGCCAGCCGCCCAATCAGATCGAGCAGGTCGCGTTCGAGCTCCTCGGGAGCCACCTCGTAGAGCCGGAGCATCTCCTCTTTGGCTCGCCGCGGCGAGCCGTGATTGGCGAGCTCCATCCAGATACTGGTGCCCACCTCGTCGAGGGCGAAGTAGCGAGAGCTCTGGAGGTCGAGGAGGACCGCCTCGCCCTCCACTTCGCGGAAGCGGACACTATCGGGAATCGTCACCCGAGAGCGCAAAGACGGTTCTGCTGACGGGTCAGAGGCACGAGTCACGCGGTGATTAGGATAGCAGATGGGGCCGATATACTTGTTGGCACCATGGTACGTAACTCTCGCGCGCGACACACCGGGGTATCACGATCTTTGCTCGCGGAGCTTCACGGTTTTCTTGTCCTCGAAGCGCCCTACCTGCTCTCCGAGCTACGGGCCGCGCGTTCGGCTGAAGAGCTCGAACAGCGCCTGATCGCCAAGCTGGAGGAGCTCTTCTCGTCCGAGGCCCGACTGCCCGCAGCCACCCTCTTTCCCGGCACCTCCAGCGCTGACGCCCTCGCCTGGACACGCAGCGCCGTCGAGGAGCAGATTCGCGGTTTCTTTGCGCGCCGTCGGATCAGGACATCGATTACCGCGGAAGAGCGGCGGTTGATGTTTCGCACCATGCTGCTGACTCGCGCCGTCGACGAGCACCTGAAGCAGGCGTTCGATCGCAAGGAGGTCCGATGGCAGAGCTTCCCGTCTCCACAGAAAGGATTCCGTTCGACGGGTCAGGAGGCGATTGTAGGGGCGGCGCTGCGCCTGCGGCGACCCCCTGAGTGGAAGCCGGGGCCGAACTACGAGGGCGACTACATCAGCCCGCTGATCCGCGATCTCGGCGCGCTGATGATGTTCATGCCCGAGCCCTTGCACCCCATCCTGGTCCAGTACGGGAAAACCGGCACGCCGGTGGGGGGACGGGACATTCACGTCGGGGACTTCGAACATGGGGTGATGCCCCCGGCGGCGCCGCTGGCGATCGCGACGCAGACCTTGATCGGTCTGGCCTACGCCAACAAGCTGGCGGGGGGAGATCGGGTTTGCGTCAGCTTCATCGGCGACGGGGGCTCGAGCTTGGGAGAGTGGCACGAGGCGGTCAACTTCGCCGCCGTGCAGAAGCTCAACATGGTCTTCGTGGTGGAGAACAACCATTGGGCGCTCGGCACCCACGTCAGCGAACAGACCGCGACGCATCGCTTCGCGCTGCGTGCCGCCGGCTACGGAATCCCAGGGATCACCGTCTTCGGGAACGACGCAGACTCGGTCGCGGCGGGAGTCGGATGGGCGGCGGAGAGGGCACGCGAGGGGAAGGGGCCGACCCTGGTCGAGCTCGTCACCTACCGGCGGCCGGGGCACGCGCACCACGACGATGACCGCTTCCACGGCAACCCCGACGTGGGGGTGGCGGGCTACGAATTCGACGAGGAGCGCGAGTCCTGGGAGCCCGCCGATCCCATCGAGCTCTATCGGGAACGCCTGCAACGGCTGGGGATCCTGGACGAGGACGAAGCGAAGCACTGGTGGGACTCGGCCGAGGCCGAGGTGGCGGCGGCGGCCGAGATCGCCGAGAAGGCGCCCTGGCCCGAGCCGCAGGAGTACAGGGCGCGAGTCTACGCGCCGCGCACGCTGGCCGTGCCGGAAGCCTCCGGAGAGCCGAGGACGAAGAGCATGGCCTACGACGAGGCGGTGCGCGAGGCGCTCAACGAGGCGATGCAGGAGAATGAGACGGTCTTCGTGTTGGGCGAGGACGTCGGCGGGCGCTACGGCGGAGCTTTCGGCGTAACCCGGGGCTTGGTGAAGCGATTTGGCGCCGATCGCTGTCTCAACACCCCTCTTGCCGAGTCGGCCATCGTGGGCTGCGGCGTCGGGGCGGCTCTCGCCGGCTATCGGCCGGTCGTGGAGATGCAGTTCGCCGATTTTCTCGCGCCTGCCTTCAACGCTCTGGTCAACAACGCCGCCAAGATCTACTGGCGATGGGGCCATCCGGTTCCCCTCGTGGTTCGCCTGCCCTACGGCGGCGCAACCGGCACCGCCGAGAAGCTGCTCGGCGGTGGCCCCTACCACAGCCAATGCCCCGAGATGTGGTTCGTGCGGATACCGGGTTGGAAGGTGGTGGCACCGGCCGGTCCGGCGGACGCCAAGGGTCTGATGCTCGCCGCCATCCGCGACGACAATCCGGTGATCTTTCTCGAGGCCAAGGGTCTGTACGGCTTCTTCCGCACCGATCTGCGCGAAGAGGTGCCGCTCGGGCCGGCGCCGGAGGTCGAGATCGGCAAGGCGGCGATTCGCCGCCAGGGCGACGACTTGACCGTGATCACCTACGGCGCCATGGTCTGGACCGCGCTCGCGGCGGCCGAGGAGCTGGTGCAAGCGGGGATTTCCGCTGAGGTGATCGACCTGCGCACCCTGGTTCCGCTCGACACGGAAACGATTCGCGAGTCGGTGGAAAAGACCAACCGCGCTCTCCTCCTGCACGAGGACACCCGGCGGGGTGGATTCGGCGGCGAGCTCGCCGCCTTCCTCGCCGATGAGCTCTTCTTCGACCTCGATGCGCCCATCCGCAGGGTCACGGCGCCGGACACTCCCGTTCCCTACGCGCCCCCTTTGGAGCTCGATTTCCTGCCCAAGAGCGCCGACGTCGTCGCCGCGGCCCGCGAGCTGCTGAAGATCTGATTTGACCCTATTTTGGGAGCGGCGCGTGCAAGCGCCTTCCTAGGCTTCGTCATTGCGAGGCCACAGCGTGGCCGAAGCAATCTCGAAGTCTCAGCAAAGGTGTGCCTCCCGCACCACGGAGACTGCCGCGTCGCCCCGCGGGCTCCTCGCAGTGACAGGCGGAGGGTCATCGAGGTCGCCGCGCTCGCCCAACGAGTATGACCAGAATTTAGACTATAATTCTGGTCGGAGGCTCCGTCATGCCCACGATCACACTCACGGAAGCAAAGGCCCGGCTCGCCCGGCTGCTCAGCGAAGTCGCGGAGGTCGGCGACCGCTACGTCATCACCCGCTCGGGGCGGCCCGCCGGGGTTCTGCTCTCGGTCGACGAGTACGAAGGCCTGATCGAGACGCTCGAGATCCTCGCCGACCCGGAGCTCTCCAAGGCCGTGCGCGCGGGACTGGAGGACGCCGAAGAGGGGCGGGTGC
>JBJKRB010000049.1:0-5687 GCA_046704885.1 Thermoanaerobaculia bacterium | reverse complement strand
CGACCCCGGCGTCGCGCAGCGCGTAGGCGGCGTGGACGCAGCAGTAGTCGAACTCGATCCCTTGGCCGATACGATTGGGCCCGGAGCCCAAGATCATGACCTTGCGCCGCTCGGTGGGATCGCTCTCATCCTCGCTGTCGAAGGTCGAATAGAGATACGGGGTCAGAGCGGGGAACTCGGCGGCGCAGGTGTCGATCCGCTTGAAGACGCGGTGGACCTTCTCCTCGCGGCGCTTGTCCGCCACTTCGAGAAGGTTGGCGTTCACCAGCTCTCCGATCCGCTCATCCGAGATGCCGCGCTCTTTCGCCTTGCGCAGCAACCCGCCGGGCAGGGATGAGAGGTTCCAGCATGCGAGCTCGGCCTCGAGCTCGATGATCTCGCGTATCTCTCCCAGGAACCAAGGATCGATGCCGGTCGCGGTCGCGACCTCCTCGACCGTCCAGCCCTGACGCAGCGCCGCGAAGACGGCGAAGAACCGCTCCCAGTTGGGATCGGCGAGGCGGCGGCGCAGACGCACCGGATCGGACATCCGGCGCTCACGCGTCGAGAGCTTGCCGTCGAGCTCGAGTGAAGCCAGGGCCTTCATCAGGGCTTCCTGGAAGGTGCCGCCGATCGCCATCACCTCGCCCACCGACTTCATCGAGGTGCCGAGCCGCGGCGGGGCGGTGGGGAACTTCTCGAAGGCCCAGCGCGGGATCTTTACTACGCAGTAGTCGAGCGAAGGCTCGAAGGCGGCGAAGGTCTTGCCGGTGATGTCGTTGGGGATCTCGTCCAAGGTGTAGCCGACCGCGAGGAGCGCCGCGATCTTGGCGATCGGAAAACCGGTCGCCTTCGAGGCCAGAGCCGAGCTCCGCGAAACGCGCGGGTTCATCTCGATGACGACGCGGTCACCGTTGTCGGGATTGACCGCAAACTGGATATTCGAGCCTCCAGTCTCGACTCCGACCCGACGGATGACGCGGAAGGCGTCGTCGCGCATCGCCTGGTACTCGCGGTCCGAGAGGGTCTGCTGCGGCGCTACGGTGATCGAGTCGCCGGTGTGCACGCCCATCGCGTCGATGTTCTCGACCGAGCAGACGATGATCGCGTTGTCGGCCCGATCGCGCATCACTTCGAGCTCGAACTCCTTCCACCCCACCACCGACTGCTCGAGCAATACCTGGTGCACGGGGCTCGCGGTAAGCGCGGTCATGACCCGGTCGGCGAGCTCCTCATGGTTGTAGACCGTGCCGCCGCCTTCCCCGCCCAAGGTGAATCCGGGGCGCAGGATCACCGGATAGCCGATCTCCTCCACGACTCGGCGCGCTTCATCGAGATTGCGGGCGATGCCGCTCGCCGGCACCTTGAGGCCGATCTCGGTCATCGCCTGCTTGAAGAGCTGGCGGTCCTCCCCCACCCGCAGCGCCTCGATGTTGGCGCCCAGGAGCTCGACCCCGAAGCGCTCGAGCGAGCCGCGCTCGGCCAGCGCCTCGGCCAGGTTGATGCCGGTTTGGCCTCCAACCGTCGGCAGGATCGCGTCCGGCCTCTCCTTCTCCAGGATCTTCTCGATGATTTCGGGGATCAGCGGCTCGATGTAGGTCGCGTCGGCGAGCTCCGGGTCGGTCATGATCGTCGCCGGATTCGAGTTGGCGAGGATCACGCGGTACCCTTCGCGCTTCAGCGCCCGACACGCCTGGGTCCCCGAGTAGTCGAACTCGCAGGCCTGACCGATCACGATCGGCCCCGACCCCAGCACCAGAATCGACTCGAGATCGCTGCGCGCCGGCATACGACGCGAGTCTAGCAGCGCTCACGCGGTACCCAGCAGCTCCCGGTCGATCCGGTCGAGAACTTCGCGGTCGACGGCGAGGTCGAACTTGCGGGCGAAGTGATCCCTGCCCGCCGCCAACCGCGGAAGGTCGGCGACGGTGAGCGTGCGCGGTGACCCACGGACCGCATGCGAGTAGTCGATGTAGCGGAGGTCGTCGTTGATCAGAGCGAACCGCCCGCTGTTGACGAGAACCGTCTGGACCACCGACTCCTCTGGCGACATCACGCTCCGATAGTGACGCTGGATCTCGGAATGCCGAGCGAGGAAATCGGCAAGGAAGACTGCCGCTTCGCGGCGGAGCGTGGACCAGGTCCAGCCGCCGTAGCAGCGAAAACCGCCACGGAACGGTGTGCGCAGCCGCCGAACCCCTAGGTATGGACCATAGTCGAGGTAGAAGTGGATGGGGAGAGCCTTGGTCAAGATCCGTGTCGCGCGCAAGAACGGCTCGAAACGCTCGGGCAGTCGCCAATAGCGATGCCAGTAGCGGGCCCGCGCCTTGCGCCTCGACCACGGGCTCGCGAGCGAAAGGACGTCCCAGAAACGCAAGAACCCGTCGGCGGAGGAATTCTCCAGAAACTGCTCGATCGCGCCCACCGGTTTCACCGGATAGTCCTGAGCGCTCAAGCCGACGATCCAGTCGTATTCGATACCTTCTCGTTCGAGCCAGTCGACAAGATCGAGATAGGGCTGAACGCTCCCTGCATACTCGGTCCGCCGAAGCTGTCGGGAGGAGCGGGGCCACACCGCTGTATCGCGCTGGGCCCAAAGGGGCGCCTGGCCGAGCTCGCACTGCGAGTAATCGTGATGGACAACGATGAGGCTGGTAGAGCTGCCTTCACGGAGCGTGCGCGCCAGCCGGTAGACCTGTTCCGGGTCGCGATGGCTACGAATGAAGTAGCAGACCCGCATCACGCTTCGGCCCGCATCTCCCCGAGCTCGACGAACAAAGACTCGTACTGATCGAGGACCCGTTCCATCCGCGTGAGCTGCCGCACTCGTTCAAGACATTCGAGACTTCTCCGCCACTCGAACGAGCCGAAGGTGGAGAGCGCGAGATCGATCGCGGCCGCGATGGAATCGACCCCCGCACCGCAGTAGTAGGGATAGTCCTTGCCCAAGAGCTCGACCGAGGTCTCATCGGGGGTCGTGATGAGACTCGCGCCACAAGCGGCCGCCGTCGACACCTTGCAGTTGGGCTTATAGAGGAACTCGCGCCCGGGCCCACGAATGGAGAGATGACAATTGAAGCGGCGCGCCTGACGGAAAAGGTCATAGCGTACGAACTCCACTTGCGGGATCTGCCCCCAGAGCCGCATCGACCGCGGCTCACCGAGATATCCGACTCTGAGTCGGTCACGGGGCGGCTGGTTGAAGCGGTAGCGCGGGTCCCACTGGTGGTGGATCACGCGGTCCGGCGAGCCCGCTCTGCCGAAGTCGCGCAATTGCCGGCCGCTCTTGAAGATCAGCGCATCGTAGAGCCATCGGTTCTTGATCCGCCGCTTGAAGACGACCGTGTCCTGCACATCGAGGACGAGGCGATGGCCCCGCGCCCTCGCTTTGAGCAGGTGATCGAGCCGTGACGTCTTGATGAAGACGAGAATGCCCGGTTCGAGTCTGTCGAGCTCCGAGATGGGAAGAGAGCGTGCCTCCCATCCGCGATCAGCTAGGCCGGCGGCGATCTGATCCCCTCCCATTACCGTGGAGCCCTTCTCGTAGTACTTGAGGAAGGTGACCGGTAGGGACCGGGATCGGGATCGAGCGGATAGAGGTAGCGAGGTCATGGCGTCGCCTCCTACACCGGGTCCAGTGCGTCATGACGCCACCGACTCCTAGCCGGCGGCGCCGGACGGGGTTCTTCAACCAACGAGACTTGAGGAGAGATTGTACAAGACTCCGCGAAGCCGCGCCGCCCCGAGGGGCTGCAGGGCAGCTCCAGCAGGGCGGGCATGGCGCCACCCAAAGAGAGGGCGGGGCGCCGTCGAGGCGCCCCGCGGAAACTGCCAGGAGGGAGAAGACCGACCTGCCGCTACTTCAGATCGAGGCTGGCGACGGCGACGCCGACCTCGCCGACCTTGGGGTCATAGGCGGCGGCGGCGATGCGCTGTTGCCCGGGCTTGAGCTCCAGGGTCGTCTGGTAGACCAGGAAAGAACCCTCCGGCCGACGACCGAGAAGCTCCATGTGCACCGGCAGGTCCGCCAGGGTGCTCTTCCCGCCTCTCTCGTTCTGAGCCCGGAGCGCGATCCGGAAGTCCGAGGTGTAGCCCTTGCCGTTCGTGTCGGGGGCCACTTCGAGCAGGCTCCATGGCACCTGGATGGTGAGCGCCACTCGCCGTTCGCTCTTGTTCACTGTTGTCGCTGCGCCGGTTTCGAGCTTGACCCCACGATTCCTGAGCGGCGCGCCGACGGTCAGGGCATCGACCAGCGCCAGCTTCGGGCTCACCGCCTCGGGCGCCTGCACCAGCTCGCGCCGGGAGCGCACGGCGAGTCCCGAACGCAGGACCTCGACCTTGACCGAGTGGCGGACGGCATGGTCCTCGGGTGGAAGCTTGAAGCCCAAGCGGTAGTAGGTCGAGAAATCGCGGGAAGCGCGCGTGAGGCTCGCTTCGGCGTTTCCATGGAAGAGCGCTCGTCCGCCCGTGGCGTGGGCGGCGAAGACCAGGCTCCCCTCCATGTTGAACATGCGGGACACGGATCCGGTGGCTTCCGAGGGGCTGTCGTCAGGGCTCGGCCAAGCAGGACTTCCCGGCGTCCGGTTCGCGCCATAGATCGCATAGCCCAGGAGGTTCGCCGTATCGGTCATCGGCCGGAAGAGGCTCTCGCCGCCGTAGATGTCGTCAGGCGGGAAGAAGACGGGAAGAGGCAGGTCGGTGCCGCGAGCACTGATCGAGCCCTCGCGCGCCGACTCAACCGCGCCGAGCCCGCTGTCGGCGCCGAGGTCTCCCGGCGCGATCGGCTGGATGTGGCTTGCCTTTCCCGCCCCTCGCAGCGCGATGGTGCTCTTCGCGCTATCGCTGAGGCCGCCGTAGACGTACGCGAAGGGGTTCTCCGGCCAGCCACCGGTGACCAGGATGAGGATCTTCTTTCCCTTGCTCGGGTCGAAGCGGCGCATGGCACCGGCTACCGCGAGGACACTGTGCTTGATCGCGCCGACGTAGCGCTCGAGCTGAGTAAGATCTGGCCTGGGCCTCCTGTTTTGGGTGACAAACGCCTTCCAGTTGACACCGTGCCCCGGACGCCCCTCCGCCCGTCTGAGGCTGGCGCGAATCTTCGCCGCCGACGAGGTCCAACCGGTCAAGGTGTCCAGCTTGTTGTCGGCATAGGCCACCACCGCGACGCGGTCGCCGGGAGCGAGCGAGCCGAGATCGGCCGCAAGCCCGCGGAGAAGCGCTCTGTTCAGCGCCGGGACCAGGAAGGCTTCGTCGACAAAGATCAGGAAATCACGGGTCGCGTGAACGACCGGCGCAGTGGTTGAAACGGATGGTGACGCGGATGACGTCGAGCCCGGCTGAACGCCGTTCGCCCTCCCCGCTCTCACCCCCTCGAAGAGATCGACGGTTATCGGAGCGCCGTCCAGGAATACCTTGAAATCGGAGCGTGTCAGGCCGTGGACCGAATTGCCGTCCTTGTCGGTGACCACGGCGTCGACCTCACCGGCGCGCACCGTCACGTTCGAAGAGAACTCACCCGCCGTCGCGGGCGCGGCCGCCGTTGCCGGACCGGCCGGCGCCGCCAAAGCGAGCGAGGCAATGAGGAAGGGGATGAAGACTAGGAGCAACGGGCTACGGAGGAAGCGAACTGCCAATCGAACTTGGTTTCGCATACGGTCTCCTTTTCTTCATGACTGAAATTGCACGTATCACGCCAGGGCTCGATTCGC
>JBJKRB010000048.1:0-3002 GCA_046704885.1 Thermoanaerobaculia bacterium | reverse complement strand
ACTAGCCGATAGGCGTAAACACCGAGGTGCAGGGTCGCACCGCATGCTCTGACACGCAGAGGCCGAACCGCTAGCTCGTCCAGGACTGCAGGATCTGCATGTAGTTGGCGCGCTCGAACGCCTTGGGGTCGGGACTGCGCTCGAGGCTCATCGACCCCTTCATCTGGTCGAGCGACTCGTACCCCGCCTCCTCCATCCAGACTTCCAGTCCCCAGCGAAGCTCACCGAGCCGTTCGATGCCATTGGCGAGAAGCTCCGAGACGACCTGCACCGCATCGGCGCCGCACATCAGCGCCTTGACCGCGTCGTTCACGCTATGGACGCCGCCGGAGCACGCCAGCGAGGCGTGCAGCTTTCCCTTGAGAATGGCCAGCCACCGCAGCCGGAGCAGGAGCTCGGAAGAGCCCGACAAGTGGAGCGTGCGCACCACCTCGAGCTTCTCCGTATCGATGTCGGCCTGGTAGAAGCGGTTGAAGAGAACCAATCCGGCCGCGCCCGATCGATCGACCTCGGCGGCGAAGTGAGCGAGGGAAGAATAGAAAGGCGAGAGCTTTACCGCGACCGGAATCTTCACGCTCTGCACGACCTTGTTCACCACTTCGAGCGTTTGCCGCTCCAGATCGTCACTGCTCTCCAGCGGATCGGTCGCCAGCTGGTAGACGTTGAGCTCGAGCGCGGACGCCCCGGCCTGCTCGATCAAGCGCGCGAAGTCGAGCCAGCCGCCGGGCGTGACGCCATTGAGCGAGGCGATCACCGGTATGTCCACCGACTCCCGCACCGCTTGGACCTGAGCCAGATACTCCTCCGGTCCGAGGACGAAGTCGTGACGCTGGGGAAGATAGGTGAGCGCCTCGGGGAAGCTCTCGGCATGAAAATCGATGGCCTCGTGCGCCGCCATCTCCTCCGCCTTCAGCTGCTCTTCGAAGAGCGATCGCAACACGATCGCCGCGGCGCCGGCGTCTTCGGCCCGCCGGACCTGGTCGAGATCGTCAGCGATCGGCGAGGCGCCCGGCATGAAGGGGTGTGGCAAATCGAGACCCAGATAGCGGGTTGTCAGGTCGACGCTCATTGCTCTACTCCTTCCTCGGGCTCCCCGTCTCCTTCGCTCGGTACGGTGATCCCGGCGAGCTGTTTATAGACGGCGTAGCGGCGTTCGACCTCGCTCTGCGCCGCCGCGAGCAACCGTTGGTAGCGCGACCTGTCGATCTTTTCGACCATGCGGAAGCGAGTCTCGGTTTCCATGTACTCGCGAACCTTTCTCTTGGGAGCCGGCATGTCCAAGTTCAGAGGCGGCTTTCCTTGCTCCGCCAGCCGCGGATCGTAGCGGAAGATGGGCCAAAAGCCCGTTTCCATGGCGAGCTTCTGGTGCTCCGCGCCGTACGCAAGATCGTAGCCGTGGGCGATACAGGGCGAAAAGGCGATCACCAGGGATGGGCCGGGAAAGGCGTCCGCCTCGTGCAGGGCCTGAACCGTCTGATTGATCTTGGCGCCGAAAGCGATCTGCGCCACATAGACGTTGCCGTAGCTCATCGCCTCCAAGCCTAGATTCTTCTTGCCGAGCTCCTTACCCGCCGCCGCGAACTTCGCCGCGGCTCCCAGGGGCGTTGCTTTCGACTGCTGGCCGCCAGTGTTCGAGTAGACCTCGGTGTCGAGAACCAGGATGTTGACGTTGCGCCCGCTTCCCAGAACGTGATCGAGGCCGCCATATCCGATGTCATAGGCCCAACCGTCGCCGCCCACTAGCCAGACGCTCTTCTTCACCAAGTAGTCGGCTAGAAAATCGAGCTCCTTCACCGCGTTGTCGGAACCGAGCCCACGCAGCTCGCGCCGCAGCGCCTCGACCCGCTCACGTTGCGCCACGATCGAAGCCTCGTCGCCGGAACCGCTCGCATTGAGCAGACCTTCGACCAGCCCGTCTCCCAATCGTGGAGCGACGTCGAGAAGCAGCGCCACCGCCCGATCCGTCTGGCTGTCCACGGCCAAGCGCATTCCTAGACCGAACTCGGCGTTGTCCTCGAAGAGCGAGTTCGACCACGCCGGGCCCCTTCCTTGCTCGTTACTGGCATAGGGGGTAGTCGGCAGATTGCCGCCGTAGATCGAGGAGCACCCAGTTGCATTGGCGATCAACAATCGGTCGCCGTAGAGCTGGGTCAGGAGCTTGATGTAAGGCGTCTCGCCACAGCCGGCGCAAGCGCCGGAGAACTCGAAGAGCGGCTGTAGCAGCTGCGACGACTTCGCGTCCCAGCGCGTGATCTGGCGTCGATCGAGCTCGGGGAGATCGGCAAAGAAGGCGAAGCGCTCACGCTCCTCCTCGAGATGAGGACCGACCGGCTCCATATCAATCGCCTTGTGGCGCGGGTTGGAGCGATCCTTGGCGGGACAGACCTGCGTACACAAGCTGCACCCGGTGCAGTCCTCCGGCGCCACCTGCACGGTGTAGGCCAGGCCTTTGAGATCGGCGGCTCGATAGGTATCCGAGCGGAAGCCCTGCGGCGCCTCGCCAAGCGCCTTGGGGTCGTAGACCTTGGTGCGGATCGCGGCGTGCGGACAAGCGAGGGCGCACTGATTGCATTGAATGCACACCGTCGGATCCCAGATGGGAATCGAGGTCGCGATGCGCCGCTTCTCCCACGCCGCCGTCCCGACCGGCCAGGTTCCATCGGGAGGGAATGCCGATACCGGGAGAAGGTCTCCCTTTCCGGCGATCATCACCGCCGTGACCTTCTGCACGAACTCGGGCGCCTTCTCCGCAACGATCGGGGGACGGGCGCGGTCGGAGGAGACGGTCGAGACTTCGACCCGTTCGAGATGGGCGAGCGTCGAATCCACCGCTTCGAAATTGCGCCGCACCACCTCGGCCCCTCGCTTGCCATACGTCTTCTCGATCGCGTCCTTGATCCGCGCGATCGCCTCCTCGCGAGGAAGCACCCCGGAGATGGCAAAGAAGCAGACCTGCATCACGGTGTTGATCCGGCGACCCAGCCCCGCCTCCTCGGCAACGC
>JBJKRB010000047.1:0-4579 GCA_046704885.1 Thermoanaerobaculia bacterium | reverse complement strand
GCGGCGAGGCGCTGATGCGCTGGCTCGAGCAGCACTACCGCCAGAGGGATGAGGTGCTGTCGAGCAACGGTAAGTTCGTGCGAGCTCGCATCCTCCTCCGGCGGCGGTGAAGCGCGAGTCCTCTTGGACTCTCGCGAGGGCGGTCGCCCGAAACGGCGGCCACTGAGCGGTGGTCTCCATCACCCGGCGCTCGCCGGAGCGTGGTAAAACTTATCCATTCAAACCCGGGAGAGATGAATGGCCGACGGAGTTGACGGAGGCAGCGGAGCCAATGGAGCCGATGGAGTGAGCGCCTTCGAGGCCCTCGACGAGAAACCGCTCGAGCGCTTCCATCTGATCGCGATGCTGACGACCGGGATGGGCGTCTTCACCGACGGCTACGATCTCTCGTCGATCGGCCTGGTGTTGCCACTGGTGCTCGCCTCCTTCGGCATCCACAAGATCAGCGGCCTCGACAGCGGGCTTCTGGCCGGCTCGGCGCTGGTCGGCTCCGCGCTCGGGGCGGTCGTCTTCGGGGCCTTGGCGCAGAAGGGCCGCAAGCGCTTCTATGGCGTGGATGTCGCTCTCATGGCGGTCGCCGCCGCGGCGCAGGCGTTCGCGCCGAGTCTCCGCGCGATCATCGCCATCCGCTTCGTCCTCGGCATCGGTGTCGGAGCGGACTACGTGCTCTCGCCGACGATCATGGCGGAGCACGCCAACCGGCGCGACCGGGGCAAGACCATGGGCTTCGGATTCGGCGTGATGTGGGACGTCGGCGCCCTCACCGCCGGCCTGATCCTCCTGGCGCTCCACTCCTGGGGGGTGCCGCCCGACCTCCAATGGCGCATCATCCTCGGCCTCGGGACCTTCCCCGCGCTCTCGGTGCTGTCGCTTCGCCGCAAGATGCCGGAGACGGCGCGCTTCTTGGCCCGGATCGGCGGCCAGACGGACGAGGCGCGCGAGGTCATCGCCGAGATCGCCGGCGGCGCGCCCGAGGTCACCGCAGTGGCCGACCGCCGCACCTGGCAAGAGGTGCTCCGGAAGCACGGCCGCGTCATCCTCGGCGCCGCCGTCCTATGGATGATCTACGACATCGTCACCTACTCGGCCGTGCTCTTCGGCCCCTCGGTGATCGCCGCGGGGATCGGCACCACCGCAGCGATCTTCACGCTGGTGGTCTACGGGGCGTTCAACGTTCCCAGCGGGCTTGCCGGGGCGCTCCTCATCGACCGGATCGGCCGCAAGAAGCTGATGGCCGGGGGCTTCGCCCTGGCGGGCGCGGCTCTCTTCGCCTTCGCGCCGCACATGGGGCACGCAGCTCCGCTCGTCGGCTTTCTCCTTTTCGGCGCCTACGCCGTCTCGATGCGGGGAGGCCCGGGCACGGTTTCGGGCAGCGGCGTCCTCGGCGTCGAGCTGGCTCCGACGCGGGTGCGGAGCATCGCCCAGAGCATCACCGTCGTCGGCGGGCGGGTCGGCGCGGCGATCGCCGCCTTCGTCTTCCCGGCGCTCCTCGCCGTGATCACCCGGGAGAGCCTGATGGTCACCCTCGGCGTGGTGGCGGTGGCCGGGGCGGTTTTGACCTTCCTCTTGGTGCCCGAAACCAGCGGCCGCTCGCTCGAAGAGATCAACGGCGACACCGACGCGGCCATCGCCCGCGGGCATGCCGCGGTCGACGCCAGCCTCACTCCCTCCTGAGCCTCACTTCATGCCGTCGCCGCCCGCGGGCACCGGGCCGACGCCCGCCTCGCCGAGCTTGGCGTTGAAGGCGGTGATCTCGGCCTGGGCCTTCTGCCACTTGGCGAGCGCCGCGTCGAGCTGGGTGCGCAAGACGCCGTAGGCTTGGACCTCCTGCGCGGTCGGCGCGCTGTCGGCGGAGTCGACCAGCTCCTCCAAGTAGGCGAGCTGGCTGTTGAGCTTCGTCGGATAGTTGAGCTCGGCCTCCTCGGCGTGGGCGTGGTACTGGTAGAAGTTTTCAAGCACCCCCGCGAGCTTCTGATCGAGCGTCCTCGCCTCTGTCGCAAGCGCTGCATGGCTCTTGTCGGCGGCGAGACGCTTGTCGAGGCTTTCGAGCTCGGACCGCGCCGCGATGATGGCGTTGGCCGCCGCGTGATCCTGACGGATGGCCTGATCGAGCTTCACCATCAGGTCGTATTGCTGCTCTAAGGCCGCCGTCGTCACCTTGGTGCGCGGATCCTTGACCACGGTCAACGGCTGGCTCATCTTCTTGCCGTCGACCGCGAGGGTCACGGTGTAGCGGCCGGGGAGCACCATAGGCGCCACTGGCCCTCCTTCATCGTAATAGGCGCCTTCAATTTCCGGCGCTTTCTCGTGCCGCAG
The DNA here is from genome assembly GCA_046704885.1 of Thermoanaerobaculia bacterium. GTDB lineage: Bacteria > Acidobacteriota > Thermoanaerobaculia > Multivoradales > JBJKRB01 > JBJKRB01. The sequence continues at coordinate 2,263 of JBJKRB010000047.1, read as the reverse complement.
GTCCCACACCACCCGGTTGAGGCCGGGCTTCGTGTCGAGCTTCTCGGGCTTCTCGTGCTCTTCGCTGGGAAACTCGAGCGGATGGTCGTTCTCGACCGGCTTCGCGACGCTCGAGAAGGTCTTGATCACCTTGCCCGCCGCGTCGCTGACGGTGAGCGTCACGTGGCCCTTCGGCTTCGCCGCGAGCGAGTAGTAGAGGATCGCGCCGTCGGGCGGATTCTGGCCTACCGACTCGTAGGACAGGCTTCCGTCATCCACCGCGTGCAGCCGCACCGCCTGGCGCGGCGCGTAGAGCCGGTCCGACTTCACGTTGGCGCCGGCGGCGATCTGGCGGAGCGGTGAGATGTCATCGAGGATCCAGAACCCGCGGCCATGGGTGGCGGCGATGAGATCGCCATCCTTGACCACGAGGTCGCGCACCGAGGTCACCGGCAGGTTGAGCTTCAAGGACTGCCAGCGCTTGCCTCCGTCGAGGGAGACGTAGACGCCGGTCTCCGTCGCCGCATAGAGCAGGTTCTCGTTCTTGGGGTCTTCGCGCACCGCGCGCAGGAACGCCGGCGCGCTGATCCCCGCATCCGCCCGGATCCAGCTCTTGCCGTAGTCGTGGGTGATGAAGATGTAGGGATTGAAATTGTCCAGCTTGTGAGCGTCGACCGCCGCATAAGCGGTGCCGGCATCGAAGTGCGAGGCCTCGATCATGCTCACCTTGGCCCACTCGGGCAGGCCCTTGGGAGTCACGTTGTGCCAGGTCTTGCCACCGTCCCGGGTCAGTTGGATCAGCCCGTCGTCGGTGCCCACCCAGATCTGCCCGGGGGCGAGCGGCGATGGCGCGATCGTGTAGATCAAGTCGTAGTACTCGGCGCTCGCGTTGTCCTGGCTCACCGGACCGCCCGAGGTGCCCTGCTTGCTCTTGTCGTTGCGCGTCAGATCGGGGCTGATCTCCTTCCAGCTCATGCCCCCGTCGTCCGAGCGCAGCAGGTACTGCGAGGCGTTGTACATGACCTTCGGGTTCTGGGGCGAGAAGACCAGCGGCGCGGTCCAGGTGAAGCGGTGCTTCACCTGCGAAGCGGTCTGCCCGTCGGCGTCATAGGGCCAGGGGGAGACGTCCTGGAACTGCCCCGTGTGCCGGTTGTAGCGCGTCAGGATGCCGAAATAGGAGCCGGAGTAGACGATGTCCGGGTCGGTCGGGTCGGGCACCACGTAGCCGCATTCATTGTCGCCCACCACGTACCAGTGGTGCGCGTCGATCGATCCGTAGTCCGCCCGGCTCGCCACCGCGACGCTCTCGTTGTCCTGCTGCGCGCCATAGACGTAGTAGGGAAAACGGTTGTCGACCGCCACGTGGTAGAACTGCGCCGTCGGCTGATTGAGTTGCGTCGACCAGGTCTCGCCGCCGTTGACCGTGACGCTCGCCCCGCCGTCGTTACCGATGATCATGCGGCTCGAATCGTCGGGATCGATCCACAGCCCGTGGTTGTCGCCGTGCGGCGCGCGCACCATATGGAAATGCGCGCCCGCGTCCGTCGAGCGGTAAAAGCCCGTGTTCGCGACGTAGACGACGTCCGGATTCGACGGGTCGGCGTAGACCCGCGAGAAGTACCAGGGGCGCTCGGTCAGGCGCGCATCCGCGCTCACCCGCTTCCAACTGTCACCGCCGTCGTCCGAGCGATAGAGCCCGCCGGCCTTGGCGTCGATGATGGCGTAGACGCGGCCCCCGGCCGCGGCCGAGACGCCGAGCCGGCCCCAGACGCCCTCGGGCAAGCCATGGCCCGTCAACCGCTTCCAGGTGAGCCCCTCGTCGGTCGACTTGTAGATCCCGCTGCCCGGGCCACCGCTCTCCAGGTGCCAGGGTCGGCGCTCGACCTGCCAGGTCGCCGCATACACGATGCGCGGGTTCCCGGGATCGAAGGAGAGGTCGACCGCGCCGGTGTGCTCGTTCTGATAGAGCACCTTCGTCCAGGTCTGGCCGCCGTCGGTGCTGCGGAAGACCCCGCGCTCGGCGTTGGGCCCGTAAGCGTGACCCACCGCCGCCACCAGCACCACGTCCGGGTTCCCAGGATCCACGATGATCCTGCCGATGTGACGCGTGTCGGCGAGGCCCATGTGCTGCCAGGTCTTGCCCGCGTCGGTGGACTTGTAGACGCCGTCGCCGAAGGAGATGTCTTCCCGCAGCGCCGACTCGCCCGTGCCCACGTAGATCACGTTCGGATCCGAAGGCGCCACCGCGATCGCGCCGATCGAGGCGATGGGCTCCTTGTCGAAG
>JBJKRB010000046.1:0-10137 GCA_046704885.1 Thermoanaerobaculia bacterium | reverse complement strand
GCCGAGGACGGCGTGAGCTCCCGCGCGGCTGGTGCCGCGGGTGCCCTCTTGGTCGCTTCGGATTGCTGAGCTAACGAGAAAGGAGGACGATGCGCCCTCTTTCCACCCTATTGGCCCCCTTGCTCTTCGTAGCTTGCACCTGGACCCCCGCTGCCCACATTTCGCCGCAGGTCGCGAGCGCCGCTCCAGCCACCGCTTCTGAGGCGCAAGTTGGACCCGCGGAGGGCGTGCTTCACTTTCTGCTTGCGGCGGCGGTCAAGGACTTTCGCGCCCATCGTCCACCGTACCCCGCAAGGTTTCGCTCAGTGCGTTTGGGGCACGTCACGACCAAGAGTGGAAGCAACCAGTACCTCTTGTGCGGCGAATTCTTCCCGCCCGCCGGCGGGAGCCATTCCGAATGGACGGCTTTCGCGACGATCAAGACCTCGGGGTATGACCAATGGATCGGAGGCCAAGCAGCAAGCCTCTGCCAACGCCCGTCAGTTCGCTGGGACGAAAAGGAGGACCTGTCCTCCGAGTTGCAGAGGAGGCTCGACTCTCAGCCCTAGCCGGCGCCTCCTCGTTCTTGGAGCTGACCGGTGCGGCGGCGCGCTCTATTTGATGAACGTCCCGTCCCGGAGCTCTTGGTAGGCGCGGGCGAGCTCTTCCTCGGTGTTCATGACGATCGGGCCGTACCAGGCGACCGGCTCCTCGATCGGTCGGCCGGAGACCAGGAGGAAGCGGATCCCCTCGTCGCCCGCCTGGACCACGATCTCGTCGCCGCGGTCGAAGAGGACCAGCGAGCGGTTGCCGACCTCCTCGCCGCGTGTCGTCTCGTCGGCCGTCTCGACGGTCTCGGTGATCTCGTTCAAGACCCCGCGCGGTTTCGAGGCGTCGCGGAAGGTGCCGGAGCCGGCAAAGACGTAGGCGAAAGCATGGCTCGCCCGGTCGACCGGGAGGTGGCGCTTCTGGCCGGGGGGAACCGAGACGTCGAGATAGCGCGGATCCGCCGCGACGCCCTCGACCGGGCCGCTCTTGCCCCAGAACTCGCCGCAGATGATCCTGACGTGGGTGCCGTCGTCGTCGGTCACCTCGGGGATGTCCTTCGACACGATGTCCTGATAGTGCGGCTCGGTCATCTTGAGCCGCTGAGGGAGATTGGCCCAGAGCTGGAAGCCGTGCATGCGGCCGGTGTCGTCGCCCTTGGGCATCTCTTGATGGAGGATGCCGCGCCCGGCGGTCATCCACTGGATGTCGCCGGCGCCCATCTTCCCCGTGTTGCCCAGGCTGTCGCCGTGCTCGACCGACCCGGCCAGGACGTAAGTGATCGTCTCGATCCCGCGGTGCGGGTGCCAGGGAAAGCCCTTGAGGTAGTCCTCGGGACGCTCATTCCTGAAGTCGTCCAAGAGGAGGAAGGGATCGAGCTCCGAAGTATTGCCGAAGCCGAACGCGCGGCGGAGCTTGACCCCGGCGCCCTCGAGGGTCGGTCGTGCTTCACTGACGTTGCGAATCGCTCGAATCGACATCGTTGCTCCTATTCCTCAGAGAAGAGCGCGAAGAGCACTCCCTGGTTGTCCAGACACTGGGCGGCGCGGCCGCCCGGTACGTCATTGGGTCCGTTCAGAACCTTGCCGCCATGCTTGGTGACGCGCTCGAGCGCGGGCTCGATGGCCGCGACGTGGATGTAGTAGAGCCAGGTCACGGGCATCTCGGAGATCTTCGCGGCGTTGAACATGCCGCCCATCGACTGCTCCTCGGCGTCGTCGGGGTGGCGAAAGGTGACGTACTTTCCCGCCTCGCCCAAGTCCATGGAACCGGCCCTCTTCCAACCGAAGAGGCCAGAGTAGAAATTCCACGTGCTCTCGTAGTCGCTCGTGTCGAGCTCGTTCCAGGCGATGTGCCCCACCTTCATCATCTCTGGCGGCGGTGCCTCGCGATTGGGCTTGAAGAGCGACAGGATCGCGCCCAGGGGGTCGGCGACGACGGCGAAGCGGCCGATCTGCGGAATGTCGGTCGGGGGAGTCTGGATCGTCCCGCCGAGCTCCTCGGCTCTGCTCGCCGCCTGATCGACGTCCTCGACTGTGACGTGCGCCCACCACTGAGGGCGCGTTCCACCTTCCAGGTGCTCCGGCGAGAGCTGCATCAAGCCGCCGACCTGCTCTTCGCCGATCTGCCAGATCGAGTAGGGCTGGGAGCTCTCCTCCCAGGCTTCGGCCTTCCAGCCGACGACCGGCTCATAGAACGCCTTGGCGGCTTCAGCGTCCTTGGTCAGAAGCTCGTACCAGACGAAACGTCCCTTGCTGCTCATAGCAGTTTCCCCTTCCTCACGATGTTTGACTCCGTGCAGTCTTCCCCTCGGGCCTCAGCCCCTCGAGGTACTCGCAGACCGCGTCGCAGGCGTCGAGCATGGGCCCGGCGTCGCGCGAGCTCTTGCCGGTCCCCCAGATTCCCATCTGCGAGGCGACGAGGAGCGTGGCGGCGCTCTTGGGTGATATGTGCGGGTCGACGGTACCCGCCTCGATACCGCGGGAGAGCGCCTCGGCGAAACTCTTGCGCCAGGTGTCGTAGAGGGCGTCGATCCTGTCGTGAAAGCCATCGTCCAGGGGCGACATCTCCTGCGCCAGGTTGTTCAAGGGACAGCCGTTGACCCAGGAGCCGCTCTCGACGTCCTCGCTGGCGTAACGCAGGAAGGCCGCTTCGATCGCGCTGATCGGATCGTCAGAGCCTTCGAGACCGCTGAGCCAGCGTTCGAGGAGAAGTGGCTCGATGATCTCGTCGACCACTGCGTAGCCCAGCGCTTGCTTGCCCGTGAAGTGGTGGAAGAGCGCTCCCTTGGTCGTTCCGGCCGCCGCGACGATCCGGGCGAGGCTCCCGCCCTGGAAGCCGTGCTCGTAGAACTCGGCGAAGGCCGCCTCGAGAACGCGGCGGCGCGTCGCTTCCGGCTGACGGGTGCGCGTGATCTCGGCCATTCCGTGCGTATCATACCGAACGGTCGGTATTTAAGCAAGGGGAGACAGAGGAAGAAGGCCAGCCATCGGTCGCCCATCGGCTTGGTGTAGCTACTCTTCGTTCGGGTTGGCGGAAGAATGGTTTGCGTCGGGATAGAGGTCGACGAGCCAGAGGCGCGAGCGGTAATGAGCGCGCTCGTAGGCGATCCGTCCGCCATCCGGCGACCACGTGGTCCAACGCAAGAAGCCAGCCGTCTCCGGAGGGACGGAGAGCAAGCGCTCGCGACTGTGGGGCCCCGCGACCGCCAGGTGCCAGATGCCCCCGCGTTGCGCGGCGTAGACCACGAGGTCGCCGTGCGTTGGATTTTCCCCCGGCCATGAGGTCCCCTTGCCAGACAAGATGCGCTCGGGTTGGCCTCCGGATGCCGCGACCCGCCAGAGCTCGTTGGTCAATGATGGATGTTTTGTGAACTCAAAGATAATCCAGCGGCCGTCCTTCGAGAAGGAAGGGAAGGTCACCTGCCCGCCGAAATGCGTCAGCTGCCGCGGCTTCGCCGCTCGGATCTTCCAGGAGAAGAGCTCGAGTGAGCCGTGGACGTACTTGGTGAATGCGACCCGTTGCAAGCCCAAGCTCCAGCTCAGCTTGCGGCCGCGAGCCGGAGAGAGGACCTCTCTGCTCGCGGGGGCGGGAGTGAAGGGCTCCTGGCGACCCGTCGCGACGTTCACGCGGAGCGAGGAGGCTTCCGGCTCGAGAACCACCTCGCGAGCGGAAGCCCACTGGGGCCACCATACGGGCAGATCCGGGATGACTCGGACCTCGCGTCCCTGGCGATCGAGGACCACGGCTTCCACGGCAGCCCCGAGTCGTAGGCGGTTGAAGAGGAGAAATGCGCCATCCGGAGAGTACACGGGCCTCGAAACTCTCCGCACCGGAGGCGAGGAGAGCGTCCTCGGCGTGCCTACGGTGGAACCGTCGGGAAGAACCGAGATTTCCTCGATGCCGGTGGTGGTCTCTTGCGCGGCGTAGGCGAGGTAGCGGCCGTCCCGGGAGATCGAAAGGCCCGTCGTTCCAGCTGGAGCGGGTGCGAGGACGGGGTCGAGTCGCGGCGTCCCGCCCAAAGTAAGACGTTCGATCCGGGGCGAATCGAGGCCTCCACGGATCAAGTAGATGCCTCCACCGCGCGGATCAGCGACCGGGCTTCGCCAGAAGCCGATATTCTGCTTCGCTCCTTGCTGCTCGGGCAACAGGGGTTGCGGCTTCCCACCGGCCCGGGGCACTCGCCAAAGATTGCTTTGCACCAGATTGTCCGTAGCGAAGACTACCCATTGCCCGTCCGAGGAGAAGGTTGGCGATCCCTGGCCTCCGGCTTCCGCAATGGGCCGAGTCAGCTCCTTGGTTCGACCGTTGTCCACTTCGACGGTCCAGATCGTGGAGCCAGGGAGGGCGACCCACCCGAGAGGTCCCGCTACGGGGCTACCGGGGTTGGAGAAGACTACGCTTCGGCCGTCCGGTGACCAGGCCGGCTGCGTGCCGAAGTCGGTCAGCTGCTGGGTTTCTCCGGTCGTCGCAGAAACCAGCCAGAGCCCACCATGCTGCCGATCCGTGTACGCGATCCATTGCCCGTTTGGAGACCAGGCGGGTTCGACACAGACGCCACAGTGAGTGATCTGTCTCGGTGCTCCCCCGCTGATGGGCTGAACGAAGAGCTCCAGGCCGCCCGCGATGTCGCTCGCGAAGACGAGCTGCCGGCCATCGGGTGCGAAGTCCGGATCGAAATAGTTTCCCGGCTCGCTGGTGAGCTGGACGGGGCTCAACACTCTCGGCGGCACCGTGCTTTGCACGGAGTCTCGATGCAGCCAGGCGAACCCTATAGCGGCAGTGATCACCGTCACGGTCAGCGCCGCCACCAACGCTCGACGCCGCGGACGGTCTGGTCGAGGGCTTCCGAGGGGCGACGCCACCTTGGGCTTCGGCGAGCCGCTCTCCAGAGCTTCGATCGCGGGTAAGAACCGGTAGCCCCGTTTCCACACGGTCTGGATGATGGTCGGCCGCTTGGCGCGATCCCCGAGCTCGTGGCGCAGGGCCGCGACGACGCGGGTCAAGGCGTTGTCGCTGACGAACTCCACCTCCCAGAGGCGCTCGAAGATCTCCTCCTTTTCGACCACCCGGCCTGGATTTGCCGCGAGGAGGAGAAGCAAATCGAACGCCCTGGGCTCGAGCTTGAGCTCGACGCCGCCTCTTAGAACCCGCATCGCCGCGCGGTCGATCTCGCAGCTTGCGAAACGGAAGTGGCGAGGCAGCGTGCGCTCGTCCCGTGGAGGCCCCGGCTCAAACATCACGTTTTCCCAAGCCTTCCATCCGGGATTCGTAACGACCCGTGCAGGCCTTCGAGGTGAGGCTGGCACCTCCAGGAAAGGAGGAAGAAATGCTCGCCTCTCGAAGGTGCCTCAGAATGCTCGCGATCACGATTCTCTCCCTCGCACCGCCGGCGCTCCATGGCGTTTCCGTCCCGCTCGAAGACTTGGGAGAGGGCCTCATCGCGGCGCCGGTCGAGATCGCAGGCGTCAGACTGCGAATGCTCATCGACACGGGCGCGACGCGTTCGTTGGTACGTCCGGTTGTCGCGCAACAGCTTCATCTTATTCCACGAGCTCGCTTTGCGCTCGAGACTCCGATCGGAAGGAGTGATGCGGTCTGCGCCGGGCCGGTCAAGGCGAAGATCGGAAGCTTTGCTCTGACGATCGCCTGCCTCGGCTGGAGCACCGCAATCGACAGGCTCCATCTGCGCGGTGGCGTCGACGGAATCCTCGCTGCCGATGCGCTCGTCGGGCTGGCGATGAGGATCGACGTGTCCCGGCGGATACTGGTCGTGGGTCGGGGCGCGCTCTCGGTCACCGGCAGGGAGGTGCCGCTCGAAGTGGTCGAAGGAAGGCCGGTGGTGGATGTGCCGGCCGGAGGCGCGCTAGCGCGCCTCTGCTCTCTGCGGCTCGTTCTCGACAGCGGGGCGAACCAGCTCGTCCTCTTCGGCGGCGTGGCGCAAGCGCTGGCCCGGCGTCAAGTGGGTTGGTCGACCCTCAATGGCGAGAGGCGGGTCGCGGTCGCCGTGGCTCCGAGGATCCGGGGGCTATCGCACCTGGTGCGCCGGGCGGTGCTGCTACCCCAGGTCGGCGACCGCCGAGAGAACGGACTGGTGCCGCTCACGATGGTGGGCGCCGTGGCTCTCGACTGGCGCCGTGGCGTCGCCATCCTGGACGCCCGCGAGGCAGACACGTTGACCGCGCTCCGACCGCCCGATCGATAGCGTGGGCGTGGACAGCGGAGGGAGCGAATCGTCAGTTCGTCTTCTGCTGGAGGAGCCGGGACCAGTGGACGACGACGACGATCTTGCGCTGAGTTCTAGCGGTCCGCTGCACCGCAAGGATGCGTCCGTCGGGCGCGACGTCGAAGTCCGTCACCTCCGGCGCCGCGAAGGCGAGGCGGGGGTCGCTGAGGTGGAGCGTGCCGCCCCTCTCGAGAGAGACCGCCATGAGCTTCCCGTGACGCAGATAGTAGAGGGTCCGTCCCGCCGCCGACCAGGCCGGCGCGCTATCCGTTCCGTCGACGCTCACCCGGCGCTTTTGCGCGAGGCCGGGATAGGAGACCAGGTAGATCTCGTTACGGCCGGTGTCGTCCGAAATATAGGCGAGCCAGTGGCCGTCCGGCGACAGGGTTGGGGCAGTCTCGTTGGCTCCCGAATGAAGTAGGAGCTCTGTCTTTCCCGAGTCGAGATCGAGGCGGGCGATATTCGCTGGCTTTGTCACCGAGCCCCCTTGCGAGGCCACCTGGTATTCGGAGAAGAGAACGTGTTTTCCATCGGGAGTGAACGAGCCCGGGTGTTGGACGGCGGACGCCGTGGTAAGACGTTCCACGTTGCCTCCCTGGGCCGGCACCCGATAGAGATTGGGCGGGCCGTGACGATCCGAGGTGAAGACGATCCATTTGCCGTCGGGGGACCAGGTCGGATTCCGGTCGTAGCCGCGGTAGGTGGTGAGACGAGTGAAGGTGCCACGCGTGAGATCGGCGACCCATATGTCCCATATGCCCGAGTCGATCCCCGGCGACCTGGAGATCACGAGAGCGGCAAAGTGCCCGTCAGGCGAGAGGCGGAGGTCCGTGTAGCTCTTCTCCGGCAGCGCCAATGGCCGGGGCGCGCCCTTGGCGCCGAGCCAGACCAAACGCTCGGGGGGTTCGTGATAGAGCTTGTAAGCCAGGGTTCCGTTGGGGGAGAGCGCCACGTCCGTCGTCACGTCATGGGCGATCATGACTGGATCGCCGGTGGTCTTGAGGGTCTTCAGATCGAACGGCACGGCGTTGAGAAGATTCTGGCGCGGTGACACATAGAGCAGATATCCGGCCCGCGAGTAGAGCGGGCGCGCTCCTGCGAACAGAAGGCGGTGCTTGTCGCTGCCCGGCGGGAGGATCGCGATGGAAAGCTCGACGCGAGCTCCCGGGGACCATGCGTCGAACATAACCCCTCGTCGCCCGGGAAGCACGAAAGGCCTGAAATGCCCGTCTTCGCGTCCTACCTTGGCGCCCACGTTGATCTTGCTGATGGGAACCGGGGTCCCGCCCGTATCGGCGACGCTCCATAGACCACTGGGTGGTCCCTGGCTGAAGATGATCTTGCCGTCGCCCCCCCACGCTCCGGATCGGAAGGAGTCCATCGCGGCGAGGGTCACGGCCGAGCCGCCAGCAGCGGGAATCTTGCGGAGCTCGTGATCGCTCGCGGCGTAGTAGCCGATCCAACCTCCGTCGGGAGAGAAGAAGGGATCCATCGCGTTGTCGGTACCGGGAATCGGCACTGAGTCGAGATGATCCAGAGACCTGCGGTAGAGCCGCCCATGGCTTCCCTGCCAGAGGGCGTAGACGACGGAAGAGCCGTCGGGCGAAACCGCCAGGCCCTGGACCCGAGATCCGTCCGGGATGGCGACCGTGAGCTTGATGGCGTGCCGCGGCGCCGCCGCCCTTCCCCGCCACCAGAGACCGGTCATCATGACCAAGAGCAGGAGCGACGCGCTCAGGAGGATCCACGAGAGGCGTTGGCGATGCTTTCGCTTGGAGATGATGGGCGTCGGAACTCCGGCCTGGGATCCGGCCTGTCCGATCCAGGCGAGCTCACTGCCGACGTCGTGCGCCGACTGCCAGCGCTCGTCGGGGTCCTTGGCCAGGCACTTGGCGACGACGTGCTCGAAGGCGGGCGGGGTCAGGGGCTGGAGCTCGGACATCGGCTGCGGATCGCGGTCGACGATGGCCGCGATCAAAGAGGTCTTGCTCTTACCGGTAAAGGCGCGCTTGCCCGTCGCCATCTCGTAGAGGACGCAGCCCAGGGCGAAGATGTCCGTCCGGGCGTCAGCTTCCTCTCCTTCGAGCTGCTCGGGCGCCATGTACTGGAAGGTGCCGAGAATCGTTCCTTCCTGAGTGAGGGGCTTGGCCTCCGTGGCGAGGTTGGTGAGGCCGTCGACGGGAGCTCTTCCCTCGGCCCCGGTACGCGCCAGGCCGAAATCGAGGAGCTTGGCTCCCGACTTGGTGAGCATGACGTTTCCGGGTTTCAAGTCCCGGTGGATCATCCCGGCGCGGTGGGCGCGGTCCAGAGCCTGAGCGATCTCTCTCCCGTACCTCAAGACCTCCTGCAGGCGAAGTGGGCCGCGCTCGAGGCGGTCGGCCAGCGACTCGCCCTCGAGAAGCTCCATGACGAGGTAGGAGGTGGGCTCGCCCTCTTCGCCCTTCTCTTCTCCTACGTCGTAGAGACGACAGATGTGCGGATGCTCGAGCTTCGAGATGGTCTTCGCCTCGCGCTCGAAGCGGGCGCGGAATTGGCGGTCAGCGGCGAGCTCGACGGGCAGGATCTTGATCGCCACCTCGCGCTCGAGCCGGGTGTCTCGTGCCCGCCACACCTCGCCCATGCCGCCCGCGCCTAGTGGCGCGACGATCTCGTAGGGACCGAGATGAGAACCTTCAGAAATTGTCATGAGTGGAGACAGAGGATACCGCGTAGACACACAAGGGGGAAAGGGAGTGAGACCGAGATGTGGGATCTCGAGACGGGTACGGCCCAAGGATGACGTCACCGGCGCTGTCGCGCAAGTTTGGGAACGGGTGTATGGTGAGCTAAATACAGGTTTTTCACTGGAAAGGGGAAGCTATGCGCTTACGCAGAGAGTCCAAGACAATCTCTCACGTAGTTTTCACGGCGCTTGCCATGGTGCTCTTGCCCGCTGTGCTGCTGGCCAGCGACGTCACGATCACCCCGGCATCGACGAGCGACAGCGTCGTCATCAACGACAGCTCGAGCACGGCCCGCCTGCAGGTTAAGGGTGACGGCGCGGTCTTCCTACCGGGGCTCGCGACTGGCTCGAGTGGCGTTACGCCGCTCTGCTACGACTCGGGCAGCTCGCCCTCTGGACAGGTCGTGACTTGCCCGGCGGGGAGCTCAGCGACTCCCGCTTTCGCCTACGTCTACGATCGCGTCAACCTCTCGAATGCGATCATCGGGGGTGGCGCCGACGTTCCCTTCAGCGATAACGGCCCGCTCTCTGGTGTCACCCATACAGCGGGGACGACGTCGCTCACGGTCTCGAACGCGGGGACCTTCAAGATCGACTATCGTCTCAATTTGCTGTCGGCAGGCGCCGTCTCGAGGATTGCGATCGCGGTCAACGGATCGGTGGACGCAAGCACGATCATCACTGCTTTGGCGCCGACCGGTCCCGTTGCGGGAAGCGCGATTCTAAGCCTTGTCGCGGGTGACGTTCTGACCCTGAGGAATGATAGCGCCGTTCCCCTGCTGGTGGACCTGTCACCGGGCGTAAGCGCGCAAATGGTCGTCACCCAAGTCCAGTAGTGGAGGAGAGCCAATGTCTCATCACATTACCGATCACGGCCATCGCTCCACTCACTCCGTCTTGCTTGCCGGAGCGCTTCTGTTCCTGTTGTCCTCCTCGCTCATGGCCGCCGGCATCTCGATCGGCTCGGGCTCGTCCATGAGCCTCGGCTCGGGGACCGTCGACCTGGGCTGCGGCGACTTGACGATCGCCTCGGGCGGAAGCTTGAGTGGCGGCCAGGGAATCATCCAGCTTGCGGGAAGCTGGGCGGCCAGCGGCGGCTTCAGCCCGGGGACGAGCAGCGTCCGTATCGTCGACGGCTGTTCCACTCCCGAGACTTCGAGCGTTT
>JBJKRB010000045.1:0-4759 GCA_046704885.1 Thermoanaerobaculia bacterium | reverse complement strand
CCCCAAAGTACCTCCTGATGTAGACCAGGTAGCCGATGAAGGCCGCGGTGGAGAGGGCGAGGAGCGTGGTCATGGCGGCGGGGCCGGGCATGGCGTCGCGCATGAGCAGGGCCTGGTGGAGGGGAACGTGCATCTTCTCGTAGAGAGCGCCCAGGCTCTGGCGGGAGAAAGTGAGGGCGGCGGAGACTCCCCACAGGACGGTGAAGGCGAGCGTCGCCCACCAAGCGCTCCACTTGAGCTTGTAGAGGCCCCACGCGATCCAGGCGGCGATCGGTATCAGGGTCAGGTCCACAGCGGCGCCGGCGGCGCCGGTCAGGAACCTCCCGAAGGCCGGAATGACCCAGCCGTAGAAGCCCATGAGCGGCATGAACACGACCCAGCTGGCGAAGATCAGAGCCAGGGCCAGGACCGGCAGTGGGCAGCGGTCGGTCCACCGCGTAGCCTGGTCCCGGCGCTCGCAGGTCGCCTTGACGTCTCGGCTGCCGTAGAACAGCACGAGGACCAGGGGGATCAACACGTAGATGACGAACAGAACGACAAGGGTCACGATGCGCATGGTGGTCATCGCGCCCAGCGGAATCTGCTTCTCTTTGCCCATGGCGCCGTAGAGCCGGGGCCCGATGAAGGCGAAGAAGAGCCAGCCCACCGATCCCCCCACGAGCCAGATCCAAGAGACGACGAGAGTCAGCGCCCGCGCCCAGCGGCGGGTCTTCATCGAGCCGATCCCCATCCAGATGAACCAAACCGCAACGACCAGATAGAAGATCAAGCTCGCGACCATGGGACGGAGTGATCCTTCCGGAACGTTCGCGCGGTTCGGCGCGAAGCGCGCCAACATCATGACGAAGGCCATCAGCGGAATGAGCAGAGCGCAAAGCCCGCCGAGCGCGATCTGTAATGCGCCAAAGACCACCAGCCCGGTCGTCCGGTCCTTGTACTTGAGAAGAATTCCTTCCCTACCCACTTCTTGCTGACTCATCGCGACCCCCCAACTTTCAAATCGGCACGGTCCATCACTAGAACAAGAATCCGTCGCGCCCCGCCGGAGCTTTCGCACAAGATCCGGCGGCCCCGGCGCGACTCGTTTCCCAGAGTTTTTCACGCGACAGGCAAGCGATCCAGCGAGCGACACCTCGGCGCAACCTCTCTGCCGCGTGGTACGCTCCAAAGCCTGACGACATACGAGAAAGGCTTGCGCCATGGGCCGGTACGAAGACACCTTCACGCGTAGCATCGAGGCTCCGGAGGAGTTCTGGGGAAGGGCGGCGGAACGCATCTCCTGGACCAAACGCTGGGACCGCGTGCTCGACGACTCCAACCCACCCTTCTACCGATGGTTTCCCGGCGGCGGCCTGAATACCTGCTACAACGCCCTCGACCGTCACGTCGAGAACGGCCGCGCCGACCTCGTCGCCCTGATCTACGACAGCCCCGTCACCGCCACCATCCAGAAGTTCACCTACCGCGAGCTCTTGGAGCGTGTCGCGATCTTCGCTGGCGCCCTGGTCGACCTCGGCGTTGGCAAGGGCGACACCGTCATCATCTACATGCCGATGATTCCGCAGGCGGTGATCGCCATGCTCGCCTGCGCCCGGATCGGCGCCGTCCACTCCGTGGTCTTCGGCGGCTTCGCCCCGAACGAGCTCGCCATTCGCATCGATGACGCGCGCCCGAAGGTCCTGGTGACCGCCTCGGGCGCGATCGAGGGCTCGAAGCTCCTCGAGTACAAGCCCCTGGTCGACCGCGCCTGCGAGATCGCCGAGCATCCGCCCGAGCACTGCATCGTCTACCAGCGCCCGCAGGTGCGCGCCGCGCTGGCCGCCGGCCGCGACCTCGACTGGCGCGAGCTCACGGCGCGGGCGACCCCCGCGGATTGCGTTCCGGTCAAGGCGACCGACCCGCTCTACATCCTCTACACCTCGGGCACGACGGGACGTCCCAAGGGGGTAGTGCGCGACAACGGCGGGCACGCGGTGGCGCTCCACTGGAGCATGGAGAACATCTACGACGTTCGCGCCCGTGACGTCTTCTGGGCGGCGTCGGACGTCGGGTGGGTGGTGGGCCACTCCTACATCGTCTACGGGCCGCTCTTGACCGGCTGCACCACCGTGCTCTACGAGGGAAAGCCGGTGGGCACTCCCGACCCCGGCGCCTTCTGGCGAGTGATCGAACAGCACCGGGTGCGGGTGCTGTTCACCGCTCCCACGGCGCTTCGCGCCATCAAAAAGGAGGACCCCGAGGGCGCCTTCTGCGCCAAGCACGACCTCATCGACTTCAAGTACCTCTTCCTGGCCGGCGAGCGCCTCGATCCCGACACCTACCACTGGGCGCGCAAGCTTCTTAAGCGCCCGGTCGTCGATCACTGGTGGCAGACGGAGACCGGCTGGCCGATCGTCGCCAATTGCATGGGGATCGAGCAGCTGATCATCAAGCCGGGCTCGCCCACCGTTGCGGTTCCCGGCTACGACGTCAAGATCGTCGACCGCAAGGGCAAGGAGCAAGAGCCCCATGAGGAAGGCTCGGTGGTGGTCAAGCTCCCCTTGCCCCCGGGCTGCCTGGCCACCTTGTGGAAGGATGACGAGCGCTTCGTCAAGTCCTACATGAGCGAGTACCCCGGCTTCTACCTGACGAGCGACGGCGGCTACCGAGACGAGGACGGCTACCTCTACATCATGGGGCGGATCGACGACGTCATCAACGTCGCCGGGCATCGCCTGTCGACCGGCGCCATCGAGGAAGTCGTGGCCAAGCACCAGGACGTCGCCGAGTGCGCCGTGATCGGCGCCGCCGACTCGCTCAAGGGGCAGCGCCCGGTGGGCCTGGTGGTCTTGAAGGCCGGGGTCAAGCGGGATCCGAAGGAGATCACGGCCCAGCTCGAGAAGATGGTGCGTGAGGAGATCGGCGCCGTCGCCTCCTTCCATGACGTGGCGGTGGTCGAGCGGCTCCCCAAGACTCGCTCGGGAAAGATCCTCCGCGCCACCATCCGTCAGATCTCCGACGGCAAGGAGTATCGCGTCCCCTCGACGATCGACGATCCCACGATCCTCGACGCGATCAAGGACGCCTTGCAGGAGCTCGGCTACCCCAAGCGCGCGGTCTGATCGGAACCTAATCGGTCGGGAAACAGGAACGTTCGCCGCGCGAGCTCCGAAGTCAGCGTCTCGTCGCGATAGAAGGGCTTCAGCGCGCCTTTCGAGAAGAGATCGGGGTTGCGCGCCTCGAACTCGGCGAACGTTTCTCCCACCTCCGTCCGTCCCCTGCGATCCTGAATCAACAAGAGGAAAGCCCAGGTGATCGTCTCGTGGTAGAGGTTCGGGACTCCGTGATGCGTGGCGAAGCGCTTGAGTCCTGAGACGAAGCGATCGATCGCTCTAGGCAGTGGCTCGCGCCCCAGGTAGAGCCAGGCCAGCCGCACGTGGTCGCGGTGGCGGAAGGTTTCGTTGGCGAGCTCGCAGCGCTCGAACGCCGTGACGAAGCGATCGTCATCCTCGCTCCACCCCGGTTGCCCATTCGGCTCCCCTCCTCTCTTCACCCGCGTTCCTCCAGCCGGTGGCTGTCCTCGGCGGTCAGGGTCAGACCGTAGACCTCGCGCAGCGCCTCTATCTTCTTGCGCGACACTTCGCCGAACGGCGCCTTACCCTCGAAGGCATGGAGCACGATCCCCTCGAGAAGATCCCCGAGCGTCATGTCCAGGTATTCGGCCAGGGCCTTCAGTACCTTGAGCATTCGCGTTTCGATGCGCACACCGGTCTGCGTGCGCTCGATGACCCGTTTCGCGTCATCATTCTTGCGATCCTGCGTCTCTGTCTTCTTTGTCATGACCATAGTTTACCATGTTACCAAGGTAATACAAATGCGCACTGCCTCCCGTGACGCCGACCCAGCTCCGAGCGCCGCGGCCGCGGCTCTCCTGCGGTTGAACGACCAGGGGGCGTTTGCTAGTCTCGGACGGCTTCGGGGGAACGAATATGCGCGTAATGGTGACGGGTCACAGAGGATACATCGGAGCGGTTCTGGTGCCGATGCTGGTCGCCGCCGGACACGAGGTCGTCGGCCTCGACAGCAACTGGTTCGCGGACTGCAGCTTCGGCGAGCCACTCGAGTTCCCCCTCGCAAAGGAGATCCGCAAGGACATCCGCGACGTCGAGGTCGCCGATTTCGACGGTTGCGAGGCGGTCCTCCACCTCGCGGGTCTGTCGAACGATCCGCTCGGGAACATCAACGCAGATCTCACCGAGGAGATCAACGAGAAGGCATCGATCCGCGTCGCCGAGCTCGCCAAGGAGGCGGGGGTAGAACGCTTCCTCTTCTCCTCTTCGTGCAGCACCTATGGCGCCGCGGGCGACGCCTTCCTGGACGAGAACGCCAGCTTCAATCCGGTCACCCCCTACGGCATCTCCAAGGTGAAGATGGAACAGGCGCTCTCGTCGATGGCGGACGACAAATTCAGCCCCACCTACCTGCGAAACGCCACCGCATACGGCGTCTCGCCGCTCCTGCGGGTCGACCTGGTGCTCAACAACCTCGTCGCCTGGGCCTACCTCACCGGACGCATCTACCTGATGAGCGACGGCACGCCGTGGCGCCCGGTCGTTCACATCGAAGACATCTCGCGCGCCTTTCTCGCCGTCCTCTCGGTGCCGCGCCAGTGGGTGCACGATCAGCCGTTCAACGTCGGCCGTACCGACCAGAACTACCAGATCATCGAGATCGCGGAGATCGTATCCGAGGTGGTGCCCAACTGCCACATCGAGATCGC
>JBJKRB010000044.1:0-7965 GCA_046704885.1 Thermoanaerobaculia bacterium | reverse complement strand
ATCGCGCCGCATCTCTACAACACGGACGACGACATCGACCGCGCGCTCGCCGCTCTCAACTCTGTGTAGCGGCTCAATGAATGCCGCGGCCGCGGCGTCAATCTCAGCTCGAGGTTGAGGCGGAGGGAGCCTCTGCCGCGGGCATCGGCTGGGGCGTGGTTCCGGCCGGCACCTTGGGGAGAAGCAGGCCACCCGAGATGACCAGGCGGACACCGGCCTCGACGCTGATCGGCAGGTCGATCGCCTCGCTGCGCGGTACCAGGAGGAGAAAACCGCTGGTGGGGTTGGGAGTGGTGGGGACGAAGACGAGGAGAAGATCGTCGGTATCCGCCTTCAAGGTCCGCCAACGGGCGCTATTGGTGACGAAGGCGACGGCGTAGACGCGGGACTTCGGGTACTCGACCAGCACCACCCGTTTGAACGCTTCGCTCTGGTCGTGGGCGAGTGCTTCGAGAACGCCCTTGGTGGCGCCATAGATCGATTTTGCGACCGGGATCCTCGCGACCAGGCTCTCGAAGGCTTGGATTGCTCGACGCCCGAGGACGTTGGTCGAAAGCCAGCCGAGAAGGAAGATCGCGATGAGGGTGAGGAGGATGCCGAGGCCAGGGATGTGAAGCCCGGGGAAGAAGTAGGCGAGGGAATGGTCGACGACCGGAGCGAAGATCGCGTCCATGAAACGGAAGAGCGCGAGCAGGATGTAGATGGTTAGAGCGACCGGCGCGAGAATGACGAGACCGGTCAGGAAGATCCGGCGCAGGCGCGCACCGAAGTGGGGAGTGCTCGGATTGGGGGAAGGGCCCTCGGCGGAAACCGCGGGATCGCTCACGGCGGAAAGCCTATCAGGGGAACTGTATGGTAGCTTGTCTCCTGCATGGCGGACCTCGCGATCGCGATACCAACCAAGAGATCGATGGCGGAAATCCGGCCGGTGCTCGACGCCGCGCTCGCCAAGGCGTTCCCGAGCGGGATGCTGTCGCTCCGCTGGGCCGACGATCGGCTCGAGCTCTCCGGCCCGGGCGCCACGGGAACCATCGGCCTCGAAGCTGGGCAACTCGTCGGTCGCGCCACGCTAGGTCCGCCCGCCAACCTCCTGCGCGACACGATCGAGGAGAAGGTAGGCGAGGCGATGCGGAAAGCCGCCGGCTGAGCTCACGACGAATCATTCATACAAGGTCCGCGGTGACGCTTTTTGAGGCCCTAGCCGCCAAGATCGAGAAGGCCCCGGGAGAGCCGTTGCTTTTTTATCGCCGCGACCTCGACTGGGGGTGGCTCCCTTACCGCTGGGTGCCCGAGGTGATCGCCGAGCTTCATCCGATCCTGGCGAAGGCCGCGCCAGGCGCGCGGATCGCGTTCGCCGAGGCGCCGAGCCTGCCTGCCTTCGCGCTCGACATGACCCTGCTCGACGGCGGGTGGGTCAGTGTGCCGCTTCCGGAGAGCTTGATGGCGGAGGGGCGCGGAGGGGCGGACGCCATCGCTACGGCGCGGCTCTCCTTCGCGGGCCGCGTCCCCAAGATCGCCCTCGAGGTCGAGATCTTGAAGGCCCAAGACGAAACGAAGACGCGTTCCGGCCCGGGCGGGGTGGCCGTGGCGGTCGAGGAAGGCAGGCGTGCCGTTCGTCCTCTCTCCTGGCTCGAGGAGGCCGCCGCGGCGCTTTCCGAGGTCGTCGGCGCGGCGGAGAGCACCGGCCTTGCCCCTGCTCGTGACATTCTTCTTTCATGGCGACCGTGGAGCATCGCGAGCGAGCGGGCGCTCCTCGCTTGGGCGCTCGCGAGCGGCGCCGCGATCATCTTCGAACCGCAGCGCGCGGCGGCCGCCGCCACCGTCGGCTGGCTCGGCCCCACCGTCTTGCAGGGTTCGGGCTCGGAGCTCAGCAGCCTCGCCGATCGCCTTTCGAGCGCGCGCGGCTCGATGACCCGCCGGCGCTTGCGCCGGCTGCGGACGGTGCTGGTCGACGGGGGCACGCTTGCCGAGTCCGCCCGCACCTTCTATGGGAGGCTCGAGGCGCGGGTCGTCGACCTCGCTCCCGCCCTACCCGCTAGCAATCAGCCAGTGTTATAAAGCAGTCGCGAACCAACATCGAGAGCAAGGAGTGGACGATGCCTGAATCGACCAGCCTACTGACAGCGAAGAACGAAGCGACCGCAGAGCAGGAGATTCACGAACGAGCCGACTCGGTGCGCACTACGGGCTTGGGCGGCTCTCCCGGCGTCGCCAGGGTGCGTGGCAGTGAGCTCAAGGGGGCCCACGGCCGGGTGGCGATCGTCGATGGGTGCAGAACGCCCTTTACCCGCTCGGGAAGCGAGCAGAGCGACATGGATGTTACCGATCTGGCCGCCGCCGCCGCGACCGAGCTCGTCACCCGCTCGAACTTGGACCCGGCGGAGATCGATCTGTCGATCTTTGGAGTCGTCGTCGCGTCGGTGAAAGCTCCGAACCTCGGTCGCGAGGTCGTGCTGCGTGCCTCTCTGCCGCCGGGGATTTCCGGGACCACCGTGAATCTCGCTTGCGCCTCCTCGAACCGGGCGATCACCTCCGGAGCCGAGGCGATTCTCAAGGGGGAGTGCGAGGTCGTCCTCGCGGGTGGGGGTGAATCGCTGTCCAACGTACCGATCCTTTTCTCCAAGAATGCCTCACAGCGCTTCATGGAGCTGGCCAAGGCCAAGTCGATCGGCGCCAAGCTCGGAGTGTTGGCCAAGCTCCGCCCCAAGGACCTGGCCCCGGTACCGCCGGCGATCGCCGAATACTCGACCGGCATGACCATGGGGCAGGCGTGCGAGAAGATGGCGAAGGAGAACGACATCTCGCGGCGCGCCCAAGACGAGATCGCCCTGATGTCGCATCAACGAGCGGCGGCGGCGACGAGCGAGGGACGATTCAAGGAGCAGGTAATCGCGACCTTTCCGCCCCCCCGCTACGACAAGGCGGTCAGCACGGACAATGGAATCCGCAGCGACACGTCGCTCGAGGCGCTGGCGACGCTAAAGCCGGTTTTCGATCGTCGCTACGGCACCTTGACCGCAGGCAACTCGAGCCCGCTGACCGACGGCGGCTCGGCGGTCCTGCTGATGAGCGAGGAAAAGGCGAAGGCCCTGGGTTACGAGCCCCTCGGGTTCATCCGCTCCTTCGCCTATGCCGGAGTAGACCCTGGGGCGCAGCTCCTGCAGGGGCCGGCATTCGCGGCGCCGATTGCTCTCGATCTTGCGGGCGTCAAGCTCGCGGACATCGACCTGGTCGAGATGCACGAGGCATTCGCGGCGCAGATCCTCTCCAACATGAAGGCCTTCGCTTCGAAGAAGTTCGCCACCGAGACGCTGGGGCGAAGCGCTCCCTTGGGCGAGATCGACTTCGACCGTTTCAACGTCAACGGCGGATCGATCGCCATCGGCCATCCATTCGGCGCCACCGGCGCCCGGGTCACGATGCAGCTCCTCTTCGAGCTGCGGCGGCGAAACCTCAACCTCGGGCTGATGACGGTGTGCGCCGCGGGCGGCCACGGCTTCGCCATGGTCGTGGAGCGCGAGTAGCCTCTAGCTCTTGCGGTGCTCGATGACGACGATCGTTAGGTCGTCGCTGAGGCTCGCCTCGTCGAGGCTCCTCACTCCGAGGTGGGCGGTCAGGTCCGCGATCACTCGCTTCTCGATATCGGCGGCGCTTCCGCCGCTCGCCACCGCTTGCCGCAATCGCTCGTAGCCGAAGGCCTCCTCCTGCGGTGAGATCGCCTCGGGAATCCCATCGCTATAGAAGACGACGAGCTCGCCCGGAGCGAGAGCGATTCGCGCGGGAGTGAACGAAAGCTTGGCCCGCACTCCGAGCGGCAGGGTCCCCTTGCCGACCTCCTCGACCCGGCCGTCGGCGTGGCGCAAGTACGGAAAGGGATGACCCGCGGAAGCGAAGTCGAGGCGCCCGGACGAGGTGTCGAGAAGCCCGAAGAACATGGTCATGAAGGAATGGCGATCGCCGGTGCGGATCAGGGCCCGGTTGACCAGGGACAGAACGGCCGCGGGCTCGGGGTCGAGGTCGACGGCGGTCTTCAGGCTGGCGTTGGCGATCGCCATCAAGAGCCCGGCGGCCATTCCGTGGCCACTCGCGTCGCCGACCACCACGGCGAGGCGACCGTCGGGCAGGGGCAGGAAGTCGTAGTAGTCGCCGCCGATGTCGTTGGCGGTGCGATACGAGTGGGCGAAGCTCCAGCCGGGGAGCTTGGGCGCTTGCTCGGGCAGAAGCTCCCTCTGGAGGTGGCGGGCGACCTCGATCTCGTCGCGCACCCGGATCCGGTCGACGAGCTCCAGGCCGAGGAGAAAGATCAGCCCGGCGATCGCCAGCAGAAACCAGAACCCGGAGAAGTCGACGCTTACGCTGACGTGGGAGTTCTGAAACCGGGCTTGACTGCCGAGGAGGCCCAGCAGGATGGCGATGACGGAGGCTCCGAAGAGAAGCCGCCGCGGGGGACTGAGCTTGAACGACATCCCGAGAAAGAGCACCCGGGCGCGGAAGAAGAAGCGGCGGAGGCCCCGCTTGGGCTCGTTCTCGAGCGGCTGGTCGCGGGTGATGACGGCGTACGCTTCGCTCGCCTGACGGGACAGGATGGAGCGCAGCTCGCCGGGTCGCACGCCTTCGGCGTAACGCTGGGCGAAGCTCCGGGCATCCTTGAAATAGCTCGTGGAGCGCGACTTCTTGCTTCTGTCGGCGCGGCGGGACATCGAAGGGGACCTCGCTCTCAAGAGCTACTACGTCTCGCGCAGCCGATGGTTTTCGCACTGGGCTCTGGGTGGGCCCCGGAGAAGCTCCGGCCCTGGGCCTCAGCGCAGACCGGGTATGTGGCGCCACCAGCGCAGGAGGCGCAAGTAGAGGCGAGAGCCGAAGGAGTTCCCGAGCCGGCCAACGAGGGTGTCATATCCGCCGCCGGTTGCTACGCTGCGGACCAGGCTCTGGGCGGAGGTGAAGCGGCGGATCCCCTCTTGGCCGAATCGCCGGCCGATGCCGCTGCCTCGAACGCCTCCCATCGGCACGTCGAAGCTGTTGAAGATGAGCAGGGTCGAGTTGATTCCCGCCGAGCCGGTGACCAACCGGCGCGACACCGCGTGGGCCTCGCGCCGGCTGCGCGCCCAGACCGAGGCGTTGAGCCCATAGGTGCTGTCATTGGCGCGGGCCACCGCCTCCTCGGTGTCGCGTACGGGATAGACGGCGATGACCGGGCCAAACGTCTCCTCGCGCGCCATCATCGCCACCTCCGGCACCTCGGTCAGCACGGTCGGTGCGACGAAGGTCGGACCCAGGTCGTCGCGGCGCTCGCCGCCCGCCACCACCGCGGCGCCGCGGAGAGTCGCGTCCTCGACATGGGAGAGGACTTTGGTGGCGTGATCGAGACTGATCAGGCTACCCACGTCGACCGACCAATCGGTCGCGTAGCCGACGCGCAACTGGCGCGAGCGCTGAGCGGCGCGGCGTACGAATGATTCGTATAGCGACTCGTGGACGTACACGCGCTCCACCGAGATACAGGTCTGGCCCGCGTTGTAAAAGGCGCCCACCATCAGACCCTCGACGGCGCGGTCGACGGCGGCGCCGGCCAAGACCAGCATCGGATTCTTTCCGCCGAGCTCGAGCGAATAAGGGGTCAGGCGTTCGCCGGCCGCCATCGCCACCGCCCTGCCGCCGCGCACCGACCCGGTGAAGGCGACGTAGTCGACGCGATGGACGAGCTCCTGGCCGATCGTCGGCCCCTCGCCATGAACGAGCTGGAAGAGGTCTTCGTCGAGACCGCTTTCCAGGAGAAGCCGGCGGCCGAGCTCGGCCGAGAGGGGAGTGAGCTCGGAGGGCTTGAGCACCACGGCGTTGCCGGCGAGGAGGGCGGGCAGGGTATCACCGATGGGGAGAAGGAAGGGGAAGTTCCACGGCGAGATCAGGCCGACGACGCCATGAGGCTTGCGGACCACGCGGGCCGTGGTGATTCCGGGCACCGCCGAGCGCTGACGGGAGGCGGCGAGGTGCTCGGCGCCGTGGGCCACGTAGTGGCGGGCAATTCCGACGACGGAAGAGACCTCCGGGAAGGCGTCGCGCCTCGCTTTCCCGGTCTCCGCCTGCAGCGTGTCCATGATCTCGCCGGCGTGGGCGATGACCTGGTCATGAAAGCGCTTGATCACGGCGGCGCGTTGCCTGAAGCTCAGCCGCCCCCAGCCGTCCTGTGCCGCCCGCGCCCGGTCTACGGTCGCGTCCACGGCCTCGGGCGTGGCACGCTCGACGCTGCCCACGCGCTCCCCGGTGGCGGGGTTGTCCACCTCGATTCGGTTGCCGACGATCTCAGTCAAGATTCCGTCCGTCCATCGCCTTCCCGGGGAGCGAGTCGCACCCAGGTGGCGCCCCATCCGCCGCTGGCCGGATCCGCGTCTCCGAAACCGGAAACCCGCGGGTCGCGGGAGAGAACGGTTCGTACCGTCTGCCGTTGCACCCCGATCCCGCGTCCGTGAATGATCCTGAGCTCGGTCAGTCCCTTCTCCTCCGCGGCGTCGAGGTACTCGCGCACCACCGAGGCGACGTCGCGCGGCTGGAAGCTGTGCAGATCGATCGTATCGCCAATCTCGAGAGCGACGGGGCGGTCTTCTGCTGGATTGTCGCTCATGATCTTCACTCTAGCGAAACAGCTTGAGGAAGACGACGTAGGCGACGACCCCGTTGGCCGGCCCGGCGACCGGAACGCCGACGTCGAGGTTGACCACCGTCTGCCAGGGTCCCATGAAGGTGCCGACCACGCCGCTGCCGGCGAGGAGCTCGTGGCGAAGCCCGGTCTCCTTGTCCGTCGCCCAGGCGGCGTCGCCCACCAGCTCGAGACGGAAGAGCTGGCCGATCTCGAAGCCGTAGGAGAGGTGAGCGGCCTCGACCTCGCTCGCCCGCACCCGGTTGCTCGGGTAGCCGTGAACGCGGGTCGGACTGAAGAACCCGAAGCTGTATTTGCTGAAACGGTCGAGTTTCGCGCCCCCGTTGTAGTCGAGCTCGGCGCTCACCCTCTGGAACTTGGATAGGTACCAGTTCTTGCTCGCCACCGCGTCCCATTTGGTGAAGTCTCGCTTGTCGGGCGAGTAGTCGGAATTACCGGCAAATCCCCAGGGCGACCAGCGGGAGCGGCGGCTGCGTGTGACGCTCGCTCCCAGGCCGTAACCCGAACGGCTGAAGTCGAGATTCAAGGAGAGCGAGTGGGTGAAGTGGCTCGCGGGGAGAACGAAGCCCGCAGCGGTGTTGCTGCTGCGCTGATAATGCTCGTAGTCGAGGTCGTAGGTGAGGTTCACCTTGGTGTAGCTTCCCAGCGGGTGACCGATCTTCAACGAGGCCCTGGCCGGGCGCGCCTTGATCTCTTGCGCCGGAACCTCATGACTCCCTTGATAGTAGTTGTCGGTCCCAGAGATCCCGAGAGCGAAGATCGAGCCGCCGAAATCGAAGTTGCTGCCGAAGAGGTGCGGCTGGGCCAGGTTCGCGGTCAAGAGGGCGCCGGCAAAGAAGACATTGAGCTGATTTCCAGTTCCGCGGAAATCGAAGGAGAGGTAGTTGATTCCGGCGAGCGGCAGCGGGTAGGAGAGCGAGCTGTCGTAGAAGACGCCGCCCAACGCGAAGAGCTTGGTCTTCTTGTAACCTTCCTTGACCACCCGCCCCGGCTTGCCCTTCTCCTTGACCAGATAGCGGAGTCCTTTGCTCGTGTCGTGCACCATGGTGCTGTCGGAGGAGAGAACCCGGGTACGGCGCTCTTCGAAGTTGCTCCCATTGATGATCACGTTGGAGAGCACCGTTTCCTTCTCGACGACCGTCGTGGAATTCAAGATCGAGAGAATCTGCTGCCCCTCGACCTTGAGCGGGAGGACATAGCTCGCCCGGCTCCACGGCGCCGGGCGCCCCTGGCGGTCGACCGGCGAATATAGGGTGGTCTCGTCGTTCGACAGCACGTCGCCGCTGAGGCCGAGCTGCAACGCCCGGGTC
>JBJKRB010000043.1:0-2858 GCA_046704885.1 Thermoanaerobaculia bacterium | reverse complement strand
CGAAGATCTTGGCGCGGCAAGCGCGAGGATTGAGGCCCCCAGCGTTGGTCAACACCTTGACGTTACGCTCCTTGAGCTCGGGGAGGACCCGCCGGATGAAGCCGATGAAGTCGGTCGCGTAGCCCATATCCGGGCTCTTGAGCTTCTGCCGCATCATGATCGACAGGGTGACCTCGGCAAGATAGTCCATACCGATGTAGTCGATGGGACCACCGCGCAAGAGCTCCACGGGGGCGTCCACATTGTCGCCCCAGAAGCCTTGACCATTGCCGATACGCACCGTCTTCACGGTGCCGAGCTTAGCATGCGAGCGTCTACGGCCGGGGCGAAAACAGCACCGCCATTCGGGCTCAGCTCTATCTTTGAAGAGCGCTTCCAGGGGCCGGAATCGGATGCCTCAGGTCTGCAGAACGCCGGTCTTGAACGGTTCGGAAATAGGGCGCAGGGCCGCCACGCGGAGCGCTCGCGACAGGACCTCGCGAGTCCGAGCTGGATCGATGATCTCATCGACCCAGAGACGGGCCGCGGCATAGCGGGGATCCATCGCGTCCTTGTAGCGCTTTTGAATGTCCGCCAGAAGCTCCCGCTTCTCCTCCTCGGAGACGTCGGAGCCGCGATTCTTGAGCTGGATCGCGAGGAGGGTCTTCGAGGCCTGCTCGCCGCCCATGACCGAGATCGAAGCGGACGGCCAGGCGAAGACGAAGCGTGCGCCGTACGCCTTGCCGCACATGGCGTAGTTGCCGGCGCCGTAGGAGTTCCCTACGAAGACGGTGATCTTGGGCACCACCGAGTTGGCCACCGCGTTGACCATCTTCGCCCCGTCCTTGATGATTCCCCCGCGCTCGGCGCGGCTTCCCACCATGAAGCCCGTGACGTCCTGCAAGAAGATGAGCGGC
The DNA here is from genome assembly GCA_046704885.1 of Thermoanaerobaculia bacterium. GTDB lineage: Bacteria > Acidobacteriota > Thermoanaerobaculia > Multivoradales > JBJKRB01 > JBJKRB01. The sequence continues at coordinate 1,962 of JBJKRB010000043.1, read as the reverse complement.
AGTCCCTTCTGATTGCAGAGCTCGACGAAGCGGGCACCCTTGTCGGCGGAATCGGAGTAGATGACCCCGCCGATTTGAAGCTCCCGCTCCCCTTGGCCGGTTCCCGTCCGCCGATGGACGATTGAACGCTGATTGGCGACAATCCCAACTGCCCAGCCGTCGATCCAACCAGTACCGCAGAGCAACGTCTGTCCATACTCCGGCTTGAACTCATCGAGCTCGGAGTCATCCAGCAGGCGGGCAAGAACGTCGCGCATCTCGTAAGGGCGCCCCCGATCGATCGGAATGATGCCGTAGAGCTCCTCCGGAGGGTGCCGGGGCGGACGTGCCCCGCGCCGGCTGAACGGGGCCGGCTGAGGCGGCGCCAGTTGCGAGAAGTGGCGGCGAATCATCTCCAGGCAAGAGGCGTCGTCCGGGTGACGGTGATCGACAACGCCCGAGATGTCGGCCTGCACCAGCGCGCCGCCGAGCTCCTGATTGTCGATGTCCTCGCCGATCGCCGCCTTCACCAGGTGCGATCCGGCGAGAAAGATCGATCCCGTGCCCTCGACGATGTGCGACTCGTCACTCATGATCGGAAGATAAGCGCCCCCCGCCACGCAGGAACCCATGATCGCGGCCTCCTGAAACACCCCCGCCGCCGAGAGCCGCGCGTTGTTGTAGAAGGCGCGACCGAAGTGTTCCTTGTCCGGAAAGATCTCGTCCTGGAGACGGAGGAAGACACCGGCCGAATCCACCAGGTAGACGATCGGCAGATGGTTTTCGAGGGCGATCTCCTGCGCCCTCAGGACCTTCTTGCAGGTGAGGGGAAACCACGCTCCGGCTTTCACGGTGGCGTCGTTCGACACGATGATCGCATCACGGCCCGATATCGTGCCGAGGCCAACGACCACTCCGGCCGCCGGCGCCCCGCCGTACTCCTCATAAAACCCATGCGCCGTCCACAGCCCGAGCTCGACGAACCTGGTCCCCGTGTCGCAGAGCGCCGCGACCCGTTCTCGGGCGGTCAGCTTGCCCCTCTTGTGCTGCTTCTCTTGCGCCCGAGTTCCTCCACCCAGCCGGATCGTCGCGGCCCCCTCCTCGATCTCCGCCAAGCGGGCCATCCAGTGCTGCTGGCGGGCCGAGAAACGGTCGTTCTTCCTGTCGACAACGCTCTCGAGTACGCTCACACGATCTCCTTCAATTCAAACCAGGCCATTATACGGTCGGGCCGTGAACGACGGATGGGAAGGCGGGCGGTCTCACCCTGATCTGCCACTTCGACCGCACGGCGCTGGCGGACTTTCTTCCGTCAGTCGCGCCCGCCGAGGATCCCGGAGCGCAAGAGGAAGTAGAGCAGGGTGAGGAGCGTGGAAACGGCCGCCGCCACGTAGGTCAACGCGGCCGCGTTCAGAACCCCGTAAACGCCCTCTCGTTCGTTGCCCACCACGATTCCGTAGGTCTGAGATAGCTCCTTCGCCCGTCGCGACGCATCGAGCTCGACCGGCAAGGTCACGAGCTGGAAGAGGAGAACGGCGGAAAAGAGCACGGCTCCTACCAGGACCATGTTGACGGATTGCAGAATGAGGCCGAAGAGCATCACGAAGTAACCGAGCTTCGAGCCGATGCCGGCCGTGGGAACCAACAGCGAGCGCAGCCACAGTGGGCCGTAGTGTCGTGCATGCTGGATCGCATGGCCAGCCTCGTGGCAGGCGACACCCACCGCCGCGATGGTGCTCGAGCCAAAGACGGGCTGTGAAAGCGCCAGCGTCTTGGTGGCGGGGTTGTAGTGATCGGTGAGCTGCCCGCTTACCGGAACGATCTTGACATCCGATAGTCCGGCGGAAGCGAGCATTCGCGCCGCCGCCTGGGCTCCCGTCAAACCATTGGAGGTGGGTACCCGCGAATATTTCTTGAAAGCCGATTTCGTTCGATAGCTGGCCCATAGAGAAAGCGCCAGGGCCGGTGCCATCAGAAGCAGAT
>JBJKRB010000042.1:0-5843 GCA_046704885.1 Thermoanaerobaculia bacterium | reverse complement strand
GTAATCTTGTCGCTGCGGTTCGTCCAATCCGCCCGCATCGCGATCACGTGGAATCGAGAGAAGGCATCGCCGACCTGGGTGCTGTCGAGGACCAGGTGCTCGTTGGCTTTGCAAGTGAAGCACCAGTCCGCGGTGACGTCGACGAATACCAGGCGTCCGGATCGAGCCAGGGCCAGAGCGCGGGCTTCGTCGAACGGCTGCCAGGCGATCGCGCTTCCCGCCGGTTCGGAGCTCGCCTTGGAGGCGGCCGGCCGAGCGGCGCGCACCACGACCGATGCGGAGAAGACGAGCGTGAGCGCGGTGGCGACGATTCCGACCGCCTTCCACCAGCGGCGTCCGCCGGCGCGATGCAAGATCCAGATCGCGAAGGCGAGAGCGAGGAGCCCGAGCTCGAAGAAGGCGAGGTGAACGGGGTCGATCTGGGACGAGAGCACATAGAGCAGCCAGACGATGGCCGCGGTGAGGAGGAACCCCATGGCGCGCTTCAGATTGTCCATCCAGGCGCCCGGCTTGGGGAGAAAGCGCGCGCTCCCCGGCGCGACCGCCAAGGCGATGTATGGCAACGCCATGCCGACCCCGACGGCGGTAAAGACGGCGAGGATGCGCTGCCACCCCTGGCTGAGCGCGAAGCCGAGCGCGGTGCCGAGGAAGGGCGCTGAGCAGGGAGTCGCCATCAAGGTGGCGAAGAGGCCGGAGGCAAAGTGTCCGCTCAAGCCCTCATGCATCCCCGCATTGCCGGCGCGGGCGAGGAATCCGGGGAGTCGAATCTCGAACATTCCCCAGAGATTGAGCGAGAAGAGAAGCATCACCACGGCGAGCGCGGCCACGAACACCGGCTGCTGAAACTGCACTCCCCAGCCCACCGCCGCACCCGCCGCACGACCTCCGATCGCGGCGCCGGCGAGCGCCCAGAAGGAAACCAGGATTCCTGCCGTCGTGGCGAGCGCGCCGCGCGTGACCGCGGCTCTTCCCTCTCCGGCGCTGCGCACCAAACCCAGGACCTTGAGGGAGAGCACCGGAAGGACACAGGGCATGGCATTCAGGATCAAACCGCCCAGAAGGCCGAGGAGGAGGATGGCGAAGAGCCCGTGCCCGCCGATCGCGCCCGTCGCGCTTGCCCCGCTGCTCGCGGCAGCCCCGCCGGCCCCCGAGCCGGAGGCGCCAGGCGCTCCGCCGGCGGCGGAAGAGGAGGATGCGGCGGGTGTCTCCCGGGCCCCATCCGACGCCAGCAACAGGGTGAAGGGCTGGCTCACGCTCGCCGGTGGTAAGCACTCGTGATCGTTGCACGACTGATAGGAGAACGTGGCCTTGGCGTCGAAGGTGCCCGCTTTGGCGCCGCGCGGCACCTGGATGACGACCGGGAGATCGAAGGTGCCCTCGTAGACGGAAAGCGGCTTGTCGGCGAAGGCGAAGGTCTTCATCTCCCCGGCGGGGTAGGAAACCTTGGCCGGCGTCCAACCATCGGGGAGCTCGATCGACAGCTTGGTCGGTATGAGGTAGTCGTAAGTCGGGGTGTGCGAGTTGACGTGCCAGCCGTCGTCGATCGTCGCCTTGAAGTGGCGCGTGATCTCGGCCCCCGGAGCATAGGCCGTGGGGTCGGCCACGACTCTCAGATGGCCCTTCTCCGCGTTCTTTCCGATCTGCCCCTGGCTCGCGACGGCGGTCAGGGGCAGAAGAAAGGAGAGGAGGAGGAGAACGCGGGCGCTTCCCCTCGGGCGTGTCGAGAGGCGGACGCTCGGTCTCAACTGCATCGGTTCTTGTCCCCCCGCACCGAGGCGAGGCTCTCCTCTGCCGAGCGGACAAGACCACTTCTCGGGTGCTCGCGCAGGAAGCTCGTGACCGCCGCCTGGGTGCCGCTGCAGTCGCCCCGATCGGCGGCGAGCTCGACGCGCAGGAAGTCGACGTTCTCGGCGAACTTGGGGTCGGCCGTGGCCAGCGGGTCGGCTTCGAGCTTCTTGACCAGCGAGGTGGCGCCGGCGAAGTCGCGCTTGAGCCGTAGCGCCTGGCCGAGACGAAGCTCCAGGTGGGGGCGAGCCATGGGCGAAATGTCTTTGTGCGCCAAGACTCGCCGATAGAGCGGCGCGGCGCGCCCGCCGTCGGCGCGGACCAAGAGCTGGTCGGCGAGCGCGGCGAGGATCGCGGGATCGCTGCTCGCCACCACCTTGGAGTAGCGTTGGTCGAAGCGGTGCGATACTTGGAGCTGTTGCCGAATGCGCGCCACGTACTGGGCCGCCGGTGCAAAGCCGGTGACCTTTCCTACCTCGACGAGCTCGGGGGTGATGAGCAGCGTCGTGGGAAGGGAGTCGACGCTGAAGCGGCGCAGGAGCAGGCCGCTCGTCTTGGGGTTGTCGACGTCGAGACGGAGGAAGACGAATTCGTTGGATAGAGCCTGAAATTGGGTCGTGGGGAAGACGTCCGCGGCCAGGCGCTTGCACCAGGTGCACCATCCAGCGGACAGGTCCACCAGAATGAGACGATGACTCTGACGGGCGGCATTGACGGCCGGGTCGAGGCGGTCGAACCAGCGTGCCGTCGTCGCGCCGTAAAGACCGGCAGAAAGAAGGATCAACAGCGAGAGAGTCTGCAGAGTGCGGCGGATCATGGGCCTCGGAACCTCAGGGAGGACGCCTCGCTCTCGAGCCCGCGAGGCGTGTACATGCTAACACGAGCCCCGGTTGAGGAGAAGCGGCAGGGCGCCCGAGAGGATGGGCTGTCGTAGAGGGCCGCGATTTTGTATCCTCAGTCGGCCGCGCGGCGGCGGAAAGCTTGGCGATGAAGCTTGCACAAAGGACGAGATCGATCGGAGAATCCGCCACTCTCAAGGTGGCGCGACGCGCTAGCGAGCTTCGGCGCCAGGGGGTGGATATCGCCGATTTCGGTGCCGGCGAGCCCGATTTTCCCTCGCCGAGAGTGGCGGTCGAAGCCGCGCGCCGCGCCCTCTCCGATGGATTCACCAAGTACACCCCGGCCGCGGGCACTCCGGAGCTGCGTGAGGCCCTGGCGGCGAGGTATCAAGAGCTCCATGGCACCCCTTGGAAACCCTCGGACGTGGTGGTGACCGTGGGCGCCAAGGGGGCCCTCTTCGAGCTCTCCCTGGCGCTCTTCCAGGAGGGAGACGAGATCGTTATTCCGGCGCCCTGTTGGGTGAGCTTCGCGCAGCAGGTAAGCTTGGCCGGCGCGACCCCGGTCCTGGCGCCGATGGACGCAGACGACGGCTTTTCCCTGCGCGCCGGGCCGATCCTGGAAGCGATTACCGATGCAACCCGCGCCGTGATCCTCAACTCGCCCGCCAATCCGACGGGCGGAGTGGTAGGAGCAGCCGATCTCGAGGAGATCATCGAGGCGTGCGCCGCGCGCGGCATGCTACTGATCGCTGACGAGACCTACGAGCGATTCGTTTACGAAGGCGAGCATCACTCGGCCGCGCCTTTCGCGGCTCGCTTCCCGGAGATCGTGGTGGTCGTGGGCTCTTTCTCCAAGACCTACTCGATGACCGGTTGGCGGGTCGGCTTCGCCCTCGGCCCGCGGACGCTCATGGAGGCGGTGACGAACATTCAGGGGCACGCGACCTCCAACGCCACGTCGTTCGCGATGGTCGGGGCGCTTGCCGCTCTCGAGGGAGGCGAAGCGGACGTCGAGGCGATGATCGCGGAGTACCGCGAGCGGCGGCGAATCGTGGTGGAGGCATTGAGCCAGATGCCGGGGGTGACCTGCGCGCCACCGGCGGGGGCCTTCTATGCGTTTCCCGACGTCTCGAGCCACTTCCGCCACGGCCGTGAAGGCTCGGCCGAGCTCGCGGAGTTCCTGCTCGAGGAGGCCCGGGTGGCCGTGGTTCCGGGATCCGCCTTCGGCGCCGACCGCCACGTGCGGATCTCCTTCGCCTGTGGGCGTGAAACTCTGATCGTCGGCCTGGAGAGGATGACCCGGGCTCTGGGAGGATGAACGGATGGACGCCGCGGCCGCGGCAACGAGCGAGAGAGCGGGGTAAGACATGAAGATATTTTCGGGCATTCAACCGACGGGAGAGCTTCATCTCGGCAACCTCTTCGGCGCCATCCAGAACTGGGTGGAGCTTCAAGAGAAGGCCGAGTGCATCTACTCGGTGGTCGACTACCACGCCCTTACCCTGCAACTCGGCGACCACGAGCTGGCGCGCCGCACCCTGAACCTCGCGGGTGATCTCATCGCCTGCGGGATCGATCCCGAGCGCTCCATTCTCTTTGTGCAATCGCACGTACCGGAGCACACCGAGCTTGCGTGGATCCTCGATTGCGTCGCCTCGTACGGCGACCTTGGGCGCATGACCCAGTTCAAGGACAAGTCCGACGGCGCCGAGTTCATCTCCGTCGGCCTCTTTAACTATCCAGTCCTCCAGGCGGCGGACATCCTCCTCTATCGCGCCGATCGGGTCCCAGTGGGGGAGGACCAGGTGCAGCATGTGGAGCTCAGCCGCCGGATCGCGCGCCGCTTCAACAACCTCGTTGGCGAAGATCTCTTTCCCGAGATCGAGCCGATGCTCTCGCCCGCCAAGCGCATCATGTCGCTGGCCGATCCCGGCAAGAAGATGAGCAAGAGCCTGGGACCCGCGCATTACATCGGGATCATGGAGGGACCGGACGAGGTGTGGAAGAAGGTACGCTCGGCCGTAACCGACACCGGCGGTGAGGCGAGCGAGGCGATGAGCCCCGGGGTGGCGAACCTCTTCGCCATCCTCCGCTCTACCGCTTCCGAGGAGGCGATCGAGCCCCTCATTGCCGCCCATCGGGACGGCACTCTGCGCTACAAGGACCTGAAAGAGGCCGTGCGCGACCATCTCGAGGCCACCCTCGGCCCGATCCGCGAGCGCCGCCAGGCGCTCTCCGACGACGAGATCCGCGCCGCCCTCGAGTCGGGCGCCGAGCGCGCTGGCGCTTTCGCCCGCGCCACCATGACCGACGTCCGCCGCCTGATCGGCGTCGGCCCCGAGTCGCTATGACGGCGCGGCAAGGCGAGGAGCCGTGCGCTTCTTTGACGTTCCCACCCGCCGGGGCGGGACCGAGAAGGGCCTGAGACGATAGAATTTCGTGGTGTGCCGCGCGTCAGGCCCTCGAGCCGGCGCGCGAGGAAGGAGCCATGACCACCACCAACACCGATCTCTGGCAGCCGATCCCTTTCGATCGCGACCTGCTCAAGAAATACGACCAGCGCGGACCGCGCTACACCTCCTATCCCCCGGCGCCCCTGTTCTCGCCTGGTTTCGACGGCAAGTCCTACCGGCGCCTGCTCGGGCGGAGCTCGAGCTCGGGCGCGCCGCTGTCGCTTTACGTCCACATCCCGTTTTGCTCGGTCCGCTGCTTCTTTTGCGGCTGTAACGTCACGATCGCGCGCGACCGAGAGCGCGGCACCGCGTATCTCGAGCTCGTCGACCGCGAGATGGAGGCGGTGGCCGCGGCGGCCGGAGCCGGGCAACGCGAGGTCATTCAGATTCACTGGGGCGGCGGTACCCCCACCTTCCTGGTGCCCGAGGACCTCAAGGCTCTGATGGCGAGCATCCGGCAGCACTTCGACGTCGCTCCCAACTGCGAGATCGGCGTCGAGGTCGACCCGCGCGAGTGCACGCCCGAGCAGCTGGATGCCCTGGCCGAGTCCGGCTTCAACCGGATCAGCATGGGGGTCCAGGACCTTTCGGCGCAGGTTCAGGCTGCGGTCAATCGCATCCAGCCGCCTTCGCAGACCCTGGCCGTTCTCGACGGCGCTCGCGAGCGGGGCATGGAGAGCGCCAACGTCGACCTGATCTACGGTCTCCCCTTCCAGACGGCGGAGAGCTTCGCCGCCACTCTCGAACAGGTGATCGAGTGGCGCCC
>JBJKRB010000041.1:0-26408 GCA_046704885.1 Thermoanaerobaculia bacterium | reverse complement strand
GCACAAAAGGTCATCAACCGCCTGTGGAAGGGTCTGGGAGGACGGCAGGCGTGGGAGAAGACCCGCTACATCGAATTCACTTTCGCCGGGCGACGCACCCACGTGTGGGACCGCTACACGGGTCGCCACCGCCTCACGGGCAAAATGAAAGACGGCAAGCCCTACCTGGTGCTGGACAACATTCAGACCCGAAAAGGCAGAGCTTGGATCGACGGCAAGGAGGTCACCGGAGAGCAGGCCGAAAAGCTGCTCAAACTCTCTTACGCCGCCTGGGTAAACGACACCTACTGGCTTCTCATGCCCTACAAGCTCGAGAACCCGGGGGTGCACGTCGCCTATGCGGGCAAGACGAAGGTCGGGACCAGCGAGGACGATGTGCTCCACCTCACGTTCGGAAAGGTGGGTCTCACCCCCGGCGATCAGTACTGGGTCTACGTCAGTCCGGCGACGGGTTTGGTGGACCGCTTTACCTATCACCTCCAGGGCCATCAGAAAGGGACCTGGAACTGGCTCGACTGGCAACGCTATGGAGGGATCATGCTCTCTCCCAAGCGAACCCGGGTTGACGGCAAGGGCGAGCTGGATCTGGCGAACATCAAGGTTTACGACCAGCTCCCCGATTCGGTCTTCACTTCGCCAGCGCCCTTCCCGGCCGCGAAGTCGGCGAACGGACATTGAGCAGCGCGATTCCCGAGCGCATCGTCTCGCTGGTACCAAACGCCACCGAGATCCTCTTTGCGCTCGGTGCGGGAGATCGTGTCGTCGCGGTGAGCCACGAGTGCGATTACCCCGAGCGGGCCCGGCGTTTGCCCCAGCTCACGGCCAGCGCCCTGCCCACCGGTTTAGCGAGCTCGGAGATCGACCGCGCGGTCAGCGGCCAGCTGGCAAGCGGCCATAGCCTTTACACCCTCGATCAGGAAGCTCTCGAGGAGCTCCATCCGGACCTCATCTTCACCCAGGACGTCTGCCCGGTCTGCGCCGTGAGCCACGGCCAGGTCGATGAGGCGCTTGCACCCCTCGCCTCCTGCCCTCCGGTGGTCTCGCTCGATCCGTCGAGCCTGGCCGACGTCTTCGCGGACATTCGCCAGGTTGGAGAGCTGATTGGTCGCGCCGAGGCAGCGCGAAGCCTTGTCGAAGGCCTGGAGGACCGGCTACGGAAGGTTCGAGACCGCGTCGCACACCACGAGAGACGGCGGGTGGTCGCGCTCGAGTGGCTCGATCCACCCTTCATCGCCGGCCACTGGGTTCCGGAGATGATCGAAGCGGCTGGAGGCCTGGACATCGGCGGTCGGCCGGGCTGCGACTCCAGGCGTACGAATCTGGCGGAGCTAGTGGAGCTCGACGCGGACCTCATCATCGCCATGCCCTGTGGCTTCGATGAGGAAGGCAGCCAGCGCGAGCTCGAAACGCTCACGGGCAACGAGAGCTGGGAGTCTCTACGCGCGGTGCGAAACAAGCGCGTCCATCCCGTCGATGCCAATGGTTGCTTCAGCCGCCCGGGTCCACGCCTCATCGACGGAATCGAGCAGCTGGCTCGGTTCCTTCTCCTCTAGCCTCCCCTCTACTGCCCGGCATGCGCCTTGCAGCTCCGTACCATCAAGGTGCGGGGAGTCCGGGCGATGGCTCCTCGTAAATTGCGGTCCAGTAAGGACGTAAGGAAAGGAGGACCCATATGAGACGCAGTCTTCACCATTCGATAGTAGTAGGTTTTACTCTGCTTGCACTTCTTGCCGTCGCGGCTCCGCTCAGAGCCGACACTGAATTCGGGGTGCGCGGTGGCGCCTACACCGATCTGCACAAGGGGTTTGTCGGAGTCGAGCTGCTTCACCGCATCTCCGGGAACTGGTTCATCAACCCGAACTACGAGTATGTCTTTCGTGACAACGGGGACTTCTCCACCCTGAACCTGGACTTTCACTACGACCTGGTGAGCACCAGCGCCTACAGCTTCTGGCTCGGCGCCGGCCCGGCAATCGTATTCGATAACCCACCAGGGAGGGCTGGCTCGAAGACGGACTTCGGCGGAAATATCCTCGCCGGGATCGGCTTTCCGATGGGCGAGGTTGAGCCCTACGTGCAGGGCAAAGTGTTGATCTACTCTGGCAAGTCCGAGGGGGTCGTGGGAATCGGGATCCGATTCTAGGAGGCAGCGACCTCAATCACGGGGAGATGGGGGCCGGCGGTGCCGCCGCCGGTCTCCCCCCTTCGTTCTAGGGTTCGGATCTTCGTTTCGGTCCCCGCACCCGCACCCGCCGGTCTGCGGGTAGCGTAACGCGGTCCGAGACTGGTTGGCTGAGCGGCGGGCAGAGGAGAAAGCCCTGCCCCAGGGTGACGCCCATCTCACGCAGTGTGTGGAACTCTTCCTCGCGCTCGATCCCCTCGGCGATGACTTCGGCGCCGATCTTCCTGGCAAGCTCAGAGAGCGCCGCGAGCATATCGCGCTTGATCTTGCTGGCGTGCAGATCCCGCACCAGGGAAAGATCGAACTTCAAGTAGTCCGGCTCGATCTCGGCGATGGACTTAAGCGACGAGTATCCTGCGCCGACGTCGTCGATGGCGATGCGAAACCCCATCTCGCGCAGCTCGTCGAGAACCCGGCGGAAGGGTAGCCATTCGGTGATGGCAACGCGCTCCGTGAGCTCAAAGACGACGTCCTTCGCCTCGAGTCCCGCCGCGGCCAAGCGCCGCCGAAAAGCTCCCGAGCGCAGCTCCGGATCGGCAACGCCGTAAGACGATGAGTTGACGAAGAGCCTGCGATCCGTGGCGGCGACCTGAAAGCCGGCGAGCGCGCGCTCACGACACAGCCGCTCCAGATGAGTGATCGACTGGGTCTCCTCAGCAAAGGCAAAGAGCACCTCGGAGCTCTCGAAGACGCCGCCCGATGGGCCACTGCTCAACGCCTCAAACCCGTGCACCGTGCCGTCAACCAAGTGGACGATCGGCTGATAGTTGACGTGAAGATCGCTGGCCGCGAGAAGCCGGCCGAGCTCGGCGGAATGGGCGCGATGCTGACGCTTCCGCTTCTCATGGCAACGGAGCTGAACTTCCGCCAGCACTCTGTAGATCGATCGTTCGATTCGTACGGTCGGCTCGGGCTGGAGCATGTCAGAGCCGGCAAGGAGAAAGAGGTCACCAGGTAGCTCAGAGCGCACGAGGGGCGAGAGCCGCTCTCTGACCGCCGCGACGACCTGAGCCTCGATCTGTTCGAGACCTTGCCGGTCGAACCCTTCGGAGGCTCTTTGCGAGACGAGAATCACGAACTCGTCGCTGCGTACGCCCCCGACGGCGATGGTGGCCTCGGTGGGGAGCACCGAGCCCCGGAGGGCGAGGAGGGCCTCCCCGACATTGCGGATCAACCGATCGTAGGGCTGCCAGCCGAGCAACCTCTCGAGCTGGCCCTCGCTGCTGGTCTCGAGATAGAGCAGACCGACTCGCTCTCCCGCTTCGACCTGCCGTCGCACCCTCTCGAGCACCGCGGCGAGCGTAGGAAGCTCGGTCGTTGCGTCGTAGAGGCGGCCGCGCAACTTCAGCCACGAGGCTTTGAGCTCCAGCAGGTCTTGACTCTCTTTACTCACTCCCGCCTCTCGTTCTCCCCATTCCCGTAACGTCAAGCATCCGATGCATCGAGGACGCGACCTACCCGCTCGATCAGCTCTTTGACCGAGAACGGCTTGGTGATGTAGTCCGACGCCCCTTCTTGGAGACCACGGATCTTGTCGTGTGTCTCCGTTCGCGCCGAAAGAATGATCACGGGAACGTCACGAGTCTTCTCATCAAGCTTGAGAAGCTTTAGAACCTCCCAACCATCCATCTCTCCCATCATTACGTCAAGAAGAATCGCATCGGGAGAAGCGTCGTCCGCGAGCATGAGAGCCTGCATTCCGGAGTCCGCGGTGACGACCTCAAACCCGTTGCTGGTGAGCACGACCCGCAGCATGTCGAGCAGGTCGACCTCATCGTCGACGATGAGCAGCCTGGCCTTGTTCATGTCGCGATCCCCATCGCCTCACCGCTGGCGACGCGTGCCAAGGGCAGGGAGAAACGGAATGTCGTTCCGACCCCCTGTTCACTCTCCACTACGACGGCGCGCCCATGGCTCGCGAGGATCTCGAACACGATCGCCAGCCCCAGTCCCATGCCGCCGTACTTGCGCCGCGTCGAGGAATCCACTTGATAGAAGCGATCAAAGATTCGAGCCCGTTCGCTCTCCGCGATGCCGATCCCGGTATCCCTGACCTCCACCGCCACCTCCTCGGACGACCGTTGTAGCTTTAGCATAACGCCACCCTCGGCGGGCGTAAACTTGATCGCGTTGGTCAACAGGTTCTCCAGCACCTGAATGATCAGATCCGGATCTCCCCACACCGGCGGCAGACCCTCCTCCAGCTGTTCCTCGAGACGGGGCCCATCCGCAGCCGAAAGGCGGACGATCGCCAACGCCTGACGTGCCGCGTCGACGAGATCGAACGACCTGAAACGCGGGTTGAGGTCACCCTGCTGTAGCCGGGCGAACCGCAGGATGCGCTCGATCATCGCGAGCAGACGATCGGTGTTCCGTTTGATCGCCGAGAACGTCGTCGCCTGCGGCTCGCTGATCGGTCCGAGCATCCCCTCGCTCAGCGCCTCCGCGTAGCCTCGAATCGCCGTCAATGGCGTGCGCAGCTCGTGGCCCACGTTGGCGAGGAGATCGTTCTTGCGTCGATCCATCTCTTGCAGCGTGCGATTCGTCCCCTCGAGGCCGGCGATCGACTCGGACAGGCGCTCGGCCATCCGGTCGAAGGTGTCGGCCAAGACTTGGAACTCATCACCGGTGCTGAGACGGATACGGTGATCGAGTCTCCCAGCCGCAAGCGCTCGGGCCCCGTCGGCTAGACGATCGAGGGGCGCGAGGATCTGGCGAGCGAGGAGCAGGGCAAAAAGGGCACCCAGCCCGAGGGAGCCGAGGCTCAGCCAGAAGAGTTGCCAGGCGATGCCGCGCACACTACTGCGCAAGCTGCCATACCCGTAGACGAACACCGCCGTCAGATGGTGTCTTCCCCAAGCCTCGATGTATGGCTGAACAACGATGAGAAGAGGCAGGTGACGCCGATTCTCCGTCGCCCAAGCGGTCGCGTCGAGCGAGCGCAGGGCATGAAGAAAGGCATTCGGGCTCACCGCGGCTCCGCGCGAGTCGAGAACGTCCCGTCGACCCACGCGAACCTCGCGCGAATCGAAGAGCATGCGTCCCGAGGTGTCGTAGATACGTAACGCCATCAGATCCTCGTTCAGCGCCATGGTCCGGAGCAGGATCTCGCGGAACTTGAGGAATCCGGAGTCGTGGTAGAGGGCATAGCCGCTACACACCGGGGTCACGGCAAGACTGCTGAACGCCCGGTCGCGGCTCTCGATCGCCTCCTTGAGCCGATGGCGTCCCTCGAGGGAGAGGACCACGCCGTTGGCCAGGAGGACCGTCGCCACGAGCAGAGTGATCGCCGCGAAGAACTTCGTTCGCAGGCTCCAGCCTCGAAACCAGGCCCTGGGCGAGATCGTGCTCATTGACACCGTCCTCCCGGCAGCGCGGCCGCCGTAAGCTCCTCGATGAATTCAGGTCGCCCGGTCAGTTTAGCAGCAGACTCGCGGCGCCGCGGCGGCGCGTGGATTGCTCTCGCCGCCGCCTCGATGGGGACGTATCGACGGCCCGCACCGGACCGCGCCCTGTGCTAAATTGTTGCACCTCGCGCCCAGCGGAGGGCCGCCGACTGATCGCAATGGAACTCTACGACGACATTCTAGGCACGCTCGGAAATACGCCTCTGGTGAAACTCGATCGGTTCGCCCCCCAGGGAGCGACGGTCGCCGCCAAGCTCGAGTTCTTCAACCCCGCCTCGTCGGTCAAGGACCGCATCGGCATCGCGATGATCGAGGCCGCGGAACGTGAAGGCAAGCTCAAGCCGGGAATGACGATCGTCGAGCCCACCTCGGGCAATACCGGGCTGGGGCTCGCGGCCGCGGCCATTCTCAAGGGCTACAAGATGATCTGCACCGTGGCGGACAAGATCACCACGGAGAAGATCTCGCTACTCAAAGCCTACGGTGTCGAGGTCATTATCTGCCCCACCGAGGTCTCCGCCGACGACCCGCGCTCCTACTACAAGGTGGCCGAGCGGATCCGCGACCAGCGCGGCGCATACCTCCCCTATCAGTACTTCAATCCGGCCAATCCCATGGCGCACTACGAAACCACCGGTCCAGAGATCTGGCAGCAGACGGACGGCAGAGTCACCCACTGGGTGGCCGGCATCGGAACCGGCGGCACGATCAGCGGTACGGCCAAGTATCTGAAGGAGATGAACCCGGAAATCGTCGTCGTCGGCGTGGACCCCGTCGGCAGCGTCTACCAGTACGCGCACGAGCACGGAGGCGAGCTGCCACCCGCCGAGGAGATCCATCAATACTTGATCGACGGAATCGGCGAAGACCTGCTGCCCGACAGTTGCTGGCTGGACCAGATCGACCGGGTCATCAAGGTGGAGGACGCCGACGCCTACCGCGCCGTCTTCGAGCTCGCCCGCACGGAAGCGATCTTTACCGGCTCCTCGGGGGGCGCCGCCGCCGCCGGGGCGCGCGAGATCGCCCTGGAGCTTCCGGAAGATGCCCTGGTGGTGACCCTCTTCCCGGACTCCGGCGAGCGTTACCTCTCAAAGTTCAATGAGACCTGGCTCCGCGAGCACGGCCTTCCGGAGCCGTAACCCGCCCCTCCGGCGAGGTTAGAACCCAGCCTCCCCCATCACCCGGCAGAAGTCGCACAGGCGGCCCGAGTAGCCCCACTCGTTGTCGTACCAGGCAACCACTTTCACGAAGTTCCCGCCCAGGACCAGGGTGCTCAGCGCGTCGACGATCGACGAATGCGGATCGCCCTGAATATCGCGAGAGACTAGCGCTTCGTCGGTCACTCGCAAGATTCCCTCCAACGGCGGCTTTGACGCCGCGTCGCTCAGCGCCTGATTGACCTGCTCGGCCGTCGTGTCCCGCCCGAGCAGGGCGACGATATCGGTCACCGATCCATCAGGGACCGGCACCCGAAAGGCCATGCCGTCCATCCTCCCTTCGAGATCCGGAATCACCAGTCCTGTTGCCTTTGCCGCGCCGGTGGTGGTTGGAATGATGGAGAGGGCCGCGGCGCGTCCCCGGCGGCGATGACGGGCAGGCTTGTCCATCAACGACTGGCTGGACGTGTAGGCGTGAACGGTCGAAATCAGGAGCTTCTCGATCCCAAACTCGTCATGCAGGACCTTGGCAACCGGCGCCAGGCTGTTGGTCGTGCACGATGCCATCGAGATGACCCGGTGGCGGTCGTGATCGTAGTCGCCGCCGTTCACCCCGAGAACGATGGTCACGTCGGCGTCATCGGATGGGGCGGAGATAATCACTCGCTTCGCCCCAGCGTCGAGGTGCGCCGCCGCCTCGGCGCGGGCGCGAAAGGCTCCGGTCGACTCGATCACCACGTCGACCCCGTGCTCGCCCCAGGGAATCGAAGCGGGTGAACGCTCGGCGCTCACCGGAATCGCGCGACCGCCCACCTCGAGGCCATCTTTCCCGCACTCGGTCTTCTCCGGGTACCATCCATGCACCGAGTCATACTTCAGGAGATACGCAAGGTCCTCCACCGGAGCGAGGTCGTTCACCGCCACGACCTCGCAATTCTCGTCTCGCAGGAGATGCTTGAATACACACCTCCCGATACGACCGAAGCCGTTGATGCCAACCCGTACCTTCTTCATCTTGAAACTTCCTTCCTCTATTGTTCGCTCAGCCGCGCAGGGCCGAAAGCGCCTCGATTACCTCGCCGCTGTGACCGTCGACTTGCACTCGCTTCCACACCTTCACTACCTTGCCGTCGGCGCCGATGAGATACGTCGAGCGCTGAATTCCCATCGTTTTCTTTCCGTACATGTTCTTCTCGCGCCAAGCGCCATAAAGCTCGGCCACCTTGTGCCCGGAATCGGCGAGGAGGGGAAAGTCGAGGTGGTACTTGTCGCGAAACTTGCCGTGGCTGGCCGTGCTGTCTGGGCTCACTCCCACGACTTCGGCTCCGAGCTTGCGGATCTCGGCTCCACGATCGCGAAACGAGCACGCTTCCTTCGTGCAACCCGGGGTATCGTCCTTGGGATAGAAGTACAAAACCAGCGGGCGGCCAGCGAAATCCTGAAGCGATACCTTGCCGCCCTTGTCGCTGGCCAGCGTGAACGCCGGCGCCTTCTGCCCTTCTTCGATCCATTCTCCCATCGATGTCTCCTTTTAAGATCATCCGGAGCGGCGGGCCTTCTTCCTCGGTCTCGCCCGGACAATCAAGTCCTCACTTCAGTCTAACCGACGCGACCTGATGGCGGGCAAGCCGGCGGCGTTAGAATCGCAGGCCGAGGTGTCCGAAACTAAGAGCTACCACATGACTCCGGACGAGTTCCGGCGCAATGGGCGCGCGGTGGTCGACTGGATCGCCGACTATCTCGAGCGCGTCGAGTTCTTCCCGGTTCTGTCACAGGCCGAGCCGGGTTCCATCCGTGCCCAGCTCCCGGCTGCTCCGCCCGAGCGCGGGGAGCCCTTCGCCGCGGTCCTCCGCGACGTCGAGGAGATCCTCCTTCCCGGCATCACTCATTGGCAATCCCCGAACTTCTTCGCTTACTTCCCGGCCAATAGCTCCGGTCCGGCGGTCCTGGGCGAGCTCCTTTCGGCCGGCCTCGGAGTCCAAGGGATGCTCTGGTCGACGAGCCCAGCTGCCACCGAGCTTGAAACCCACGTTCTCGACTGGCTGGTCGAGATGATGGGCCTCCCGGAGAAGTTCCTGTCGCGAAGTGCCGGGGGCGGGGTGATCGAGGATTCGGCGTCGAGCGCGACGCTCTGCGCCCTTCTTGCCGCGCGCGAAAGGGCGACCGGTTTCACCAGCAATCGCGAGGGCAATCAGGGGCGATGGGCCGTGTACGGCTCGACTCAATCTCACTCTTCGCTCGAGAAGGCAGTCAGAATCGCGGGAATCGGCGACCACAACCTGCGCTTGATCGACGTCGACGACGACTTTGCCATGCGCCCCGAACGGCTGGCGGCGGCGATCGACCGGGACCTCGAGCAGGGGATCCGGCCCTTTTTCGTCTGCGCCACCGTGGGGACCACCTCTGCGGGTGCGGTCGATCCCCTTCCCGCGCTCGGCGACATCTGCAAAGAGAAGGGTCTCTGGCTTCACGTCGACGCAGCCATGTACGGCAGCGCGGCGGTCTGTCCCGAGTTTCGCCATTTGCTATCGGGCCTCGCAAGAGCCGACAGCTACACCTTCAATCCCCACAAGTGGATGTTCACCAATTTCGACTGCAACGCCTTCTTTGTCGCCGATCGCCAGGCGCTGATCGCCGCCCTGACCGTTCTGCCTGAATATCTGAAGAATCGCGCCAGCGAGTCCGGCGCGGTGATCGACTACCGTGATTGGCAGATCCCGTTGGGCCGACGCTTTCGGGCCCTGAAGCTCTGGTTCGTGATCCGCCACTACGGAGTCGAGGGCTTACGCCATCACATCCGGCTTCACGTCGAGCTCGCGCACGAGCTCGCTCGCTGGATCGAGGCGAGCCCGCGCTTCGAGCTCGCCCACGAGCCGCCGCTCAATCTCGTCTGCTTTCGCCACCGCGGCGGTGACGAGATCAATCAGAACTTGATGGACCGCTTGAACCAGAGCGGCGAGATCTTCTTGACCCATACCCGGCTCAACGAGCGGCTGACGCTGCGCTTCTCGATCGGCCAGACCCGGACTGAGCGCCGCCACGTCGAGGCCGCCTGGAAACGGATCGAACGGACAGCGGCCGAGCTCGAATGACCGCGGGTAGGCGGCGAGGTCACTCGTAGCGCAGCGCCTCGATCGGATCGAGAGCGGCGGCCCGGGTGGCCGGGTAGATCCCGGCGGCGAGGCCTACGGCGAGCGACACGCCGGTCGCGAGCAGGATCGACCCGGCTGTCACCACCGTCGACCAACCGGCGGATGCCGCCACCAATCGCGCGATCAAGACCCCCACCAGTATCCCCGCGAGACCTCCCGCGATGCTGATGGTGAAGGCTTCGACCATGAATTGATTGCGGATGTCCTTCTGGCGCGCCCCGACCGAGCGGCGTACGCCAATCTCCCGGGTGCGCTCGAGAACCGTCGCGAGCATGATGTTCATGATCCCGATGCCACCGACCAGAAGCGAGATCCCGGCGATCGAGCCCATGACCAGGGCGAACATCCGCTGGGTGCGCCGGCTCTCTTCGAGCAGGGCCTCGGGCACCACGATCTCGTAGTCGCGAGCTCCGCTGTGCAGAGTAGCCAGAAGGTGCCCGATCGCCGCCGCGGCATGATGCGGATCGGTCGTCGGGCTCAAGTGAACGGTGAGCTCGTCCCACGGGCTCTTGAGAGGTCCGCGATCGAACTTGGTGCTCGCGGTGCTCGCCGGCAGGTAGACCACGTTGGCGGTCGAACCGATCTCCACCCCCTCGAAGGAACGCGCCGCGCTGCCTTCGCCCGCCAACACCCCGACGACGGTGAGCCACACGTCGTTCACCTTGAGATCGCGTCCGATCGCCGGACCATAGCCAAAGAGATCACGCCGGGTGTCCGGTCCGATGACGCACACTTGCGCGTGGTTCCGCTGATCGAGACGATCCAGGAATCTCCCCTCGACCAGACGCAGATGAAAGAGCGCTCCCTCGCTCGGAGCGACGCCGAAAACCTTGGCGTCGCTCTTGTGCCCCTGAGAGAAGACCCGGTAGGCGTCGATCTCGATGCGCGGCGCGACCGTCGTGACGCCGGGCACCGCCTCCTCGATCGCCGTGGCGTCGCGGGGGGCCAGTCCGATCGAGCGCTTGCGAACGTCCGCCAATCTATCCTGCGACAGTTCCTTGCTCCGAATCAGGACGTTCCTCAAGCCGAGGCGGGAGATCATCGACATCGCCTGCCGTTCCGCTCCGGCACCGATCGACAACATGGCGATCACCGCCGCTACGCCGAAGACGATCCCCAGCATGGTCAGCGCCGAGCGCAGCTTGTGCGCCCGGAGATTCGTGAGCGCTGAGGCCATGGCCTCGCCCGGTCTCATTCAGAAGCCCCCGCGACCGGATCCGGGCTGGAAGCGCCAGACGCATCGTCCTCGGCGCTCGCGGGCTCGCGCGACGGATCGGCGAGCGCCACCTCAGCGCCGTCTTGAAGGCCCGCGGTGACCACCGCCCAGCCGAGGCTCGCGTCGGAGAGCTCGACCTTGGTGCGCTCGAAACCGTGCCCGTTCCAGCGAAAGACCACGTTGCCGCCGTCCCGCTGAAACACCGCCTCACGGGGTATCGCCAGCACCTCCCTCTTGTTCGCCACCTCGATCTCGGCAGTAATCGTCTGTCCCGGCTTCATGGTCGCCGGATCGGTCTTCTCCAAAGCCAGGGTCAAACCGAAGTACTGCACCGGGACGCCGCGCACCCGTGGCTTGGCGATCGCCTCCAGCTGACTCACGGTGGCCCTCCAGGTGGTTGCCGGATCAGCCTCGATCGTCACCCGTGCCTTCTGACCCGGCGCCAGACCCCCGGCATCCGCCTCGAGCACGAATGCCTTCACCTTCATCTGCGCGAGATCGGGGATCTCGGCCAGCTTGCGGCCGCCCCAGACGATGTCACCCACCCGATTGGGCTCGCCGCGCCAGTTCTTGGCCAGCAGGAGGATGCCGTCATGAGGAGCCCGAACCTCGATCGAAGCGAGGCCCTGCTTTGCCAGCGCGACCTTTCTCCGCGCCTTGCTCCTGTCGATGCCGAGCAGCTCGAGATTGCTGGCGTCGAGCGCTTGACGGCTCTTCTTTACCTCCTCGGCATGCTCCATCTTGGCGCGCGCCAGGCTCGCATCGATCTGTGATTCGATGCGCTCGTAACGCGAGAAGATCTCGGTGTCGCGACGCTGGAAAGTGCGGGCCAGCTTCTCCTCATCGCTCGCCATCGCGGCATCGAGATCGAGCCCGAGGATCGAAGCCCGGCGGGCGGCCTCGGCCTTGGCGATCTTTTCTTTCACGGATTCGAGGCTCCCTTCTCCATCGCGCAGCTCGGACTCGAAATCGGTCGGATCGAGACGGGCGATCAGCTCGCCCTTCTTGACGCGCTTGCCGTCGCGGGCCAACCAGGCGATCTTGGTGGGTTGGGTAAGGGTCAAGGGTACCGAGATCGGCGTCGAACGCACCGCCTCGAGAGTCCCGCGCGCTTCCACCTGGCGAACGAAATCGCGGGGATGCACCCGGTAGAGAGCCGGCCTCGCCGAGCCCCCCGAGGCCGATCCCAGGGCTAGGGCCAGCGCTACGACAGCGACGGCGCCGAGGACCGTCGCTCCCCCCAGCCATAGGCGGCGGCTCATCGTTCCTCCTCCTGCTGTGGCGCGAGCTCGACCCGATCCCCCTCCCTGAGACCGTCCACGACCTGCACCTGTCCCCCCGCCCGCTCTCCGAGATTCACGGCCACCGTGCGCCAGCCAAAGTCCCGCCGCACCCTCACCCGCGGCCCGCTGACCGTCGCCACGACCGCGGCCGCGGGAACCGTCAAGACCCGACGCAACGTCTCTACCTCGATGGCGCCGCTGAATCGCATCCCGGGACGGAAGCCGGCTTCTTGACCGTCTTTGATCGAGATCTTGAGATGAACGACGCGCCGCGGCTTGGTGCGAGACTCGCGCACGAAGGTGCGGGCCACGGAGAGAACCCGGCCACGGTACTCGACCTCGGGATGAGCATCGAGGTGAAGGGTCACCTCCTGACCCGGGCGCAAGCGGCCGGCGTCGACCTCGTCGACGAAGCCGTCACCGCGCATCTCGGACAGATCCGGAAGCTCGAGGATCTTGGCGCCGCGCCAGACGCTGTCTCCAACCTTGTACTTGTCTCCGCCGTTCGTCGGACCCGAAACGTAGATAACGGTCCCTGAGCGTGGCGCCACCACCTGCATCCGGGGAATGTCGCGCTCGAGCTCGGCCACCTGGCGCGCGGCCTCGCTGGCGACGTCCGCGAGAGCCGAAAGCTCGGCCTTGCCGGCAATTTCCGCGTTCCTCAGTCGACTCTTGAGGGCCGCGACTTTGTCCTCGTCCTCCTTTCGATTAAGGCGCGCAATCTCGAGATCTCGGCCGGCTACGATGTCGCTGGGAACGTCCGCCTTGAGGTCCGCCTTGCGCAACGCCGCCTCTGCCTGGGCAATTGCCAGCTCGTCATCTTGATGATCGACCGCCAGCTGGTGGCGCCGTTTCGCCAGCTCCTCGCTCGCCTCGGCGCTCTCTTCTTTCTTGTCGATGAGCTTCTTCTGAAGCTCCGACGCGTCGAAGGCGAGGATCGGCTCCCCCTGCGCGACCTTGCTTCCTTCGGGCGCCATCATCACGATCTTGAACTGCCAGACGCGCTCGATCGGGGGGGGACCGATGAGAACCGAGTGAACCGCTTCCAGAGTTCCGCTCACCGGAACCGTCAGCGACAGGTCGCGGCGGGTGACCGCCGCCGTGCTCGCATGCCCCGAGCCCGCCGCCAAGACCGCGAGCGCGGCGCCCAATACGGCAAGCACTGCGACGCTAAGCCCAATCCGCTTCCGCGCGGCGCTCACTGGCGTCCTTCCGTTGGATAGGCGAGCCGCTCGCCCGCCTCGAGACCCGACACGACGACGCAGGCGAGAGCCGAGCACGGTCCGAGCTTCACTTTCGCTTCTCTGCCGTCGGCCAGGCGCGCGAGTGGCTGATCGGACGCCAGATCCAAGGTGCCCCGCGGCACCAGCAGCTCCGCGCGGGATGAGCGATGGTCGATCTCGACCTTGACCGACATCCCTGGCCGCATTCGCTCTGGATCGATCTCGGCGAGGCGAAGCCAGACCCGGAAACTGCGGCGCAACGACCTCGGGTTCGGTTGCTCGGCAATCGCCCCTACGCGCTCTACCGTACAAGGAGTCGCGAGATCGGGATAGGTATCCAAGGTGCATTTCCCGGTGTCGCCGGGAACGACCTCGCCATCATCGACATCGGGGAGAGAGGCCGCGACCCCGAGACTGGCCAGATCAGGGATCTCTCCCAGGCTCATCCCGACCCAAACTGTGTCGCCCACCTGGAGCTTGCGCCCCTCCCACGGGTGCTGCGCCACGAGAAAGACGCCGTCCACCGGCGCCCTCAGCGAGAATGCCTTGATTCCCTTCTCGGCGATCGCGATCTCGCGGCGAGCCGCCGCCACGGCGATCTTCAACACCTCGAGATCGGCCGCGGCGCCTCGGTCAAAGGCCTCGAGATCCGCCTCGGCCTTCTCTAGCGTCGCCTTGGCCTGATCGCGCGCCAGCACACGTTTCTGCATGTCGTAGCGGCTCAAGAGCCCGGCGGGGACCGAAGCCTGGATTTGCGCCTTCTCGAGCTCGATTTTGGCGGTTTCGACCGCGAGCGCCTTGTCCTGGCGTTGGGACGCGAGCTCGGCGCGCCGCTGCTCCAGCTTCACCGCGCTCTTCTGCGCGGTGAGCTTCTTCTCTTCCAAATCGCCGATGACCGAGGTGTTGTCGAGATCGACCAGCCGGTCACCGGCGTGAACTGAAGATCCATCCTCGGCCATCCAGCGGATCTGGGTCTGCCAGGTGGGATTCTCGGGGACCGTAAGGTGCTCGGCCTTCGCGGCCTCGAGCTCTCCGGTCATCAACACGCGCCGCACCAGATGCCCGAGGTGAGCGACCGGAGCATGATCGCCCACCTGGTTGGGGCTCGCCCCGCTTGTTGCTACACCGCTCAGGCCGACGCCGACGAGCGCCAGAACGACAAGACAGGAAATTCTGCGCATCTCACTGTCCTGATTGTACGATTCCCAACCGGCGAGCGCTTGCTCTCGGCAGCGACGGTCGACCGCCGCTCAAGCGAGGTGGCGAGCCGGGTTCTGGCGAGATAGGCTATGCAGGCGAGCTCCGTTCCCGGAATGACGGAGCGACATCGAGTGCGGAACCGGCGACTGCAGCGCGGAAAAAGATCGTGAGTCAACGAGACGACAGTAGGCCGCAGCGGCCTGGCGAGGTGGGGTGGCGCGCGGATGAGAGCGAATCCGAGCTTCTCGACCTCTCCTTCGACAGCGACGCTAGCCCAAAGGAGGAAGGTGCGCCGCAAACGATCCGGCCCGGCGGCACTCGCCACCATCGCCAATCCAACCGCTGGATCTGGCAGGGACTCCTGATTCTCGTCGTCCTCGGCGGCACCGTCAGCTATCTCGTCTACCGTCTCGGCGCGCCGGTCGCGACCGCCGCCGCGTCGCAATTCGATTTCGGGACGCAAAGGGTGGGAACCGCAAGCGCCACCAAGAGCGTCTCGATCTCCAATACGGGCTCGCGCCCGCTGCTCGTCCAGGCCGTGCGCCTCGCCGGGCCGGGGGCGGCGGACTACGAAGTCACCAAGAGCGACTGCGAGAACCAGACTCTCGTCACCAAGGCCGACTGCTCAGCCACCGTGCGCTTTCGGCCCCGCTCGACTGGGCCTCGCGCGGCCCGTCTCGAGATCGTCGGCAACGCCATCAACTCTCCCCTCGCCCTGCCCCTCGCGGGCATCGGAATCGCGCCAAGCATTCACCTCGATCAACGGAGCCTTTCCTTCGGAGTGGAGGATCTCGGCAAGCGCTCCCGGGCGCAGGCGGTCGAGCTCACCAACGACGGCACCGCGGACCTGCACATCCAACGCGTCGAGGTCGCGGGCGAAGCAGGGGACGACTTCCCCTTGGCGACGAATCGCTGCAGCGGGCGAACGCTCGCTCCCCGCCAAGGCTGCGCGATGCAAGTGCTCTTCGCGCCGCGCGCCGCCGGACCGAGGAAGGGTGAGCTGAGGGTGGTAAGCGATGCTTCCGGGGATTCCGCCATCGCCCTCGCCGGCGACGGGCGTTGGTCTGGACCCGCTCTTACGCTCGAGCCGCAGACCCTCGAGTTCGGCGACCAGATCGTGGGCAGGACGAGCCGCCTTCAGTCGCTCACCATCACCAACCGCAGCGACCAATCGGTGGATCTGGACGTCCCCCGTATCGCGACCAGCCCGTCTCCCTATTCCATCGCGCATCAGGGGTGTGGCGGCGCGGCGCTGGTGCCCGGCAAGAGCTGCACCGTAATGGTTTCCTTCCACCCCCGCGCCGAAGGTCCCGCCGAGGCCGACATCTCTATCCGCCCGCGCGGCGGCACTCAGGCGCTTGTCGTAGGGGCGCACGGGACCGGGGTGATCCCGCGTCTGACCCTGTCGAGCACGAAAGAGCGTTTCGGGGCCGTTCGGGTCGGGAGGGTCGCAAAGAAGACGATTAGAGTGACCAGCGTCGGAAGCGGTCCGGTCGAGATCGCCGCCGTCGCTCTCTCCGGACCTGGTGCCGCGCCCTTCCGGGTTGGTACTTCGTCGTGCACCGGCAAGAGTCTCGCGACCGGCTCCGCCTGCTCGGTCGAGGTCGAGTTTCACCCCGAGAAGGAAGGCAACGAGAGCGCTACTCTGGACATCAAGTCCCCCTCCCTGGACGAAACGCCCTCCGTGTCCCTCACCGCCACCGGGGTCCAACCGCACTTTGCCATCGATCGCAAGATTGTCGAATTCGGGCGAGTCCGCCGCACCACGGACGCTACGCAGACACTCCGCATCCGAGACACAGGCAGCGGCGCGCTCTCCATCGTCTCAACCGCGATCACCGGCGCCACGCCCTCCGACTTTTCGCTTTCGGGCTCTTGTCACGGGCAGATCGCCGCAGGGGCGGGCTGCACTCTCGTCGTTCATTTCTCCCCAGGGGCGGAAGGCCCGCGCTCAGCCCGCCTCGCGATCACCCACGACGCGGCGGCCAAGCCCGTCGACGTAGCCCTCACGGGGATCGGGCTTCCACCCCCTGTCCCGGCGATCTCCGTCAGTCCCGCGCATGTCGACTTCGGCTCCATAACGGTGGGCCAACGGAGCTCCTTCGTGACCCTCACCGTGCACAATTCGGGCAGCGGCAACTTGATTTTCCGCGCGGTCCACTTGGTAGGCTCCGACGCCGCGGAGTTTCATGCCGTCAGCGGAACGTGCGACGGGCTCCCCTTCTTGGCGCCGGACAGCGACTGCACGATTGGCGTCCGTTTTTTGCCCAGCAAGCCGGGCTCCCGTCGGGCCAGGCTCGAGATCCGCAACAACTCGCCCACTCCAGCGGTCTTCGTCAATCTACGGGGCCAAGGCGAGCAATAGCCAGCGGTTGATCCCACCGCGGGGCGGTACCCGTCCCGCTCGCCGGGACGGGGAAGCGACCTCCCGATCCTGGTAAAGTCCGCGCCATGAAAAAGTGGCTGATTCGCGGCGCGATCGTGGTGGCGATCGTGGCCGCCTGGTGGATCTTGAAAGCTACGGCATTTGCGCCGAAACCGGTTGTGGTCGAAGTGGCCAAGGCCGAGCTCGGAAGGGTCGAGCAGACCATCACCAACAGCCGGGCTGGAAGCGTCAAGGCGGAACGCCGCGCCGATTTGTCGCCCGAGATCGGAGGCAGGGTGGTCGCCATCCCCCACAAGGAAGGCGAATCGGTCGCCGCCGGTTCGCTCCTCCTTCAGATGGACGACCGGCAGCAGGCCGCGCAGCTCAATCTTGCCGAGCGCGGTCGTGACCAGGCCGCCGCCGATGCCGAGGCGAGCTGCCTCAACGCCCAGCGCGCGGCGCGCGAGCACCAGCGGATCGCGGCCCTAGCGCAGACGGGATTGGTCTCGAGCGACGAGCTCGACCAGGTGGCGAGCAACGATGCGGCCTCCGCCGCCGCCTGCAAGGCCGCGCAAGCGGCGGTCAAGCGGGCCGGCGCATCGGTGGTCGTCTCCGAGCGCGAGCTCGCCAAGACCAGGATCATGGCGCCCTTCGCGGGGACCATCGCCAAGATCTCGACCCAGGTCGGGGAATGGATCACTCCCTCGCCCCCCGGCATCCCCATCCCTCCGGTGATCGACCTCTACGATCCCGACTCGATCGACATCGAGGCGCCGATGGACGAGGTCGACGCGGCGGAGCTCAAGGTTGGACAGCGGGTCAAGGTCACGATCGACGCCTATCGCGGCAAGACCTTCATGGGCCATATCTGGAGGGTCGCCCCCTACGTCCTCGACGTCGAATCGCAGAATCGCACGATCGCGATCGACGTGCGGCTCGACGATACCGACTTTGCCCATCACCTGCTTCCCGGGACCTCGGCGGACGTCGAGGTGATTCTCGCCGTGCACCCTCAAGTTCTCCGCATCCCGACCTCGGCACTGCTCGAGGGCGACCGCGTCCTGGTCTTCGACCAAGGCCAGTTGAAGAGCGTCAAGGTCGCCGTAAAACTGCGCAACTGGGATTACACGGAGCTCTCCTCGGGAATCGCCCCCGGGACCGAGGTCGTCACCTCCCTCGATCGCCCCGGCACCGTCGCCGGCGCCACCGCCAAGCTGGCGGGATCATCGAACGGGCAGTGATCGAGCTCACCGACATCGCCCGGATCTACCACCTCGGAGAAACCGAGGTGCGTGCCCTGGACGGGGTGAGCGTCCAGATCGCCGACGGCGAGCACGTGGCGATCATGGGTCCTTCGGGCTCGGGCAAGTCAACGCTGCTCAACGTCCTCGGCTGTCTTGATCAACCGACCTCGGGCTCCTATCGTCTCAACGGCGTCGAGGTCGCGAGCCTGGACGACCACGAGCTCACTCGCATCCGGCGCAACGAGATCGGATTCGTCTTTCAGTTCTTTCACTTGGTGCCGAGGCTCACGGCGCGGGAGAACGTCGAGCTGCCCTTGCTTTTCGCTGGAGTCGCGCGCCGGGAGAGGATGCGAGCGAGCCAGGCGGCGCTCGCCGCGGTGGGTCTCGCGACCCGCGCCGAGCACCATCCGGCGGAGCTCTCCGGGGGCGAGCGCCAGCGCGTGGCTCTCGCGCGGGCAACGATCCTGAACCCGGCCATCCTCCTCGCCGACGAGCCCACCGGGAATCTTGACAGCGCCTCTGGAAGAGCCGTGCTCGACCTCCTCGATCGGCTCAACAAGGAGGGACAAACCCTCGTGGTCGTGACTCATGATCCCAAGGTGGCAAGCCGGGCCGATCGCATTCTGGTCTTGATCGACGGTCGCATCGTGCGTGAGGTCGCCGGCAAAGGGATCAACGAGGTCATGCAGATCCTGGCCGGAGAGGAGGAGGCTTGAGCTGGGGCGAGCTCTTTCTCTTCGCCGGGCGCGCGGTCGCCGGTCATCGCCTGCGCACCGGCTTGAGCCTCCTCGGGGTGGCGATCGGAGTGGCGGCGGTCCTCGTTCTGACCGCTCTGGGAGAGGGCGCCCGCCGCTACGTGGTCAACCAGTTCGCTTCGCTCGGCACCAACCTGGTCATTGTCATTCCCGGTCACACCGACACCACAGGCGAGATGCCGGGCGTGGGAGGGACGCCCCACGATTTCACTCTCGACGACGCCCGCGCCATCGAGCGGCAGATACCCCAGGTCCGACGTGTCGCTCCGGTCGTCGCGTCGACGGTCGACGTCGCGCACGGCCAGTACAGCCGGCAGGTCGCGCTCATCGGCACTACCGCGAGCTACATCCACATGCGGGACATCACGATGGATCGCGGCAATTTTCTTCCACCCATGGAGCTTCACCGTGGGGCGCCTATGGCCGTGCTCGGTTACACCCTCGCCCACGACCTCTTTCGCGGGGCCGATCCCATAGGGGCCATCATTCGGGTCGGAGACTGGCGCATGCGGGTGATCGGAGTGCTCGCCAAGCAGGGCACGAACCTGGGAGTGAACCTGGACGAGATCGTCATGGTGCCAGTCGCCACCGCCATGCGCATGTCGAACCGGAGCTCGCTCTTCCGTTGTATCGTCGAGGTCCGGGCCCACGCCGACCTGACGGAGGCGAAGCGCAAGATCAGCGCCCTCCTCACCGAGCGCCACGGCGAGCTCGACACCACGACGCTGACCCAGGACGCGGTTCTTGCCACCTTTTCGCAAATCCTCCAGGTCCTGACCCTCGCGGTCGCCGCCATCGCCGCGATCTCGCTTACCGTGGCCGGGATCGGCATCATGAACGTGATGTTGGTCGCGGTCGCCGAGCGCACCCGAGAGATCGGCCTGCTGATGGCGGTCGGCGTCGAGAGGCGCCAGATCCTCTCCACCTTCCTCACCGAGGCCGGAATCCTGGCAACCGCCGGTGGCGTCGTTGGGGTTCTCGTGGGCGAGGCGATGGTGCGCCTGCTGGTGACCCTCTACCCCGCCTTCCCCGCCTACGCGCCGTTGTGGGCCATCGCCGCCAGTCTCGCGGTCTCACTTTCCGTCGGCCTGCTGTTCGGCTTCCTGCCGGCAAGGCGCGCGACGCGGCTCGAACCCGTGCTCGCTCTGCGCCACAAGTAGTCGGTCATGCGGGAGCTCATCGACCTCGCGTTCGGCGCTCTCAGGGCCCAGAAGCTGCGTTCGGCGCTCTCTCTGACCGGGATCGCGATCGGCATCACGGCGGTGATTCTCCTCACATCGATCGGAGAGGGCACTCGCCGCTACGTCCTCTCCCAGTTCACCCAGTTCGGCACCAATCTGATGGCGGTGAACCCCGGCAAGTCGAAGACCGTCGGCATCCCCGGGGTCCTGGGTGGAACGACACACAAGCTCACCATCGACGACGCCGAGGCGATCAAACGGCTGCCGGGAGTGGTGGACATCGTCAGCATGGCGGTGGGCACGGCTCGGGTCGAGGCCGATGGCCGGGGGCGCAGCGTCTACATCTACGGGGTCACGCCGAAGATGCCCGAGGTGTGGAGGATCAAGGTGAGGACCGGCTCGTTCTGGACTGAAAGCGACCCCCATCAGGGAGCCCCGGTGGCAGTCCTGGGGCCTAAGCTCAAGCGCGAGATCTTCGGCGACGACAACGCCCTGGGGCGCTTTATCCGGATCTCCGACACCCGCTTTCGGGTGATCGGGGTGATGGAGCCGAAGGGACGACTTCTCGGCTTCGACCTCGACGACACCGTCTACATCCCCGTGGCGCGCGCCTTGAAGCTCTTCGACCTGACCGAGCTCAACGAGATCGACGTCCGCTTCAGCAACGACTCGCTCTCTTCCGAGGTGGAAGGAGAGATCAAGCGCCTCTTGATGAATCGCCACGGCGGCAATGATGACTTCACCATCACCACCCAAGACGCGATGCTCCGCGTTCTGGGCAACGTCCTCAATGTCATCACGATGGCGGTGGGAGCGATCGGGGGGATCTCGCTCCTCGTCGGCGCGATCGGAATCCTGACCGTGATGTGGATCGCGGTGGGAGAGCGGACCGAGGAGATCGGGCTCTTGCGCGCGATCGGCGCCACGCAGCTCCAGGTTCAGGCGCTCTTCTTGGCGGAGTCGGTGGCCCTCGCCGCCCTGGGAGGGGCGGCCGGCCTCACCGTCGGTCTGGGATTTTGCGCCGTCTTCCGCGCCGTGGTGCCGGGCCTGCCCATTCACACGCCAGTGAGCTTCGCCGTCGCGGCGATTGTCGTCTCCGCCGCGACCGGCCTTGCCGCCGGCGTTCTCCCCGCTCGCCGTGCCGCCCGCCTCGATCCGATCGAGGCGCTACGCAGCGAGTAGCCGTCTTTTCAGAAGCCGTTCACGTAAGCGACGCGGGCTTCCCCGAACTCCGGGCGGGTGACCACGACCCCGCGACGTAGGTTGCGCCGGATCCGGCGCAGAGACTTCCCCGCCACGCCTCTGGCAACGCCCTCCACGGTTTCGAGCGCCTGGCTCAAGGGCCCAATCGCGGGCTCGCCGATCAGAACGAGCGCGACCGTGAAGTCCTCGAGCCCCGAGGCGGCGCGCTCGACCCAGGTGAGGGTGGCGACCGTCTCCAAAATGGGAACGACCACGCGCGGCTCCCCGATTCGTCCCAGGGCAACGGCCGCGGCCGGCGAACGGTCCAAGCGCAGAATCCCGAGAAGGGGATCGACGAGATCCGGATCGCCGATCTCACCGAAGACCTTGGCGATGAACTCGCGAACGTATCGATCGGACTCGCCGGCGAGCACCTGAAGCAGAGGCGGAATCGACGCTTCTCCGATCCCGGCCAGAGCACGGCCGACGGTGGCGCAACGGCGCAGATCGTGATCCGACGAGCCCTTGAATGCGCGGCGGCTTACCAGCGCCACCAGCGGCTCTACCGCCACTGGACCGAGGCGGAGCAGGGTGTCCATGACATCGGCCCCCAGGCGGTAAGTCTGGACCCGGCCGAGCTCCTCGACGAGGGCAACAGCCACGCGCTGGTCGCCGATGCGTATCAGGGCATCCGCGGCCCTCTTCCTGCAATCCGGATAGCGAAATTGATCCACGAGGCCGCGCACGTTCCCCTGGGCCTCGAGCTGTTTGATTCTTCGTGTCCTGCTGTCTTCCGTCATCAGACGCTCCTTTGGCGGCGGATCCCCCGATTGAGAGCTCCAAACCCCTAGGCGGCACCCGCTCTTCACCGCACGCACCCCCAGCGGGCGGGGATCCGCCTTCTCATCGCGACTCTCTCAATATGCGGGCAGGGGCTCAACGTCCCTAGGGGCGGTACCGGCCACTACCCCCTCGGATAGGGGATGCGGATGGAGCTCCAAGCGCTTCGGTGGGGCTCAGCTCTCTTCGAAGCTGCTCACCGTGTAGCGAGAGAAGCGGAGATCGGAGGACCAGTAGCCGGGGCTGAGACCCGCCTTCATCTTCAAGCGGCGGAGGAAATCGCGCGGGTCGGGGAGCGCTTCCCAAACCTGAGGCAGGAAGGTGGCGCGGTAGAAACCGGAAGTCAGAAAGAGTCCGTCGCGTCCGGGGACAAGCTCCGTCAAGAGCTCGTCCTCGCTCGCCACCGGGATGAGCTCGAGAGCCGAAAGAACCGAGACCTCGATCTTGACCCGCGGGAGCTCGGTCGCCGCAAGCGGCGCGAAGCGCGGGTCGTCGAAGGCCGCGGCGCGGGCATTGCCGCGCACGTCCTCGACCAGCGGGCGGCGGGCCACGAGCGTGCCGATGCAGCCTCTCAGCTCACCTCCCTCATTGAGGGTGACGAACGAGGCGCCCTGCTCGCGCAGCCAGGGCTCTTCCGCGACGCGCCGCCGCTCACCGCCGAAAGCCTCGACCAAGCTGTCACGCGCGTGCGCCAGCAAGAGCTCGCCGCGCGAATCGGCGCCGGTCTCGGCGATCATCCCTCGGGCTCCACGAACGCCACTGCCGCGTAGCCCACCACGCGCTGGCGGTCGCCGGCGGTATCCCCCGAGTTGCGCAGATCGAGGAGCCTGGGGACCAGACCATGCTTCTCGGCCTCGGGAAGCCAGCCATCGATCGCCATGGCGCCGCACGCGGCGTACTGCGGGAGCGGGTGCGAAAAGGCGAGAATCGCCTCCGCCGTCTCCTGATCCATGGCCATCGCTTGCTCGTAGGCAAGGTAGTGAGAGAGGTCCGAACTGATCACAAAGCGGGTGGCGGGGCCGTCCCAGAGCCGTTCGATCACCCGCGCCACTTCGCCGCTCGCCGCCAGACCGACCACCAGCGGCACGATCTCGAATCGATCGAGAAGGCGTTGCAGGAAGGGAAGCTCGACCTCGAGCGAATGCTCGTCGCGGTGCGCGTCCCGGCTCTCGATCACGAGGCCCTCCTCCATCAGTCCGGAGATCGCCTCGCTCGCCACGGGAATCGCGCCCAGGGGGGTCAGGAATGCATCGCTTGCTGGGGCGGCCACTCCGTGGAAGGCGACCCGGTGCGCGGGTCCCAGAAGGACGATCCTCTCGATCGCGTCGCCATCCCGGGCCAGGGCCTTGAAGGCCGCGGCCGCGGTAGGACCGGAGTAGATGTAGCCAGCGTGCGGCGCGATCACTCCCTTGACCCGGCCATCGACCTCGGGCGCCTCGGTCTCCGCCAGCAGATCGTCGACCGTCTTCCCGAGCTCATCCGTCGAGAATGGATAGAACATCCCGGCCACCGCCGGAGGGCGGCTGGCGCCCGCAGATCTGTCTCCTCGCAGTGACATGAGGACTCCCGCTTGGTGCAACAACGGCGCGCCAGCAAATCATTCCGTGATTTGCCACTGGCGGGGAGGGATCCGGCGCCGCGACGCAGGCGATGCGGTGTCATCTCCGAAGAGTGGGGACGACGGAGACGGCACCATGCCGCCGCAACGGGGGTTAGTCCACGTGCCCCATGACTCTCCTGACCCACGGCGCCGCGATGAGCGCCAGGACCCCGGCGCCGCCGATGAACATCGTGACGTTCCAGAAGAGCTCCGAAGGAGCCATGTTCTGAAGCCTGCCGGCGACCAGACCCGCGAAAACGTTGCCGGCGGCGGCGGCGAGAAACCAGATGCCCATCATCTGTCCCACCCTGTCGCGTGGCGCCAGCTTGGTCATCGAGGAGAGACCCACCGGCGAGAGGGAGAGCTCGCCGCAGGTGTGGAGGAAGTAGGTCACCACCAGCCAGGCGGCGGTCACCGGATGCTCCTTGGTGGCGTGCGATGCGCCCCAGGCAAGGACGAGGAAACCGGCCGCGAGGCCCAGAAGACCGAGGCCGAACTTCACCGGAATCGAGGGGTTCTTGCGCCGGTGCGCGAGCCAGGTCCAGAGCCAGCCGAAGATCGGCGCGAAGATGACGATGAAGAGCGGGTTGACGTTCTGCAGCCAGCTCGTCGGCATGGTCCAGCCGAAGTAGACCCGGTTGGTCAGGTCGCGGGCGAAGATGTTCATCGACGAGCCCGCCTGCTCGAAGCCGGACCAGAAGACGGCGGCGAGCAAGCAGAGCCAGAAGATCACGATCAGCCGCCGCTTGTCTTTGGCGCTGTAGCCGCCGAAGAGCAGGAGATAGCCGAAGTAGATGACCGCGATGCCCAGAATGATGTAGATCAAGGTCTCGGCGATGTCGGTCAGCGAAATGTGAAGCGTGCCGTTCGCCATCAGCCAGGCGAAGCCGGTGACCGCCAGGGCGGCGATGATCGTCGACAGGTAGAAGTTGCGCGCCCGCTTTCTCAGGGTCTCGCGCGTCTCCTCGAAGTGCAGCTTGCCGGCCTCGCGCAGGTACTTGTCGCCCATGGCGTACTGAATCAAGCCCAGCACCATGCCGAAGCCAGCGGCCGAGAATCCCCAGTGCCAGTTGACCTTCTCGCCCAGCGTGCCGCAGATGAACGGACCGATGATGGCGCCGACGTTGATCCCCATGTAGAAGACCGAGAAGCCGGCGTCGCGCCGCGCTCCGGCTTCG
The DNA here is from genome assembly GCA_046704885.1 of Thermoanaerobaculia bacterium. GTDB lineage: Bacteria > Acidobacteriota > Thermoanaerobaculia > Multivoradales > JBJKRB01 > JBJKRB01. The sequence goes on along the minus strand of JBJKRB010000041.1, from coordinate 1,243 downwards.
ATCGCGGCTTTCCGCCCCGCCTCGTCGTCGCTCATCTCCTCGGCGCTCGGGTAGAGCTGGCCGACCATGGTCGAGACGTTGGGCTTCAGAAGCCCGGTGCCGATCACGATCAGCGCCAAGCCGGTGAAGAAGGAGGGCTGGCTCGGCAGACCGACCAGGGGAGCCGCCAGGCTGAAGTGGCCAGCGGCGATGATGCAGCCGCCGATGAAGACCGCCTTCCTCTGCCCCCAGAGCTTGTCCGCCACCCAACCTCCGGGAAGGTCGAGCAGATAGACCAGACCGGTATAGAGGCCATAGATCGCGGCCGACTTCTTGATGTCGTAGCCGAGGCCGGGGTTCTTGGAGATCATGAGCGGCGCGGTCATGAAGAGCACGAGGATCGCGCGCATCCCGTAGTAGCTGAAGCGCTCCCACATCTCGGTGAAGAAGAGCGTCGCCAGGCCGCGCGGGTGCCCGAACCACTGCTTGCCCGTGGCGACCGATGCGGCCACGCTGCCCGCTCCGGAGCCGTTGATCGAAGAATCGTTGGTGCTCATCGGCGCTGGTCTCCTCCCCTCGTGCAGTCGATTCCCATCGCTTGGAACGTGAAACGGCTTTCGAAGATACCGGAGAAGGATACGGAATCGCCGCCCCGAGAGCAAGCCGCCATGCCCGTCGCCAGCCCTCCCAGAGAGTCGAGGCCTGGCAACTCCAGACCGCTACGGTCTAGCGACGGCGAGCGAGCGCCAGGAGCGCCAGAGCAAGAAGCGCGAACGCCAGGAGCCCCAAGCCGAGGGTCGAGGCAGCGGGGATCGCCGTCACGGGAGGTGGATCGATGGCGACGCCGGCCGGGCTCGTCCCCGTGTGGATGAAGTCGGTGTCGACGCCGCTGCCGTCCAGGTTGGCTCGGCCGATGGCCCCACCGGCGACCTCCGCCCAGTAGATGTAGCCGCCTCCGACCGCCAAGCCGTTTGGAGAAGGCAAGTTGTCGATGAAGTTGGAGATGACGTTTTGGCCATCGAGGTCCGCCCGCCCGATGGTCGTTCCCAGGTAGGCGTTAGCCCAATAGACGTGGGCGCCATCCACGGCCACGCCGCAGGGCGTAGCGCCCGCGTGCGCGATGAAAGCCTCGTAGACGTCGGTGCCATCGAGCTTGGCGCGGCCGATCGTTCCCGATCCGTTGTTGGCCCAGTAGATGTACTGGTCATCCACCGCCACGCCGCAGGGGCCACTGGCACTGGTAATGAAGTTGTCGTTGGCATTG
>JBJKRB010000040.1:0-2516 GCA_046704885.1 Thermoanaerobaculia bacterium | reverse complement strand
GAAGCCGGCCAAGAGCTGAGCGGAACTCGGCCCTGGGATCTTATTCGCCGGACTTGGTCCAGAGCTCAACCTGACTGGACCTGGACGCTTTCGGCGCTGCCTTGACCCGCACGGTCGCGGTGTTCTTGCCGAGGCAGATAGAGGGTCGCTCGGCAGCCCGGACCCGGAGAGCGGTCGCGCAGCGTCAAGCTACCGCCGTGCGACTCGGCGATCTGGCGGCAGAGAACCAGGCCGATGCCGGACCCTCCCGGCTTGGTAGTGAAGAACGGAACGAAGAGATTCGCGGTTTGAGCGAGGCCGGGGCCGGTGTCGTCGATCCGAATTTCGAGCTCTCTGGCTCCGGCCCACCAGCCGATCGTGATCGTCCCCGAGGTCTCGAGCGCCGCGTCGGCGGCGTTGCGCACGAGATTGATTAACAGCTGCTCGAGCTGCTCTCGGTCACCCTTGAGGCTCACCTCGGGGCCGGGCTCGAGGATCACTGGGACGCGATTCTCGAGAGCCGCCACCCGCCGCAAGAGCTCCCCCACTCGTACCGGAGCCAGGCGTGGTCGCGGCAAGCGAGCAAGCTCGCCGTAGCGCTTGACGAAGTGCGACAACGACGCCGAGCGCTCGGAGATCAGGCGCAGACCGCGACGCAGATCCTCTTCCCACTCGTCGTCGCGATCGTCACGACCGAGCATGCTGGCCAGGGTCCCTGCCATCGACTGGATGGGCGCCAAGGAGTTGTTGAGCTCGTGCCCGAGAACCCTGATCAACCGCTGCCAGGCCAGGCGCTCCTCCTGGCGCAGGGTAAGGTCGAGGTCGGTGAGGACGACGAGGTCGTGTGGTCGCCCCTCCTGACGGAAGGAAGAGCGCCTCAGGGCCCAACGCCCGCGCCCGCCGGGAAAGTCCGCTTCCATCGTCCGCTTGTCCTCGCCTTCGAGGCAGGCGGCGAGACCGAGATCACCGGCCGGCCGGCCGATCAGCCGGGGCGCCTCGGCGCCCAGCAATCGCTCGCCGGCGCGATTCACCAGACGTAACCGGCCGCCGTCATCAAACGTCAGAATCACGATGTCGATCTCCGCTACTACCCGGCGCAAGAGGGCGCTGGCCTCCACCCCCTCCAACCTTTGCGCCTTCAACCCCTCGCTGAGCGCGTTGACCTCGATCAGAACCTCGCCCAGGGCATCATCGCCGCGCGCGTGGCGGGCGCGCAGCGAGTAGTCGTGCTCGCGCACCGCCTGCAGCAGGTTGGCGACCACGCGCAGGGGAAAGACCACGTGGGTTCTCACGAGAGAAATCAAGAAGCCCGTGAGCAGGAGGAGGCCGACCGTCACCACCCAGCGGGAGGCTGGCGCGAAATCGCCGCTCCACAGTAGCACCAGTCCGACCGCCAGGCCGGGGAGAGCGACGACCCATGCGAGGAAACGCAGTCGCTGCTCGAAGCGCGGATGCCGCAACGGCTCCAGCATCCCGCCATCGGCTCGGTCAGATCTCATGCTTCTCCAGCCTGCGGTAGAGGGCGCTGCGGCTGACTCCCAAATCCTCCGCGGCGCGGGTCACATTGCCGTCGTGACGGTCGAGGGCGTGGCGGATGAGCATGCGCTCGGCCTGCTCCAAAGTCATATCCTCGAGGCCCTCCGTCGAGGGCCGTACCCTCTGCAAGCCGAGGTCCCCCTCTTCGACCGTCGCTCCGCGCGCCATCAGGACCGCCCGCTCCACCACGTGCTCGAGCTCTCGAACGTTGCCGGGCCAACGGTGCGTCAAGAGCGCCTTGAGCGCAGCCTCGGAGAATCCGTTGACGGACTTGCGGTAGTGGCGTGCCTGGCGCTCCAGGAAGAGACCCGCGAGGATCGGAATGTCCTCCCGCCGCTCGCGCAGTGGCGGCAGGGGAATCTCCACGGTGCGGAGGCGAAACAGCAGGTCCTGGCGGAATCGCCCCTCCTCTACCTGCTGTCGGAGATCGGCGTTCGTCGCGCTCAGTAGGCGTACGTCAACCGTCCGGGTGCGCGATGAACCTACCGGCTCGAACTCGCCATCCTCCACCACGCGAAGCAGCTTCGCCTGTTGCGCCGAGGAGAGATTGCCGATCTCGTCGAGGAAGAGCGTGCCGCCATCGGCGAGCTCGAATCTGCCCACCCGGTCACGCTTGGCGTCGGTGAAGGCTCCGCGCACGTGGCCGAAGAGCTCGCTTTCGAAAAGACTTTCGCTCAAGCCGCCGACGTTCACCGCCACCAGGGGCGCTCCGGTGCGTCCGGAGACCGCGTGCAGGGCCCGCGCCACGACCCCCTTGCCGGTGCCGTTTTCGCCGGTGATCAGAATATTGGCGTCGGAGGGACCGACGCGCTCGATGAGGCGCAGCACCGGTTCCATCGCCGCGGACTCCGCCACCAGTCGCGGGCGTCCATCTTCGTTGAGCAGGCGATTGGCGGCTTCGAGCCGGGCGCCGCGCCGCAACGCCCGGGTGAGCTCGACCTGGTTGGCCAGGATCGACAGGAGCCGGGCGTTGTCCCAAGGTTTCTCGATGAAATCGCGCG
>JBJKRB010000039.1:0-9120 GCA_046704885.1 Thermoanaerobaculia bacterium | reverse complement strand
GCGGGATCTTCCCGCGCGAGTTTTTCGACCAAGCCGGAGAGATGGGATTGGGAGGCGTCGCGATTCCGGAGGAGTACGGAGGCGCGGGGATGGACACCGTCTCCTACTGCTTGGTCATCGAGGAGATCAGCAGGGTCTGCGCCACCAGCGGAGTGATCCTTTCGGTCAACAACTCCCTGGTTTGCGACCCCTTGCTGTCCTTTGCCAGCGAGGAGCAGAAGCAAGAGTATTTGAAGCCTTTGGCGAGCGGCGAGAAGCTCGGCTGCTTCGCCCTGACCGAGCCGGGAGCGGGGAGCGACCCGTCAGCGCTGCGTACCACCGCCAAGCGCGACGGCGACGACTACATCCTCAACGGCAACAAGGTCTTTATCACCAACGGCACCGACGCCGATATCGCTCTGGTCTTCGCCACCGTCGATCTCGAGAAGAAGCACAAGGGGATCACGGCCTTCATCGTCCCCTGCGACACGCCGGGTTTCAGCCGCGGCACGCACGAGTACAAGCTGGGGGTCAACGCTTCGGGAACCACCGAGCTCGCTTTCGAAGAAATGCGGGTGCCGGCGAGTCTGCGGCTGGGCGAAGAAGGCGAAGGCTTCAAGATCGCCATGGCGACCCTCGACGGCGGTCGCATTGGCATCTCGGCGCAAGCCGTGGGCATCGCCCAGGGTGCCTTCGAAGAGGCCCTGAGCTACGCTGGAGAACGCGAGCAGTTCGGCCAGCCGATCGCCCGTTTCCAGGCAATTCAGTTCTACCTCGCCGACATGGCGACCGAGATCGACGCCGCCCGTCTTCTCACCTGGAAGGCTGCCTGGGCCAAGGAGAACCAGAAGCGCTACTCGCTCGAGGCGGCGCAGGCCAAGCTCTTCTCCTCGGAGATGGCGCAGCGGGTGACCAACAAGGCGCTGCAGATCCACGGCGGTTACGGCTACACCAAGGAATACAACGTCGAACGCTACTTCCGCGACGCCCGGATCACCGAGATCTACGAGGGTACCAGCGAAATCCAGAAGCTGGTCATCGCCGACTGGGTGATTCGCCGCGGCTGAGCTCGGGGCCGCTGATGGTGGACTTCGCTCTCAGTGAAGATCAGCAGCTGCTGCGCGACGAGATACGCCGTTTTGCCGATGAGCGCGTCGCTCCCGGCGAGGCCGAGCGCGACCGCGAGCACTCTTACCCCGCCGACATCGTCGCCGAGATGGGGGAGCTCGGCCTCCTCGGGATGCTCGTCGCCGAGGAGTACGGAGGCGCCGGGCTCGACCCGCTGAGCTACGTCCTCGCCATCGAGGAGATCGCCCGCCGCTCGCCCTCGCTCGCGGTCACGATGAGTGTCACCAACTCGGTCTGCTGCTGGCCGATCGCAAACTTCGGATCGGAGGAGCTCAAGCGCCGCTTCCTTCCCGAGCTCGCATCGGGGAAGGCGATCGGGGGGTTTGGCCTGACCGAGCCCGAGTCCGGCAGCGACGCCGGTAGCTTGCGAACCACGGCGCGACTCGACGGCGGCGAGTGGGTCCTCAATGGCGAAAAGGCATGGATCACGAACGCCGGCGTCGCCCGCTACTTCGTGGTCATGGCGCGCTCGAATCCGCAGGCAGGCAAGCACGGCATCAGCGCCTTTGTCGTTCCCGCGGACGCCCCCGGGTTTTCGGTGGGCAAGGCAGAGGACAAGCTCGGCCTCAAGAGCTCGGTCACCGCGCCGATTCTCTTCGACAACTGCCGGATTCCCGCCGCCAACCTCCTGGGCGAGGAGGGGCGCGGCTTCAAGATCGCGCTCGCCACCCTCGATCACTCTCGCCTAGGAGTCGCGGCACAGGCCGTGGGCATCCATCAACGTGCCCTCGAGCTGGCCGTGGCCTATGCCCGTGACCGGGTGCAGTTCGGCCGTGCCATCGCCGAGCATCAGGCGATTGCCTTCAAGATCGCCAGCGTTGCCACCGAGCTCGCGGCGGCGCGCAACCTCGTCCGTTTCGCCGCCGATCGTTCCGGGGTCAAGGGTGAAGCCGGGCGCTTGGCCGCGGAGGCCAAGGCCTACGCCTCGGAGGCGGCCAACCGCGCCTGTTTCGAGGCCCTGCAGGTCCACGGCGGCAACGGATTTTGTGAGGACTACGAAATCGCTCGTCTCTATCGTGACGTGCGCGTGACCATGATCTACGAGGGGACGAGCGAGATGCAACGCCTGGTAATTGCCCGCCATCTCCTCGGCCGCTAGAAGGTCTCGAGCGAAGCCTCGCGTATACTGAGCTTTGGCGCGAAGGCGGGGAAGGACTCGCCGCGCTCCAAGGGAAGGGGAAGGCAATGACGGTCAAAGACAAGGTTCCGCCCCACCTCGAGGGTGACCGCTCGGCGACGGGATCGGGCGCCTACCGCGAGGAGGTAGTCGAGTCGATGGCGGAGGCCCGGGCGCGCTGGGAGTCCGAGCGCCAGGGAGCGGAGGCCAAGCGCCCCGCTTGGAAGAGCGACTTCACCACCGTCTCGGGCATGGAGGTGCCGCCACTCGTCACTCCGGAGCAGATCGCGGGGATCGATCCGCTTGCGGAGATCGGCCTGCCGGGGGAGTTCCCTTACACTCGCGGTATCCATCCCACGGGTTACCGGGGCAAGCTCTGGACGATGCGCCAGTTCGCCGGCTTCGGCACCGCCGCGGATACCAACCAGCGCTTCAAGTATCTGCTCGAGTCCGGCCAGACCGGCCTTTCGGTGGCCTTCCATCTTCCCACCCTCTACGGCTTCGACTCCGACCATCCGATGGCCCACGGAGAGGTGGGCAAGTGCGGAGTGGCGATCGACACGCTCGCCGACATGGAGGTGCTTTTCGAAGGGATACCGCTCGGCGAGGTGACCACCTCGATGACGATCAATTCGACGGCGCCCATCCTCTTCGCCATGTATCTCGCGGTCGCCGAGAAGCAGGGCGTGAACATCGCCAAGCAGGTCTCCGGCACGCTGCAGAACGATATTCTCAAGGAGTACATCGCCCAGAAGGAGTACATCTTCCCGCCCCGGCCGTCGATGCGGCTGATCACGGATCAGTTCGCCTTCGCGGCGCGGGAAGTGCCGCGCTGGAATACGATTTCCATCTCCGGGTACCACATTCGCGAAGCCGGCTCGACCGCCCTGCAGGAGCTCGCCTTCACGCTGCGCGACGGCATCGAGTACGTGCAGTACGGCATCGAAGCGGGTCTGGACGTCGACGTCTTCGCGCCGCGCCTGTCATTCTTCTTCAACAGCCACAATGATTTCTTCGAGGAGATTGCCAAGTTCCGCGCCGCGCGCCGGATTTGGGCGACGGTCATGCGCGATCGCTTCGCCGCGAAGAACCCGCGCTCCGGGATGCTGCGGTTCCACACGCAGACCGCCGGCTGCTCGCTGACCGCGCAGCAGCCTTACAACAACGTCGTGCGCACCGCGGTCCAGGGGCTGGCGGCGGTCCTCGGCGGCACCCAGTCGCTGCACACCAACGCTCTCGACGAAACTCTCGCCCTGCCCACCGCGGAGAGTGCTCGCTTGGCGCTGCGCACGCAGCAGATCCTGGCGCACGAGTCCGGGGTCATCAACACGATCGACCCCTTGGGAGGCAGCTACTTCGTCGAAGAGATGACCGGACGGATGATCGACGGGACGTTCGACTACTTCCACCGCATCGACAGTCTCGGCGGCATGGTCGAGGCGATCGAAGCGGGCTTCCCGCAGCGCGAGATCATGGACGCCGCGTATCGCTACCAGCGCGCGGTGGAGGACAAGGAGAAGATCATCGTGGGGGTGAACGCCTTCGAGAGCGAGGACGACGCCCCGGTCGAGATTCTCTACATCGCCGATGATCTGGCGGCCCGGCAGGTGGCTTCCCTCGAGGAGGTCAAGAGCCGGCGTGACGCGGGCGCCGTCGAGCGTACTCTGGGAGCGCTGAAGAAGGGTGCCGAAGGAGACGCCAATACGATGCCGTTGATCCTCGACTGCGTGAAGGAGTACTGCACGGTGGGGGAGATCAGCGACGCGCTGCGCGAGGTGTTCGGCTCTTACGAGGAGCCCGCGGTCTTCTAGACCGGCCTCCGCGACCGCCGTAGACGGCGCAACCTCTGCTAGTATCTGACGAATATGACGGAGCGACGGTTACGGATCCTGGTGGCGAAGCCGGGGCTGGACGGGCACGACCGTGGGGCCAAGGTGGTGGCGCGAGCGTTGCGCGACGCCGGGTTCGAGGTGATCTACACGGGGCTGCGCCAGACGCCCGAGCAGATCGCCGCGGCCGCGATCCAAGAGGACGTCGACGCGGTCGGCGTCTCGATTCTCTCCGGTGCCCACAACGTGCTGCTTCCCGAGATCACCAAGCTCCTGCGCGAACGAGGTGGAGACGACATCCTGGTTTTCGCCGGGGGAATCATCCCGGATCAGGACATTCCCGGTCTCAAGGACGCGGGGATCGATGAGATCTTCCTCCCGGGTACGGCGACCTCCGACATCGTGCACTACCTCGAGAACCGGCTCGCCGCCGAATCCATGGCCTGAGGGGCGCGCCGAGCCACCGTCGAGCCGCGCACTCAAACGAGGGAAAAGCCCATGCCCAAGACAATCCTTCTCGCAGACGACAGCGTGACGATTCAAAAGGTCGTCGAGCTCACCTTCATGGATGGGGACTACGACGTCGTCGCGGTCTCGAACGGCGATGAGGCCATCGCCCACCTCGATTCCGGCCGCCCCGATTTCGTGATCGCCGACGTGCACATGCCGGGAGCTGATGGCTATGAGGTGTGCGAGCACGCCAAGGAGCGTTATCCGCAGGTTCCGGCGCTGTTGCTGGTGGGCACTTTCGAGCCTTTCGACGCGCAGCGCGCCGAGGAGTGTGGGGCGGGCGGCCACCTCAAGAAGCCCTTCGACTCGCAGGAGCTGCTACGCCGTGTAGAGGAGATGTCGCACGCCGAGGAAGCGTCTCCAGCTCCCGAGGAGGCGGCGAGTCACGAGGGAACCCCGATCCATGCGGTAGAGGAGCCGGCCGGGGAAGCGGAGGAGCCGCGTCAGGAGGCGCCGGCGCCGAGCATCACGCCCCTGGCGCTGCACTCGGAGACCCAGAGCGACGAGGACCGGGCGGAGGAAGAAGACACCGCGGTGGGTTGGAGCGGTGCTGCCACCGACGCGGAGGAAGCTCCCGACTTCAGCCTCGAAGAGGGCGACGAAGCCCCGGCCACTCTGGTGGCGCCTCCCGCGGAAACGGCCGAGGAGGAACCGACCTCTGCTCCACAGGCGGCCGCGGCAGCGTCCCCGACGACCTCGCCGCTTTCGGACGAGGATCTGGAGCGATTGGCTCAGCGCGTGGTCGAGCATATGTCGGACAAGGTCCTGCGCGAGGTCGCCTGGGAGGTTCTTCCCGACCTCGCGGAGGTCGTGATCAAGGAGCGGATTCGGCAGCTCGAGGCCGAGGTCGAATAGGGCGCGGCCTCCGCTCCGCGTTCAGACTCGTCAACGTTCAAGATAGCGGGCGGGGCGCGCCAGCACCCGCCAGCGAGCATGCCGCGTCGTCGCGAGATCGACATGGACAAGAGATTTGACCCCAGCGCCTACGAAGGCGAGTGGCAACGCCGTTGGCGCGAAGCCCGATATTTCGAGGTGGACGCCCAGGCGGCGAAGAAGCCGTTCACCATCATGATTCCGCCGCCCAACGTGACAGGGAAACTGCACATGGGGCACGCCCTGCAATCGACCTTACAGGACCTCCTCACCCGTTGGCGACGGATGCGGGGCGAGAACGCCCTCTGGCTGCCGGGGACGGATCACGCGGGCATCGCGACGCAGTTGATGGTCGAGCGGCAGCTCGAGAGCGAAGGCACCAGCCGGGTCGCGCTGGGAAGGGAGAAATTCCTCGAGCGCATGTGGCAGTGGACGCGCGAGCACCACGGAAACATCCGCGCACAGCTCGACCGGCTGGGAGCGAGCTGCGACTGGTCGCGCGAACGCTTCACCCTGGACGAGGGACTGTCGCGCGCGGTGCGCGAGGCCTTCGTTCGGCTCTATCGTGAGGGACTCATTCACCGGGGGGAGTACATGGTCAACTGGTCCCCCGGCCTCGATACGGCGATCTCCGATCTCGAGGTCGAGATGCGGACCGTGGAAGGGAAGCTCTACCACATCGCCTATCCACTGGAGGGATCGGATGAGCGGATCGTGGTGGCCACCACCCGGCCCGAGACCATGCTTGGCGATACCGCCATCGCTTTCCACCCCGACGATGAACGCTACCAAGGTCTGCGTGGGCGCTATGCCGTGCTTCCCTTGGTCGGACGCCGTCTTCCCTTCGTCGCCGACGCGGTCGTCGAGAAGGACTTCGGAACCGGCTTGGTCAAGGTGACGCCGGCCCACGATCCCGCCGATTTCGAGATCGGCCAGCGTCACGATCTCGACATCGTGCAAGTCATCGACCGGCGCGGGGCGATGACCGAGGCGGCGGGCGAGGAGCTGGCGGGGCTCGATCGCGAGGAGGCGCGGCGCCGGGTAGTCGAACGCTTGCGAGCCGAAGGATTGCTGGTCAAGGTAGAGCGCTACACGCACAACGTCGGCTTCTGCCAGCGCAGCGGGGTCGCCATCGAGCCGTTGATCTCGACCCAGTGGTTTCTCGACGTCAGCGCAATGGCGGCGCGGGCGCTGGCCGCGGTCGGCGAAGGCCGCTTGGTCTTGATTCCCGACAGCTGGGTCAAGACCTGGGAGCACTGGCTCGAGAACATCCGGCCCTGGTGCATCTCGCGGCAGCTCTGGTGGGGTCATCAGATTCCCGCCTGGTACGACCCCGCTGGGGCCATCTACGTCGCTCACGACCGCGAGGAAGCCGTCAAGCTCGCGGGCACCGATCAGCTGACCCAAGACCCCGACGTCCTCGATACCTGGTTCTCCTCCGGCTTGTGGCCCTTTTCCACCCTCGGGTGGCCCGACCAGACTCCTGACCTAGAGATCTTCTATCCCACCGACGTCCTGATCACCGGATTCGACATCCTCTTCTTCTGGGTGGCGCGGATGGTGATGATGGGGCTCCATCTGACCGGTGAGGTGCCCTTCCATACGGTCCATTTGACCGGACTGGTACGCGATGCCGAAGGGCGCAAGATGTCCAAGACCAAGGGCAACACGGTCGACCCCATGGACCTGGTGGAGGAGTACGGCGCGGATGCGTTGCGCTTCACCCTGGCGGTCCTGGACAGTCCGGGGAGGGACATTCCGCTCGATCCAGAGCGCATGGCCGGCTATCGCGCGTTCGGAAACAAGATCTGGAATGCGGTGCGTTTCGCTCTGGCGCGCACCGAAGGCGCCGAGGTGGCTGAAGAGATCGACGTCAACGGCCTGGCGGTCCCCGAGCGGTGGATCTTGAGCCGTCTCTCGGCGACCGCCGCTGAGGTCAACGAGAAGCTCGAGACCTTTCGCTTCGATGAAGCCTGCAATCGCCTCTATCACTTCTTCTGGGGCGAGCTTTGTGACTGGTATCTGGAGATCGCCAAGCCGGCGCTAGGCGCGGACGCGGCTGCGGCCAACGGGGCCGGCCGGCCGCGCGTCGCGGAGGTCCTCCTCTCGGTGCTCGATCGCTCCCTGCGCTTGCTCCATCCGATGATGCCGTTTCTCACCGAGGAGCTCTGGCAGCGTCTGCCGGGGCACGAGGCGATCCACCCCGAAACCATCTGCCTGGCGCCGTTTCCGGTTGCGCTCCAAGAGTGGAGCGATCCCTCCGCGGAGCGCCAGATGGGAGGTCTGATCGAGATCGTGAGCCGGATCCGCTCGTTGCGGTCGGATCTCGGGATCGAGGCGAAGGAGAAGCCAGCGATCTATGTGGAGGGCGAAGCCGGGGATCTCCTGGACTTCCTGCGTCGCCAGGAAAGCCTCCTTGGAACCCTCGCGCGCGCTGATGAGATCCACTGGCAAGAGGCGCCGGAGGAGACGACTCGGGTGGTGGTGAGAGATCTCACGATCGGGGTGGTGGTTCCGGAGCGCGCGCGCGGCGAGGAGGACGTGGAAGTCGTTCGCCAGGAGCTCGCGTCGATCGAGCAACAGCTCGCCCACAGCCGCGGGCTGCTCGCCAACGAGCAGTTCGTGGCCAAGGCTCCAGAGGCCGTGGTGGTAAAGGCACGGAGCCGTCTGGCCGAGCTCGAGGCGCGGCGCGCCAAGCTCCTGGGCGAGGACGCCGCGGCGCAAGAGTGAGCGCGATTCCGGGGCCGATCGACTTCTCGCGTTTGACCCTCCTGGGGCGCGAGATTCGCCGCGGCCGCGGAGGCAACGCCGCTCTCCTTCTCTTCGAAAGCGTCGACTCGACCAACGCCCTCGCTCGCCGCCTCGTCGCGGCGCTGGACAGCGAATCGAGGAAGGTGCCTAGCGTCGACATCGTCGCCAGACGTCAGACCGCGGGCCGCGGCCGATCCGGCCGCAGCTGGGTCAGCCCCCGCGGGATGGGTATCTACGCTACCTTGCTGAGGGACGGCGGGAGCGGTGAGCGCCTACCGCTCTCGCCTCTGACCGTCGCCGTCGCTCTCGGCGAGGAGCTCAATCGGTATCTTGGCGGGAGGCTGCGCCTCAAGTGGCCGAACGATCTCGTGATCGATGGCAAGAAGCTCGGCGGTATTCTCATCGAGGCGACGTCACGTGGAGCCGCCGGAGGTCTCTTGGCAATCGGCTTTGGAATCAACTATGGTCAGCGCCAGGGAGATCTTCCGACGCTTGATGCAACTTCGCTGGCCCTCGAAGCGGACCGTTGCCCCACTCTGGGCGAGCTGACCGGAAGGCTGATCGGCGCCGTCGATCGCGAGCTTCGCGACGCGTCGAGCTCTCCGGTGGAGCGCTATCGCTCCTTGATGGCGCATCAGCGCGGCGACGAGTTGCGGTTCCGCCAGCACGGCGAGGCGATCGCGGGCCGTTTCCTCGGAGTTGACGATGGTGGTCGTCTCGAGCTGGAAGTGGAAGGCCGGTTGCGCCGCTTCGCTGCGGGGGAGGTGATCGAGTCATGAGCCCGGATCTGCATGTGCTGCTCGACGTGGGAAACACCAACGCGGTGGTCGGGGTCTACCGGCACCGTGAGCTCGTCGCCCACTTCCGCCTCTCGACCGACGCGGACCGAACGGCCGACGAGTACCGCGCCATCCTGATGTCACTCTTCGCGGG
>JBJKRB010000038.1:0-8636 GCA_046704885.1 Thermoanaerobaculia bacterium | reverse complement strand
ACAGAGATGGACGAGCTCAAAGGCTCCGGCGGTTCGAATAGCCATGATCGAGCCTCTAGCTCCTGATCTCCGCGACTCGCCTGGCGAGACGTAGAAACGGCGGCTCGCGCAGACTTTCTATTACAGCTTGAAACTCCGGCGCGAGACCTTTCTCGCGCCACGCATGGTAGCGAGCATAGGCCTCATCATCATGGTCAAGCTCGGCGAGATAATCACCCAGCTCAGCAGGGCCTGAAAAGTCGCGGGCGTCTATATAGCTTCCGGCGGCCGGCGCGAAGTCCGCAGCCTCCGGAGCCCCCCGGTAGACGGGCACGGAACCGACCGTCAGAGGATCGAAGAACTTCTCCGTTACATAGTCCCGGGAGATCGAATTCTCGAAGGCTAGAGTGAACTTGTAGCGCGCCATGACGGCGACGCGGCGGCTCCAACCAGGCGGAATTCGCTCGGGGCGAGTACGAAACATATTGCCATAGGAGTCGACCTTGACGCGCCGCATCAGCTCAAAGGCGAAGCGAGCTCTGCCCGACGCGTCATAGGGGTTCGACTGCAGATGGACCACCGGGCTCTTCTCCGTCTTCGGACTTGGAGCGCGAAGCAAGCCCGGCACGGTGCCAGGCCCGAAGTATGGGAACCAGACATCGCTGTCCCGCTCGTAGGTCATGGTGAGGTCGAAGCGCCCCATGAATTCGGGGTCGTCGAGGCGCGGACACGTGACCCGGCTCTCGAGCGACCATGCCACCCACAGCTGACTGGGCGCTTTGCGGAGCAAATCGACTTCCCCCAGGGTCGGAAGGTGGAAGACTACCGCCGTAGCCTCTGCCAATCGCTCTGGGCCGAAAGCGAAGCGCGCCGGCGCCATTGCTCCCAGCGACGAGAGGTCCGGCCACTCCGAAAAGAAACGGTTATAGAGGACGATGAGTGGTGTGGTATCGCTCACATCAAAGACCCGGGCTCAGGCCACGCAGCGCCCGGCGCCTAGGACGCCGAGACTGGAACTCTCTAGTCACACTGTCGGGGAACAAGAGCATCCCCGCCATGATAACTTCCCACCCAGAGCTGAGAAAAAGGCCACTGGCGTCCCTCGCATCGCTGCCTGGCCCACACGGGCATGACGAAAGGGGATCGTTATGAAGAGAAGACTGTACCTGTCCGGACTCTTCTTGGTATTCGCCGCGGTCTCGGTTTGGGCCGCGATTCACCCGATCCTGCGCAGCGATTGGCTGCTCGAGAACTATCTCGTCTTCATCGGCGTGCCGCTGATCCTGATCCTGGGCCGCTGGTTCCGCCTCTCTCTCATCTCGTATACCTTGCTCACGATCTTCATGGTCTTGCACGTCATCGGCTCGCACTACACCTACGCCCAAGTCCCCTTCGGCTACACACTCCAGCACTGGTTCGGCGCCAACCGCAACATGTACGACCGATTGGTGCACTTCTGCTTCGGTTTCCTCGTCGCCTACCCGGTGCGCGAGGTCTTCATCCGCATCTCTCGCGCTCGCGGCTTCTGGAACTACTACCTCCCCATCGAGCTCACCCTCGCCTTCTCGGCGATTTACGAGATCCTCGAATGGGTCGCGGCGGTGACCTCGGCACCCGCCGCCGGCATCGCCTTTCTGGGCGCCCAGGGCGACACCTGGGATGCGCAGAAGGACATGCTCATGGCCGCAATTGGCGCCGTCGCGGCGATGGCGATGACTTTCGCGGTGGCGATGATCGTCGAGTCAGACACCTGGAGCGTCTTCAGAGACAGCTTGAGAATTCCCGCCGATGATGCTCCCATCGGGGAGAATCAGATCGCCGCCTGGTGGCGGCGCAGAAAGGCGCGCGCGAGCTGAGCGCTGGAGTCTGCGCTCGCCGTTTCGAGCTCGCCGTCGGGCGTTGCTCTCGCTGTTTCCTATAATGCGATCGATATAAGGGCGCCGCCCGCCCTGAAACCGACGAGAGAGGAGCGACCCGATGACGAAGTGCCTTTCGTTTCGATGGATGGCCGTCCTTGTTGCGCTGTGCGGCTTCTTGGTCGTACCGCTTCAGGCCCACGGCTCGCCGATCCAGCGGATCGCGATCAACGTCTTGCGTATCCCCGACCGCGACTTGATCGCGACGTTGCATCCCGGCGACACGCTCAGGCTCACGGTCGGCCAGGAAGTCCGGTTGCGGATGTCGGCGATTCCCTTTAATGGCAGCCCACACTACCCGAGCACGCGGTTCTGGGTTGCCTCTGGCCCAGCCCGGCTCCAAGTCAAGGCGGCTAATGAGCGCACCGGCAACATCACCATTCGGGCCCTCCGCGTCCAGAATCCCAGGAACGCTCGCGAGGCGACGGTGATCCGTTACCAGATTCTCGGGAAACTCGATATTTCGCCGAGGCTGCGCGAAGGACAAATCCGAGTAGAAGTAAGCGAGCCCCGTCTCGAGCGTTCCTCCTCGACCTCGGAGTTCTCCGGCATCATTCTCTACGAGCAACGGGGGTACCGGGGCCGCTCCGCTCAGTTCACCACCGGCCAGGTTCGCGATCTACGGAACAGCGCGATCGGCAACGCCACCGCCAGATCGGTGCGTATCGAGCCCGGGTGCCAAGCTGTCCTCTACCAGAGACCCGACTTCGAGGGCCGTTCGACGACGATCACGAAAGATGTCTTCGACCTCGGACAAACCTCGGTCGGCAACGACTCGGTGACATCGCTCACCATGGATTGCCGCGCCCGCGATCGCTCTCGTGAGATGCAGAGGTACGGCGGCCGCATCGAGCCACGAGGGAGTCTTGGTGTGACCCTTTTCGAGCACGCTGGGTTCGCCGGTGTTTCCGAAACCTTCGACCGAGACGTCGAGGACCTCACGAACACGCGGATCGGACGCGACCGCGCCTCCTCGGTACGAGTTTCGCCCGGCTGCGTGGCCATCCTCTTCGAAGACAGCGACTTCCGTGGAAGGTCGATCGAGGTCCGCACCGAGATCAGCAATCTGAGGAATACCGCGCTCGGCGACAACGAGGTCTCATCGCTGAAGCTCGAATGTGGGCATCGGCAGGAGATACCTCGGCGGCGCCGGCGATAGCCAGGCGCCAGACAGGGCTCGTGGGGAGTGTCGCGAGAGCGGCACGCCCACGAGCCTTCCTCATCACCCCTTCCACCACCCTGCTACGATGTCAGGTCTGCGCTTGCGCCCGGGACGGTCGGACGATCGCCCCAGGGCGCGTCGAATGACGAAGGACATGGAGGCTCCACCAAAATGAAGAAGCTCCTGCTCGCCCTCTCCCTGACCAGCTTACTGCTGACTCTTCCCATCTACGCCGCATCCACGCACCGCAACGAGAAGGCCAAGGCCGATACCGCGTCTTCTGAAGCGCCCGCCCAAGCCAAGGCGAAGAAGGTCGAAACCCGCGGCAGCGTGACCGTCAACGGGCAGCGGATCCTCTACACCGCGACGGCCGGCACCATCATCCTCCATGACGAGAAGGGCAAGCCCGATGCGAGCATGTTCTACATCGCCTACGTCAAAGATAACGCCGACGTCACCAAGCGTCCCGTGACCTTCGCCTACAACGGCGGGCCTGGCGGCTCGTCGGTGCTGGTCAACATCGGCGGCTTCGGACCGCGCCGCGTCGAGACCGCCAACGCCGAACCGACGCCGCCGGCGCCGTACAAGCTCGAGAACAATCCATACAGCCTTCTTGACAAGACGGACCTGGTCTTCATCGACGCGGTGGGAACGGGGATGAGCAAGCTCCTCGGCGACGCCAAGGGCAAGGAGTTCTGGGGCGCCGACCAGGACGTCGCTTCCTTTGGACAGTTCATCCAGAACTACCTCACCGAGAACAACCGTTGGAACTCGCCCAAGTTCCTCCTCGGCGAGTCCTACGGTACGCCGCGCTCCGACATGTTGGCCTCTTGGCTGCAAAACAACGGCATCGCCTTGAACGGCGTCATCCTGCTGTCGAGCGCTCTCAACATGAACGTACGGTTCAGCTTCCAGCCACCGGGGTCCAACGATCTGTCTTATGAGCTCTACCTGCCGAGCTACGCGGCCATCGCCTGGTACCACGACAAGCTGCCCAACAAGCCCGCCGACCTTCCGGCCTTTCTCGAGCAGGCGCGCAAGTTCGCCCTCGGCGACTACGCCGCCGCGCTTCGCGCCGGGGACAAGATCAGCGCGAGCGAGCTCGACGCGGCCGCCGCCAAGCTTCACTCCTTCACCGGCTTGAGCGAAACCTATCTCGAGGAGGCGAACCTACGAGTGACTCCGCGCCGCTTCATGAAGGAGCTTCTGCGCGGCGAGCGACGCACCATGGGGCGTTACGACGCCCGGTTCGTGGGAATCGACCCCGACGCCGCCGGAGAGTTCCCCGGCTACGACGCTTCGGCGACCGCGATGTTCCCGGCGGTGGTCTCCACCTTCCACTCCTACCTCAACAATGACCTGAAGTTCCCGGGGGCGGCGCAATACGTCTTCCTGAGCTACAAGGTCAATCGCGCCTGGGACTGGCATCACCGGGTCGATGGCCGTAACTACCCGGTCCCCGACACGCTTCCCGACCTGCGCCAGACCATGTCGGAGAACCCGCACCTCAAGGTCTTCTCCGGCAACGGATACTTCGACCTCGCGACTCCATTCTTCGCGACCGAGTACGGCCTCAATCACATGGAGCTCGATCCCTCGCTCGAGAAGAACATCACCTTCGCCTACTACCACACGGGCCACATGATCTACATCCGCACCTCCGCCCTGGAAAAGCTCCACAAGGACTTAGACGCCTTCTACCAGGGCGCTACGGCCCACTGAACCGAGAATCGAGAGTCCAGGCAACGAGGCGAGCCCGGGATCCGGGCTCGCCTTTCGTTTTTCAAATCGGGACCGTGCGCAACAGCCCACCCGGAGAGGCGGGAGCCACGCCCGCCTTGCGGCGCATGGCGGGCCACCCTGCCATACGGCGCGCCCAGTCGCGATCGCTCCGAAACTGACTGTCGCGTGAGTACCTCGCCTCTATGCGCGAGGGCCACGGCAGAAAGCGAAGCAAGCCTTGGTGGGCGTCACGACATCAAAGAAGAAGCAGGGGGATTCACCCGAAAGACTGGCAAGCAGAGTCGCTCTCTGCCCCGCCGCTTCGACATCTCGAGATCGGACCTCGGCGTTTGATCCCTCCCCGGGGCCTTCCCCCGCGCAAGAGCCGCACGCCGCTGACCCCACCGACACCTCTTCGTCTTCATCGCGAGGATGAGAGGACAAAGCCCACCGGACCATTTGAGACAAGGAGCTCAGCATGCCGATCATGACGGACATCTTGGATGAGACTCTAGAGGACCTTCGAAACCGCCTTCCGCAAGTGACCGCGGTCCATGTAGTTTCGGAAGAAGGCTTCCCGATCTCTTCCCTCACCGCGCGAGGAGACAACACGGACTACGTCACTGCCGCGTCGCTTTTCGGCAGCGTCTCGTCGATGGCGGCGTCCTCGCTCGAAGAGACCAACCAGGCGCCACTGCGTCAGATCACCCTCGAAGGAGAGAACGGCGTCACGATGATCACGCAGTTGCCCAACAGCCAGACCCTCACAGTGATTGCCGGGCCCGGCCTGCGTCTCGGCATTCTCTTCAGCGAAGTAAAGAGAACCGCGCTCAAGCTCGCCCAAATTCTCGACGGCGACGTCTAAAGGTAGAGAGAAGGAGATCGAAATGTCAGACTACGCAACGCTCATCGGCGATTTCATTCAGAGGGAGACGGTCGCGGTCCCCAAGGTAGCCCTTGCCGAAGCCTACGCCCACGTTCTGAAGCTCTCCGGCCTGGGGATCACCGGCTTGATCTCTTCGGCGGTCCAGAAGTCGTCGGAGAAGACAGGCGAGCAGTTCATCAACCAGCTCGGGTCACCAGAGGTCGCCGCCGTGCCCGGTATCGTCGCCGAGTTTCTATCGCGTGGCGGTTGGGGCGAGTTCTCGGTAGTTGAGACCTCCGAGCGCTCATTCGACGTCGAAGCGCCAACTGGCACCCTCTTTCTCGAGCGCATCTCACAGTCGAAGCGGCCGGTCTGCCACCCAGTGACCGCCGCCATCCAGGGATTCGTCAAGCAGCTCACCGGCGCTCCCAAGGTCAAGGTCGAGGAGATCTCGTGCCGCGCCCGGGGCGACGCGAGCTGCCGCTTCCACGCCGAGTGGTAGCGGATCATTTGAAACATCATCGGAGCAGCACGGCGGCCGGGGAAACCCGGCCGCTGCTTTCGCTAGGCGACCGCGATCAGCTCGCGCGTGCTTTGCTCGCCAGAAGCAGACCCAAGGCCGCCAGGATGAGGCCGAGCGCGGCCAAAGCCTGCCACGAGAGCGTGGGAATCGCGGTCACTGGAGGGGTAGCCTCCACCGCGCCCATGTCGACCGCGCTGCCCTGGATTCGGGCGTTGCCAGCTTCGTCGGTAGTGAGGGGGTTGCTGTTCGCGTCGACTGCCAGCGCATTGTTCCCGGCGTCGATGGCCGGGCTGCCGGAGAGCAACGGAAAATAGGCCGGGTTGCCCGCTAGCGTGCCGAGCTGCGGATCGCCGGTCAGGTTGGCGGTGTTGGTGCCGTTGACGCAGCTCAGACCATCGCCGATCAGACTGTGGCTGGCGTTCACTGTGCCGGTACTGTTGACGCAGTCGCCGCCACTGGTGCTGTGGGCGACGATGCTGTTGTTCAGGTTAGTCGTTCCTCCTCTAGAGAAGATTCCGCCGCCGGAACCAACCACAGCCGTATTGCCCGCGATCGTGCAGTTGGTGACTGTCACAGAGCCGCCGTCTTCAAAAATCCCACCGCCGGCGGTGCTGGTATTGCCGGAGAACGTGCTGTTGGTTAGCGTTGCAGTACCGGCGTTGTGAATCCCGCCGCCCAACACATTTGCGCGATTCCCGGAGAACGTGCTGTTGGCAACTGTCAATGTACCGGAGTTGTCAATTCCTCCACCCTCACCGCAGCTCACAGCCAAGTCCGTTGAAACGTTACCGGAAATTGTGCAGTTGGTGACCGTCAATGTGCCGGAGTTGTTAATCCCTCCGCCGCAATCCGCCGAGAAGCCGTGCTGCACGGTCAGGTCCATCAGGCTAACGGTTGCGCTGCCAGCGATGTTGAACACCTGGTAGTTGTTTGCCCCATCGATGATGGTGCTGGCCGCGCCGTTGCCGGTGATGGTCAGATCATTCGTGATCTGCGGCAGTAGGCTGCCCAGGGTGACGGTGCCGTTGACGCTGAAGGTGACGGTGTTGGTACCACCCGCCGTGTTGGCGTCGGTGATGGCACCGCGCAGCGAGCAGTCGTTGGCCGCGCTGGTGCAAGCTGTCAGATTCGAATCGCTGGTGGTGTCGACGACATAGCTCGCCGCGTGAGCAGACACGGCGAAAGGAACGAGAACGACGAACGACAGCAAGACCAGACATACGTGACCGGCGCGCGACGCAAATCGAAACATCCTGCCTCCTGGCTCTCTGAGCATTATCGATTTCTTAGAATCCTCGGACACTAGCACAGCTGAATGAGAGCTCCCTCCCCGTAGAATCCCCCAAGAGACCTCGGCCGGCGAGCGGTCGCTAGAGCCAAGAAACGATCGCGCACTTTCGTGCCCGGCGCCTTCCATAGCGCCCCAACTCCTCCTTCCCAAGATGCAGAAACGCCGCCCGAAGGCGGCGTTTGCTGATGATTGGATTTGGTGGAGGCGGTGGGAGTCGAACCCACGTCCGGAAAGCACAGCCCGAAAGCTCTACGTGCGTAGCTTTCGTTTGGCGTTCTCGCCGCGGGCGCTTTGGGAGAAAGCTACCCGGCGCCGCGGCCAGTCAGACAGAGAATCCAGGTTCGGCGTCTGACGAACCGAGCCCTTTGATCCGCTTTCGCGTCGCACCGGCAAGCGCCGCGAATCAAGGCTCCAGCCGGTACGTGGCTAACTTAGATTAAGCAGCCAGTGCCAAGTTGTTGTTATTGGCAGTTATAAGAATTCCGTTTTACGAGCGGAAACTCGACACGCAACCTCCGTGCTGTCTTGCTCCCCGTCGAAGCCGGAACGCCCCCATATTGGCAATGAACCCTAAGCAGACCCTGCTCCGGTCTGCTCTCTACAACAAGGACAGCTCGCGCTTGATTCCTTGGAAGGAGTTTCTATCACATCGCCGCGCCGGGAACCTAGCCCGCCACTACCCCGATGGCTTCGCTGCCTCCGACGGCGCGCAGCGATCCCTCACCTGCCCCAGATACTCCTCGATCCCGCTCGCGTGCAGCCTGGAGACGACCAACAACCATGCGGCAACCGCCATGACCACCGCAAACGGCGCGATTGCCAGGAGAACCGGAAAGAACGGCCAGAGAACGGCCAGAACGGCGCCGATGCCGCCGATGACAAGAATGAGCGCGGCGCTCCTGTTGACCACGTAGCGGGCTTCCTCGACCGCGAAGGAGACCTCGCTCCCCCTCCCCTGCGGCCGGAAGCTAAGCCTCCCCACGAGGTGACCGCGCCGGATGCCGGCGATGACGGGGAGACCGAGGCGAACCGCGGTCTCGACGCCATCCAATCGTTCCCAGTCCGCGCCCCACTGTCGCGCCACCTCTTCCGCCGCGGCCAACGCCTTGGCCGGCGCCACCTCGATCTCGATCCGAAGTTCTTCCGCCATCGCCGCGGACTCTAGCAGGGTCGTGCTC
>JBJKRB010000037.1:0-3695 GCA_046704885.1 Thermoanaerobaculia bacterium | reverse complement strand
GTGACGGTGTCCGAGGCTCCCGTCGAGCGTTTCTCCTTGCCCCAGTAGCCGAAGGCTCCGACCCTGGCGGGCCCGAACTGGCGCGCCAGGCGAAGGGCCCCGTTCTTCTGGTTGTCGTTGTCGAACTCGCCCTTGGGAATGCCGTTGCCGTTCACCACCGTGACCACGACCTCGACATCTCCCGGCGCCGTGGCCAGAAACATCAAGCCTCGGTCATAAGTGAGATTGGGACTGGCGTCACCGACCCGCACCTGATAGATCTCGTAGTCGCTACGCTCGAGGCGGAGCTCACGCTTGAACATGGGATCCGAGATCTGGAACTGCCCGGCGAGGACATTGATCCCGGTGCCCGCCACCTTCGAGAATTGCAGGTAGGCGTCCTCGAGGCCGGTGACGTCCCCCTCCTCGAGAATGAAGTAGACGTAGTAGCTCACGCGCTCGCTGATCGGTCCGCCGGAGAGCGCCTTGAAGACCCAGGGCGTCTGGAAGTCGTTCTTGGGCTCCTCCTTCTGGCGCACGACTCCGTACCCCTCGACCCTCGCCGCGAGTGGGAACGTGCGGTTGAGCTCGAGGAGCGGATCGCCGGTGTCGATCGTGGCGCGGGTTGGCTCCTGCGCCGCAGTCGGCATCCGGAAGCCATTGGCCGCGAACTGCTCGCCGAAAGGCTTCAGGCGCGGAAAGGGCGCATGGCACATGGTGCAACTCACCTGATACTTGCGGGCGAAGGCGGGTATCGCCTGCGCCTCCTCCGGAAGCAGGATCGCGGCGGCGCCCGCCAGCACGGCGACGACGCCGAGCATCGCTGTCAGTCGTCTCATCGCGGCCTCCTCAAGGCAGAACGGTCAAGCTACTCGTGTGCTCGTTGATGAGCACCGGCGCGTACTCTTCGGCCGGGACCTTCAAGTACTCAGCCACCGAGTTGACCAGGCGCGAGTAGTAGACGCGCCCGGTGAAGGTGAGTGGACCCGCCGGCAGGTCGTCGGGCAGGGTCCAGGTGTACGACTCCGTCCGCGCCTCGAGCGGGGCCAGCCGATAGTCGGGCCCGAAGCTCGCCGTGTTCCACTGCGCGATCGTCATTCGCCCCTTGGGGTCGAGGTAGGGCATGCGGAAGATCCGATCGCCGGCCGGCACGGGTTTGTCGCGCAGGAGGCCGGGAAAGTCCGCGAGCCCGCGGATATCGCCAATGTCCTGGTAGGCGAGGGCGTCCGCCGAGGCGATGGTGTACTCCTCTCCGGCGAAGCCCTTGGGATCGACCGGCAGCCGCCAGGTCCTCCCCTTGGCGTCCTTGGCCTCGAGATCGAGCCACAGAATCCGGTCCTCCACCGAGCCGGTCGGCACCTTGTGGCCGGCCTTGGCGTTGACCACGACCGCCACCACCTTGACCCTTTCGCCGGGCTCGGCCTCGCGCACCTCGGGATGGACCCGAACCTCGATCACGCCGGCGAGCTTGCCGGGGTCATGAGCACCGTGGAAGAGGTGCTGGCGGACATCGGGAAGAGCTTCGCCCATGCGGGCGCTTCTCCCCGCAGCCGGCGGCATGTGGCAGTCCTGGCAGACGATTCCCGCCTTGCCCTGCGGACTTTCCTTCCACTCGAGCTGGGTCGCCTTCACCCAGGTCCCATACGGGCTCTTCTCGTTGTGGCAGGTGCCGCAGAACTCGGCGCTTCTAAGAAATGCGTTCTCGACCGTTTCGTGGTGCGGGCTCACCTGTCCGGCGCGCGGACCTTGCTTGACTTTTCCCGGGCTCGAGACCCAGTTGAAGTTGTGCGGCACGTCGCCCGAGAAACCGGTGATCGAGTGACAGAGATCACAGGAGACGGCCTCGTTGGCGCGGCTCCCTTCGGCGGGCTTGGGAGGCGGGATCTGGCCCGCGAGGAAGGCGAGGGGTGCGTGACAGCCGTTGCAGCCCGCCTTGACCCCCGCTACCTTGGCGTCTTTCTCGGCGTGCGGCACGGCGAGCTCGAAGTACTCGATCTCGTCCCACGGGTGGACATAGGCCTGCGACATCATGGCCTGCTCGTGCTGGCGCGCGAAGTCGACATGGCAACCAGCGCAGGCTTTCGGTGATTCGAAACGTTCGTACGGATACTGCCCGAGCGCGTCGTCTCCCGCTTTCGGTGGCTCACCCGCCGCCGGGAGGACGGCGAGCGCGGATACGACGAGCAGAGCGAAGAGCGTCCTCAGCATCGTCTTCTCCTTTCCCCTCCCCTGGGAAAAGAATAGAGAGCCTGCGATACGGACGCGCCACGCCGAAGCGCGGCTAGTGACTCGTCCAGGGGTGGGGGCCGAACGCCCGGCTGGAGGGGTCAGGCCTTGTTGTAGAGCTTGCGGAGCTCTTCTTTCGCTTGCTCTAAGACCTCACGCTGTGCGGGGTCCAGGTTGCTTCCCACGCGGTTGATGTAGAAGACGAGCATCGGCATGGCGGAGCGGAGGGGCGCGGACTTGCGCCTGCGACTCTTCACCGCCGAGCGATGACGTAGACTCACGACTGTCATGTCCGAGGGAAAACGGCACGCGCGCCTCGTCGGATTTCTGCGCAGCGCCTCGATCTCCCTCGCGATGACGATCGTGCTATGCGTCGCAATCGAAGGCTCCTTTCGCCTCATCGGGCGAATTCAAACCGGCGAGTGGCCCATGACCCGCGCCGAGCGGCAGGCCAAGCTCGTGGAGACGATCGGCCGAGCCTATGAGAAGCATCCCTATCTCGTGGTGCGGGCGCGCCCCGACGTCGACCTCGACGTCTCCGGCCATCGGCTTCACTTCGACTCGCGCGGCTATCGCGGCGCGGAGGTCGCGATGCCGAAGCCCGAGGGGAGGTATCGGATCCTCTGTGTCGGAGGATCGACGACGTTCGACCTCCTGGCTCCCGATGACGCTTCCGCTTGGCCCGCGCGCCTCGGACGCCTGCTCGCGGCCGACGACGTCGACACCGTCAACGCCGGTTTCCCCGGCTGGACGACGGTCGAGAATTTGATCTCGCTCGAGCTCCGGGATGTCGACGTCAAGCCCAACCTAGTGGTGGTCTTCGCCGGGATCAACGACCTCCAGCCCGACTCGCACCGGCCCTTCGCGCGCGACTACTCTGTCGGTCACGGCGAGCTTCTGCCGCGCGTTCTCGGCCTCAAGCCGATTCACCTTCCCATCGCGGCGCACTCGGTCTTCATCGAGTGGCTGCGCACGAAGATCTGGGGGCCCCAGGCCGCATCCCGAGCCTACGCTCCGGTCTGGCGGCCCGACACGCCACGAATGACTCGGATTCCCAAAGCAGCCGGTGACGTCTTCCGGCGCAACCTGCGCTCGATCATCGCCGTGGCCAACGCCAATGGCGCCCGCGTCCTCCTCGTCGCCCAGCACGTGATCCTCGCTCCCGGGAGCAAGTTCGACCGGGATTACCTCGAGTCCTGGGCGCCCGGACTGACCCCCAAGGGGTTCGTCGATTCGCTCGCCCGCTTGAACGCGGTGGCGCGTGGGCTAGCCAACGACGGCCTCGCCAGTTTCGTCGATCCATTTGAAAAGGAATCGTTCACCCCGCGGGACTTCGGCGATCCGATGCACTTCAATGCGGCCGGATCGAAGAAGTTCGCGCAGGTCATCGCCGACACGGTCCGCGGCATACGCAAGGAAGCGGGATCCGACCAAAAGAATTAGACGAGGCTGGCGGCGAGGCTTGCCTTGACCGCCTCGCGCTCCTTCTT
>JBJKRB010000036.1:0-3603 GCA_046704885.1 Thermoanaerobaculia bacterium | reverse complement strand
AGCACGAACGGCTCGATCAGGCTCTTGAGATGATTCGCGCTGGTCGGCACGGTGTAGTCCGCCGCTCGCGACGATCCGAGGGCCCGATCCTGGAGCCAGCGCGCAAAGCGATCGAAGTCGCGCACGGTGGGCGAGGAAGTCGTTCCGTTCGCGACGCCGACCGCGTGGACCGCCGACAGATCGCGAACCGCATCCCAACGGTTTCCGTCGCGGACGCGGTGGAATGCGCCGAGCATGAACTGCATGATGCGGTAGGAAGAGTCCTTGGCGCGCGAGAGGAAGAGGATCGTGGTCTCCCCTTGGGCAAATGTCGGCGCGCCAAAGAGCTTGAGACCGATGCCGTCCGGGCGGACGCCGCCGGGAACCCGAACGATGAGAGTCGAGCCGGGAGCATAGCCCTTGAGCACCTGCTCGACCTGGACCGTGTAGTCCGTAACGGGCAAGCTGCCGGCAACGTCGCTGCTCAGGGCCTCGACCTTCCCCTGAATGATCAGCGGGCTCTGATCGGCCAACGCGGCGTCCGTCATCGGCACGTAACTCGTGGCTTGGAGCGTTGCGGCGCAGAGCGTGAGAGAGAGAAGGGCGAGGGAGAGCCGTGCTGGGTTACTCATGGGATGTGGAGCCTCGGTTCGCGATTGTGGAAAAGCATCTCGGTCTGAGCGACTGGATCTTCGTAGCGGTTGAGCTAATACAACCGCTCTTGCGAAACTAATGCCGACGGCTCTATTCTATGTAGAAATGCGGATACGAGCAATTCTCTTGTTGCGGTTCTGTGTGAGGGCGGAGCGCAAGATGCTCGGTTGCCGGAGGGGCAAACGGTGAGTGGCGGGGCCGGTGGTTGCTCGCTTGCGATAGAATGCCGCTGACAACCCGCCACCCGGGGAGACGGGCCTCATGGAAAAGATCACGATATCTACGGCCGTACGACGCCAGCTCAACGAATCACTGCTCGATCCTGAGGCCGTGTGCCGAGCGCTGCGGCAGGTTCCCTGGGAGAAGAGCGGCGGGGATCCGGAGATCTCCATCGGCGTATGTGAGCTGCCGCTGCCACGACCGCTGGATCCGGAGACCGCTCAGATCCGCAAGCTTTCCTGTGAGCTCCGTCGAAGCTCTGATGGTTGGGACTTGGTCGCGATCCACGGCTTGGACGCGACCCCGGAGTCGATCTTCAAGCTCTCCTAAGAGTTTCTTCCTTTGATCTCAGCAGCTGCCGTGCAGGGTGCTTCTACGCAAGCTGCTCCTCGAACCACGCAGCGGTTGCTTCAAGAGCTTGCTCGAGGGGGGCCGTGCTCCCCGAGAAGGGTTGCGTGGCGCCGAAGGTGTGACCAGTCCCGGGGATCCTGAGGAACCTCGCCGGCTCGCGGGCAGCCTTCGCCAAGCGCTCTCCCTCAGCGAAGGGAACGGTCTCGTCCGCATCGCCGTGAACGATGAGCCAGGGCATGTCCCGGATACCGGCCGCCCGCTCGATGTTGAGCTGCTCTCGATTGGCCAGTGCGTCTTCCAGCACCGCGACCCCCAGCTCGAGCTCTTGACCGGTGCGGGTGTTGACGACGGGAAATGCGCCCCGCTCGCGCCACAACTCGATCTCACGGTCGGTGAGCCGCTCAATGGTTGAAATCGCGGACCAGGTGACCAGAGCCTTGAGGTCGCCACGTCCTGGCGAGACGCTCGAAGCCACGATCGAGGTTCCTCCCCCGCGGCTGTGACCGAAGAGGCCTAGTGCACCGCGGTCGGCACGATCGGGCGCAATTCTGTCGCCCACCGCTGACAATATTTCGCACAGCTCAGCTAAATCTTTGGAATAAGTGGCAGCGCGAAACGCGTCGGTGTCGGCTACCCAGTCCTCGCCGGGGGTCATCCCGGAGCCGGAGAGGTTGAACCGGACGACGGTCATTCCCCGTGTCGCCAGGCGCTCCGCGAGATAGGGGAAGAAGCCCCACTCCATGAAACCTTTGAATCCATGGCAGACGACGACGGTGGGGCGTCGTCCCGGAAGGTCGGGCAGATCGATCAAACCGTCAAGAACGTGGCCGCCCTCTGTCTCGAACTGGAAGCTCTCTCTTTTTGGCATAGCGTGATTGTATGAGCAGGGCCCTCGCCAACGCTAGGAGCTGCCGTAGCGTCGAGCGGGCTCGATCGGCTGCTAACATCTCTCCGATGAGTGTAGGTACGGAATCCGATCTACCCTCGATGGCGGAGCTCGAGGATGGCTGGGGAGCTCGTTGGGGTCTGTCGTTTGAAGGATGGAAGGTCGTCCGAGACTACGGCAATCCTGGCGCGGAACGACAGGCGCTAGCAAATGGATGCGGCATTTTCATGGGTTCTCGGCACGATCGCCTCGATCTTGCGGGCGCGGATCGACAAAGGTTCCTCCATGGCCTCACGACCTGCGACGTCAAGGCGCTCGCGCCCGGCCGCGGCGCATACGGCTTCTTCACCGATAGCAAGGGGAAGGTCATGGCCGACGTACTCGTCTTGGCTCTTACGGATCGGCTGAGGCTCGAGCTTCTTCCCGATTCCTCCTCTTTCATCCAAGAGCACATGCAGAAATACATCATCGCGGATCGTGTGGAGATGGAACGGCGAGATGAAGAGCTGGCGGTGTCGATTCTCGGCCCGAATTCCGAATCCTTCCTGAAGCAAAGGCTCGGGCTATCGCTCCCACAGGAGGCATGGGGTCACGCCTCGCTCACGCTCGACGAGTGCCCCGTCGCCGTGATCCGAAACGGCCATCCCTGGTGCACGGGTTTCACCGTGTGGATGCCGCGGTTACAGGCCGTGGATCTCGTCCGCAAGCTCGTAGGCGATGGCGCAAGCGCGGTTCCCGTGGGTTGGGATGCCGTCGACGCGCTACGGGTCGAGCGGGGTGTGCCGCGCTTCGGTCCAGATTTCGGCGTGGACTGTTTTCCCCAGGAGACCGGGCTCGAGAACGAGGCGGTCAGCTACGAGAAGGGGTGCTACCTGGGGCAGGAGATCGTCGCCAGGATTCATTATCGGGGACAAGCCAATCGCGTGATGACTCGCGTAAGTATCGAAGGCGGCGAGATGCCGGCGATTGGAACCCCGGTCAGCGAGGGCGGGCGCGAAGCAGGGCGCCTTGGCACCGTCGTCTCGGCAAGCGAGCCGGGTGGCCCTGGCTTCGGTGGCTTGCGCGCATTCGCGCTCATCCAGCGCCGGGCATCGGAACCCGGGACCTCTCTGCTGCTACCCGACGGCCGCAACGCCATCGTCATCGATGCTCTCAGTCGATAGGGGCGCTGAGACCTGCCTGGCGGGTCCCGAGGCTTGCGCGCCGGGGTGGGAGCCCGACTGAGATAGGGGATCCACTCCACCCGCCAGGTTCCGACCTAAGCTACGTCTCTGTAGGGGCGACCCATGGGTCGCCCCTACACGCCGATCCCGTAGTTCGTGTGGTGGCCGCGACCGAGTTTCCCGCGGACGGCCGGGCAAGGAGCCGGCTTCCCAAGGTGGGAGTTTACGGAACAGCGACTTCCGCCTGCCGTTTTGAAAGCAGGAGGTGGGCGAGAAGGAGGGGACTCGAGAGGACCAGGGCGCGGGTCATCTGGCGGTAGCTGCGCTCGCCCCGCAGGAGCTCCACCCACC
>JBJKRB010000035.1:0-7915 GCA_046704885.1 Thermoanaerobaculia bacterium | reverse complement strand
GTCGCCCTGCGCGAAGGTGGCGTCGCCGCGCGGAACGACCTTGATCCCTTGCCAGGCGAAAGGCTCTAGCATCTCCTGCTTCTTCTTCATCGGATAGAGGTCGTCGGTCAAGATGATGTTCGAAAGCCAGAAGTTGGAGCCCGGGTTGGGCACCGTGACCTTCTTCTCACCGCCCCAGACCACCTGGTTCTGAGGGTTGGCGACACCCACCGTGAGGTCGTAATCCCCCGGCGGCAACGAGACCGTCTCCTGCAGCAGATTCTGTCCCGCCTCGTTGTGCCAGGGCTGCGAGCGCTCGAAGCTCACCACCTCTTTTCCTTGCGCGTCCTTGACATCTCCGAAGAGGGTGACCGGCTTGTTGCCGACGCTCTGGTTCGTCGAGACCTGAATCGGAAGAATCCAACGCTGGTCGGCCGAACGGAAGGGCTCGGTCACGAGATTGGCCGCGAAGGTCGACGGGCCACCCGTGGCGGCCTGCGCCAGCTTCTGCGCGGCTGCAATCCTCGCCGGATCACTGTTGGCCTTGGCGTCCCAAGCCTCGATCTTCGCCGCTTCGCCACCCGCCGCCTCGGCGCCTTCCGCCTCACCGCCCTCCTCTTGCTTGAGGTCGGCGGCGGTGAGGTTGGGCCGAACAATCGCGGATTTGACCGCGGCGTCGAGCGCCGAGAGCACCTGGGCGTCACGGTTCAGCACGTTCTGTCCGTAGCCCTCCTCGGTGCGGAAGCGCACGTAAAGGCGATTGACCTTGAAATCCTTGGGTAGCTGGTTCTGGTCGTACCACCAGACCTCGGTATAGGAATGCTCGTAGTTCTGGGTGGGATGATCGATCGAGCCGCCGACTCCCCCGCTGCTGCCGCTAGAACCGGAGCTGACGAAGCCTTGCGCGTTCTCGCGCGAGGTCTTGCTCGGCGGCCCGAGGAGGATCAGAACCTTGCCGCGGTCGGTGTCCCAGCCGGCCTTCTTCTCCTGCTTGAAGTGCGCGTTTGCGTACCCGACCCGCTCCTCGAACTGCTTGCGGAATTCGTTTTGCGGGGTCTTGGGCGTGGGGTCGCGGCGCGCCCAGAAGAGACGGACGAAGGTCATCGCCTCCTGGTCGTTGCTCACCTTCTTCCACGCCGCGCGGTCGGCCTCGGTGAAGAGGTAGGACACGGGGCCATTGGCCCAGCGCTCGAACTTGGCGCTCACTTCGCCGCGGGCCGGGGTGGCGAGGACCGGCGCGAGGAGAGCGGCCGAAACCAGCAGTATGCCGAAGCGTTTCATCGTTCAACGATCTCCTTGTTGTCGTTCTCGTATCGGGGCCGAAGCCGGCGGCTTCGCGGTTGGACGTCAACCCATCGGGCGGTCCGAGCTGCGGGCACTGCAGCGCCCCTTGCTGCTTTGCCAGCCTACCCCTCGCGGTGCTCGCACGTCAATCAAGGCGACCGAATAGCGCGCGGCAGCGGTCCCCGAAATCAAGACCTTATCCAATCGTGCGGATCGAAATTCAATTTTCCGAACGAAAGTGGGTGCGAAAGCAACTTCCACGCGATGGCGAGAGCCGAGAACGCCCTTAGCGATTGGGGTTTCCGCGATGAACCGGGGATTACATTTCGGTGACAAGTTGGCCCCGTCCTTGCTCTCTTGACCCAGCGTGGCGAGAGGACTACCATTTATCTACCTCAAGAAGCGCTCCGCAACATCCTTGCGCGAGGCGAGTGTAGCTTTGTTTTCGTCTTGATCATCTCTTTAACCGGGGAGCCGAGTCGCGCGTAGCCGCTCGGAGCCCGCAACAACCGTAGGGAGGTAAACACGCATGAGAAAGAGCACCAGAATTCTTCTGGTACTAGCCTCCGCCCTGCTATTGGCCATGCCGTTGATGGCGCAGACCCAGACCGGAACGATTGCCGGAACGGTCGTCGACACCAACGGCTCGCCGCTGCCCGGGGTGACCGTCGAGGTCAAGAGCCCCGAGCTGCAGGGCAGCCGCATCGCGGTGACGAGGTCGGACGGCACGTTCCGCCTGGCGGCCCTGCCGCCTGGAACCTACTCGATTCACTATCGTCTCGAGGGGTTCTCGCCCGTCGATGAGTCGAACGTGACGGTGAACATCGCCACCGAGACCCAGCGTCGAGTGACCATGAGCGCCGGCATCAAGGCCACGATCACGGTCAAGGGCCAGAGCGTCGTCGTCGACACCACGAAGTCGACCGTCGACACGCACGTCGACTGGAAGCTGATGGACAGCCTGCCGAATGGGCGGAACTTCCAGAACGTCATGCAGCTCGCCCCGGGCGTCGCCGTCAACCAGAACAACCCCAGCGTCAACGGCGGCTCGGCTTATGACAACCAGTACCTGATCGACGGCGTCGACACCACCGATCCGCGCACCCAGACCTGGGGCACGCAGATCAACTACGACTCGATCGCCGAGGTGCAGGTGCAGACCGCCGGAATGAACGCCGAGTACGGGCGCGTCGTGGGCGGCCTGGTCAACCTTGTCACCAAGTCGGGTGGCAACGAGTTCCACGGCACGGTGCGGGTGATCCGCAACGAAACCGGCTGGGTGTCGAAGCCGAAGCCCGGCCACGGCGCCGCCACCGGCTCGACCGAAACCCATCCGGAAGCGACCTTGGGTGGCCCGATCATGAAGGATCGCCTCTGGTTCTTCCTGGCCGGCGAGCGCCGCGACCGTAGCCGTCTCTTCAACCGCGAGACGGGGAGCGGCACGGGCGTGTTCAACTCCGACACCACGACCTACAAGGGTCACTACCTGTCGGGCAAGTTCACCCTGCAGGCGACGCCCAGCAACTCGATCGTCGCCTACTACAACGAGGACCCGATCGACATCGGTAACGTCTGGTCGGCTTACTACCTTGGTGCCTCCGTGTCGCCGCGAAGTGACGGCATCCAGCACCAGGGCGCCAAGACCTACTCGGTGAATTGGACCTCGATCTTCAACCCCTCGACTTACCTCGAGGCGAAGGCCCACTCCTACGCCGGACAGATCAACGTCTACCCGTCCGGTCCGCTCGGTCCCGATCCGACGACGTTGGATGCGGCGACCGGCTACTGGTCGGGCACCACGCTCGAGGACTACCACTCCGACCGCAAGCAGGCCGGCGCTCAAGTCGCCCTGTCGAAGTTCCTCGACACCAACCTGGGCAGCCACCAGATCAAGGCCGGCATCCAGTACCTGGGCGTTCAGAACACCGTGCAGGACGTCTACTATCCGTCCGGCGGGCTCAATGGCCCCGGTTACTTCTTGATCACGGCTGGTGGGAGCTACCTCGAGCTGCTCAAGGACTACAACCGTCCCGGCAAGCTCGAGACCAAGGACCCGTACTACGCGCTCTACGCGCAGGACTCCTGGCAGTCGGGCAACCTGACGGTCAACTACGGTCTTCGTGCCGAGCAGGTATCGCTGAAGAACAACGTCGGCCAGACCATCGTCAAGTTCGGGTTTGGCAAGCAGATCGCCCCCCGTCTGGGCTTCGCCTATGATCTTCATGGCAACAGCCTGCACGGTTCGGCGAGCCGCTTCTACGACACGATCAGCGACTACGTGACGGCGGACTTCAACGTCAACAACGAGCGCCAGTCGGTCTACATCTGGGCGCCCAACTACGGCTATGCGTGCTCGAGTCCGAGCGAGGGCCCGAGCGGCAACGTCAACAGCGACTGCTGGATCCGGGTGGCGGACTACGGCCTGGTTTCGAGCAACCGGATCAACCCGAACCTCAAGCCCGGCTATACCGACGAGATGACCTTGGGGTACGACCAGCGTTTGACCGACAACATGTCGGCCGGCATCAACTTCGTCTGGCGGCAGCAGAAGGACGTGGTTGAGGACTACGACTCGGGGACCAACGGCGACCTCGTGGCCAACGACGGTTCCTACTACATCACCAACGTGCCGGGGGCCTTCAAGAAATATGAGGCCCTACAGCTGAGCGTCCACAAGCGCTACTCGGAGAACCGCATCCAGTTCATCACCAGCTGGACGCACGCGTTCAAGAACGAGGGCTACAGCAGTGCCGACAAGCTCTCGAGCTTCGGAGACTGCTCAGTCTGTATCGCGGGCCGCTACGGAAAGCTCGACACGCCGGACCTGTTCAAGTTCGATGGAAGCTACACCCAGCCCTGGGGAAGCCTCCCGACCTCGACGACGTTCGGTATTTCGGCTTACTACTACACCGGCCCGTACTACATCCAATTCCAAAATGTCAGCCTGCCCACGGGTAACTATCCGCAGTATCTGGGCAGGGCCAAGGTCGGCAACCAGTGGAATATCGACCTCCACTTGCAGCAGGACATCGCGGCTTGGAGCAGCGTGAAGTTCTCTCTCTATGCCGACTTCTTCAACCTGACCAACAATCAGGACCCGACGCTCCGGCAGGGCAACATCGCGAGCCCGAGCTACGGTGCCGCGCGCGGTTGGCAGACGCCACGCCGGTATCAGATCGGCGCCAAGTTCGAGTTCTGAGTCATCTGAGCCATCTCGTCAGCTGACGTTTCGAGCCCGGCTTTTCGCCGGGCTCTTTTTTTTGTAGTGCTAAGATGAAGGCGACGATTCGGGGCCCGACCAGCGGTCGGGTCTCGCCGCTTTTCTTCTCGATCATCATGCCAAAACCCAGCCGTGCCCTGTCCGTTCTCGCCACGGTCGTGATGACGGTCGCCGTCGCGGGAGCGTTCTCGGGGTGCGGCAAGCAGCAAGCGGCCAAGAGCGCAACCACCGTGGCAACCACCGCCTACAAGCGGCTTCCCGATCTGCCTCTCAAGCCCCTCCATTCGCCGGTCCTGGTTCTCGGCCTGGACGGCCTCGACGACCACCTCGTCGACCCGATGATGGAGAGCGGGGAGCTCCCCACTCTGGCCAAGCTGGCCTCGGGAGCAAAGGGAGTCGTCAATCCGATTCCCCCGCTCATCTCCCCCCTGCTCTGGACCTCCATCGCTACCGGGGTCACCGCTGACGTGCACGGCGTCCTGGATTTCCTGCAGCCGGCGGGCGACACGGTGCACCCCAACGCGGTCACTCCGATCATGTCGACCAGCCGCAAGGTGCCGGCGGTCTGGAACATGCTCTCGGCCGCCGGCCGCAGCGTCGCGGTCATCGGCTGGTGGGCCACCTACCCCGCCGAGGCGGTCGACGGCACGATCGTCAGCGACCGGGTCGCGGAGCAGCTCTTCGCCGGCGAGCACACCCCCGGCGCCGACCCCTACCTGATCTCGCCGAGGAGCGAGACCAAACCTCTTCTCGGCTTGGTCACCCGCACTTCGGACATCAGCGACCAGGAGCTCGCGACTTACGTCCACTTGACTCCCCAGCAGATTGCCGCACGGCGAGAGAAGAACGACCCCATGGACCCCGTCGTCCAGCTCGCGCGGCTGCTGGCATCGACCAAGAGTTACTTGGCGATCGCCGGCCACCTGTTGGACCAGAAGCGCCCCGACGTGATGATGCTCTACATCGAGGGCACTGACACCATCGGGCATCTCTTCGCGCCCTTTTATCCGCCGCGCTCGCCCTGGATCGACCCCGCAAAGTTCGCGCTCTACAAGGACGCGGCGCCCGTCTACTTCAAGAACCTCGATTCCTGGCTCGGTCAGTTGCTGACCCACGCCAAGGGTTATACCGTCGTCGTCTGCTCCGACCACGGCTTCTATTGGGGCAAGGACCGGCCGCGGGCACAGAGCCAGACCCGCACGCCCACCGCGGCGTGGTGGCACCGGCCGAAATCGGTCTACTGGGTGAGCGGCCCGTCGGCTCGCGCCGGCGGCCACGGCGGAGGCTCGATCCTCGACGAGGCGCCTACCCTCCTCACCCTGGCGGGACTGCCGGTGGGAGCGACCATGTCGGGCCATCCGCTCGAGTGGGCGATCGACGTCCCGGCAACCGGCACCTACTCGTATCGCAAGAACCTTCCCCCCGTCGCCGCCAAGCCTCCGGTAGCCCCGGCCAAGGGTGACGAGACTTCGAAGCATTTCCTCTCCAAGCTGCAAGCCTTGGGCTACGTCGGCGGCGGCACGGAATCCACAGCGACTCCCAACGTGACCCACCGCGCCCAGCTCAATCTGGGCACCGTCCTCCTCGACAAGGGGGACCTCGAGGGCGCGCTGGCCGCTTATCAGGCGGCGGCGAAGTCGGAGCCGAAAGACGCGGGAAGCTGGACGAAGATCGGCCTCGTCGAGCAGCGCCAGGGGGACTACCGGCGCGCCGAAGCCGCGTACCGCAAGGCCGTGAGCATGAGCGACAAGCAACCGCTCGAGCGTGAAGCCGCCTACCTGGGCCTCGCCATCACCCTCGACAAGGCGGGCAAGAGGCAAGAGGCCGATCAGGTTCTCGCCCAGGGAGAGAAGGCGCTCCCTCACTCCTTCATCCTGCGTACGACCCGGGCCGGCGTGCAGAAGGAGATGGGCGACGAAATGGCCGCCACTCATTCGCTCGAGCAGGCGCTGGCCATCGAGCCGACCGACACCAAGACGCTCAATCTCCTCGGTGCTCTCTACGCCAAGCACGGCCATGCGGAGCGCGCCTTGCCCCTCTGGCGCAAGAGTCTGCGGATCAACCCCGACCAACCACAGATCAAGCAGTTCGTGGAAATGGTCACCGGACAGAACTCCGGGAACTAGACGCATGCGTCGCATCTGGTGGATCGTCATTGCTTGCCTGGCGGTTGTCCTCGTCGCCTGGTCGTGGTGGTACCACGCGAGGAGAGAGACATCTTCTGCGCCGGGCGCTGAGACCCACCAGATAGCCACCCCCGCCGAGGAAGCGACGATCCCGCCACCCGCCGACAAGGCTCTGGCCCGGCGCCTCTACAAGCAGTTTCGCCGCCACGGCCACGTCATGCTGATCGGTCTCGACGGCGCCGACTGGCACATGATCGATCCGCTGCTCGCGCAAGGAAGAATGCCTCATCTCCAAGCGATCCTCGCGCGCGGAGCGCGCGGCCCGCTCAAGTCCTTCGAGCCCATGCTCTCGCCTCTGGTCTGGACCACGATCGCCACCGGAGTTCCGCCCGAGGTCCACGGCGTGCTCGACTTCTTCGAGCGTGGTCCCAACGGCAAGATGCAGGTGGTGGGAAGCAATGAACGCCGGGTCCCGGCGCTTTGGAACATCGTCAGCGCGCTCAAACATCGGGTCGGGGTGATCGGCTGGTGGGCGAGCCACCCGGCCGAGCACGTGCATGGCGTGATCGTTTCCGACCGGGTGACCCTCACAGTCTTCCCCGGCCAGGGCGAGCAGACCCCAGACTTCGCGCACGCCGTCTTCCCGCCGAGCTGGGGCAAGAACGTCGAGCAGCTCCGGGTCGATCCCCACACTCTCGATCCCGCCTTGATCCAGAGCCTCGCCAAGGTGAGCAACGGAGACATCGAGCACGCCCTCGCCCCTGGCACTCCGCTCGCCGATCCTCTGCGTATGCTCTACGACACCGTGGCGGCGACCGAGACCACCGCGCGGCTCGGCGAGGCGGCGTGGAAGGACTTCCACCCCGATCTCCTCCTGGTCTACTTCGAGGGCACCGACGCGATCGGCCACCTCTTCGCGCCCGACGTCGAGCCGCCGGTCAAGGGGGCCCTGCCCGGCATGGTGGCCCGCTTCAGCGACACACCCGCCAACTACTACTCGTGGATCGACGGCAAGATCGGCGCCCTGGCCTCCCTCTTGGGACCGAATGACACCCTGGTGATCTGCTCCGACCACGGATTTCATTGGGGCCCCAACAGGCCACAGACCACAGAGAGTGGGACCCGTACTCACGCCGCGACGCTCTGGCACCGAATGTACGGAATCGTCGCTTTGGAAGGGGCCGGGATCAAGGCGGGCGCCC
Source organism: Thermoanaerobaculia bacterium (assembly GCA_046704885.1). Classification (GTDB taxonomy): domain Bacteria; phylum Acidobacteriota; class Thermoanaerobaculia; order Multivoradales; family JBJKRB01; genus JBJKRB01. The sequence continues at coordinate 104 of JBJKRB010000035.1, read as the reverse complement.
GCGGGAGGGGCAGCGTCTTCGACATCGCCCCAACCCTCCTCGCTCTCCTCGACCTGCCACCGGGCCAACGGATGACGGGGAAGGTCCTCGACTGGGCCTTCGCC
>JBJKRB010000034.1:0-14898 GCA_046704885.1 Thermoanaerobaculia bacterium | reverse complement strand
GCCTGGCGCCGGCTCAACCCCAGGCTCGAGGCCGCGTCCTGGAGGGCCAGCTGGCCCTCCAGGACGCAGGCGAGGACTCGGTAACGGACCAGCTCTCTCCTGCTCATCGGGATTCTCTCCATAGTGGACAGAATCCCTCGGCAGTTAAGCCGGACATAATCGCTAGGCTAATACAGAAGAGCTGGCGCCGTTGAAGGAAGCCCCAATTTCTGTTACCGTACCGGTCGCCTTTGGCCTCCAAGGGCACCGCTTTGGGCGCGTTCGTCTAGGGGTCCAGGACGCCGGCCTCTCACGCCGGTAACACGGGTTCGAATCCCGTACGCGCTACCACTCCTCGCTTCGCTCGGCACCGGGATTGCCCGGGACCCGTACACTGCGCCACCCGCCCTGCCTCTCCGTGTTCGAATCCCGTACGCGCTACCACTCCTCGCTTCGCTCGGCACTGGGATTGCCCGGGATCCGTACACTGCGCCACCCGCCTCTCGGAACCCGGGCCGTGGGAAGATCCCCGCTCGTTCGACGGGTTTCCGTCTTATAATCTCGCGCACGAAACACCGACAGACCGACCTTGGTGTCCGCGCTGGGCGCCGAATCGCCGCCAGTGGGGGCACTTCGGGCGGATCGGAAAGGAGTGGTAGATCATGAGGAAGATGGTCCTGCTTCTGTTCGTGACTCTTTCCTTGATAGCTGGCAACGCGGCCTTCCCGGCCGCCGGATACCCCTTGGGCGAACACGGCAAGGTGGCGCCTGCGTCGGGCGGGAGCGCGGGGAGCCCGTGCTCCTTCCTTGACGCCGGAACGGTCAGCAAGATCACCGGGTTGCACATCACGAAGGTGAAGCCCACTGGCGACTCCTGCGTGTACGTCGATCCGACGGCGCCGGTGAGCGCGATAGTGCAACAGCTCGGTCAGGCGCTCAGCTTGGCGTTCAGCGGCGAGAGCCCGCTCCGGTTGAAGGCCGCTCCCGGGGGGGTGCCGGAGCCGCAGAGCGGAGCGGGCGTGATCGTGCGAGCGCCGAGCGGCATCGATGTGTCGAACGTCAACGTCCACGACTACGTCGAGGGACTCCTTGCCGATGCTCCTCCCGATGCGCACTGCGGAGCGCTGCGAGACGTGAGCGGTCTCAACGCGGTGTCGATCGTGTGCATGGACGGCGCGATCGGGCACGGCGGCGTGGTGAAGGACAACAGACTCGTCCAGGTCATGTATCTCGCGCCGGGCAAGAGCGCCACGAACACGATCGTGGGACGACTGGTCAGAGCCGCCGCCGCGCGCATGTAGGGCGTTCGAGCTGCCCGCCCAAGCTCTGCGGGACGCCACGGCCGGGTCATCTGGTGCGCCGGGCCTCAGCGCAACGAGGCCGCGCCGCCGCGCCGCCGAGCCTTCCCGTACCCTCATCGACGCCGTATCGCAGGGTGGGTCGAGAAGGAAGCGGCCAACCCGTGGGCGAGGACCGTTTCCACCCAGATAGGTGGTGACTTCCGGTTTCGATGCAATGACAATTTCTTGAGATGACGCTGCGAGCGAGCGTCCTGGCTCGGTCCTTGAGCGACTAGGCCGAGCCACCAGCCCACCAACAACGCTCGCCGCGATTGGCCACACCCTCGAGACGTTGGTCCGCGCGCCCTGCGCGGGGGAGGTCTTGCAATGAGGACGAGATGGCTCTTCGGTGCGGCACTGCTGGCGCTGGCGGCGGCTGGGCAGGCCGCCACCTTCTCCATCGACGACGCCGTAGAGAAAGCACTCGCCGCGAACCCCAGAGCCCAGGCGGCCGCGCTCGAGGCGCTCGCCGCCGCCGAGCGCCAAGCGGAAGCCAAGAGCCGTCACTTCGGGACGCTCGACGCCATCGGCAACTACGGCAACTTCGAGTCGCCCCGCCTCGTCCGGCCGATGTCGATCGACCTGTTCACCAACCCGGCGGCGGGATTTGGCCAGCTTCCGTGGGACGCCAACCAAGTTCACTACGGTGTGGCCTTCGAGCTCCCCCTGTTGGCCGGGGGGAGCTTGCGCGAAGGAGATCGGATTGCGGCCCTGGCGCGGGCGGCGGCGGAGCAGACGGCGAGCTTCACCCGCGAGGAGGTTCGCTACGGAGTGCGGACCGCTTACCGCGGCGCGCTGCTCGCGCATCACGCGCTGGTTGCCGCCGAGGCCTACCGGAAGGCGCTCACCAAGGATGAAGCCGACGCCCAGCTCAGGGTGAAGGTCGGCTCGCTCCCGGTGGTGGACGCGGCGAAGGTCACGTTCGCGCTGCGTGGGGCGGAGGCGAAGGTTGCGGCGCTCGCCGCTCAGGAACGCACCGCGCAGGCGATCCTCGCTGCGTTCATGGGTGAGGAACCGCCGGCGGATGGATACGAGCTAGCCGACGTAGGCGCCGAACCACCGGAGCCGGTGGCCGCCGGTGCTCTCGCCGATGCGCTCGCCGGCCGCACCGACCTCGCCGCTGCGCGCGAGGCGACGCGTATCGCCGAGCGCCAGAAGGTTTTGGCGCGCCAATCGTTCGGCCCTCGCCTTTCACTCAAGGGCAACTGGCTGCGCAACGACGCCCCGTCGCTCGACCACGCCCTCGACACGCACGAGCTCTACCTCATGGTCAAGCTACCTCTCTTCGAAGGAATGAGGCGCTTCCACCTGCTCAAGGAAGCGGAGATCAACCTGCGGGCGGCGCGCGAGCGTGAACGGGGCAAGGCGCTCGAGGTATCGGCGCAGGTCTCGGATGCCCAAGGCCGTGTGGAGGCGGCGCGTGCCGAGCTCGAGGCCGGCAAGGCCCAGAGGGCGCTGGGTGCCGAGGTGGCACGGGTCGAGCACCTCAAGCTCGAGCAAGGCACCGGCAGAATGGAGGATTACCTCACCGCCCGCGCGCAGGAGCTGCAGGGCGAAACCAGCTACTGGCAGGGGCTGTACGCCCTGCAGAACGCCGTCGACTATTTCCATTTCGTGACGGCTCGGGGAGGCCAGCATGAGTAGGCGGACTCTCACCATCGTGATCGCCATCTTCGTCGTGATCGTGCTCGCCATGGCGATCGTTCACCGCAAGCGTCAGCTGGCGCGGCTCGCGCCCCCCGCCAATCCGCCGATGCCGGTGGCCACGGCCACCGTCCGCGAAGGGGAGGTCAGCAAGAGTTTGGAAACCGTGGCGCTCGTCCAGTCGGAGACGGCAGCGACCGTGGCCGCCCAGGTACCTGGCGCAATCCTCGAGATGCGCTGGCGCGAGGGCGACAAAGTGGCCAGAGGTCAAGTCATGGCGATCATCGACCCTCGCACTCTCGAGCACGCGGTGCAGGCGGCGGAGGCCCGCCTAGCCGCGGCTGAGGAGGAATACGACAAGCAGGCCGCCATCTTCGCGCGGGACCAGACGCTTCTCGCGGGCGGTGCCATCGCCCAGCAGGCATTCGACATCTCGAAAGCGCACCTCGTCGGTGCCCAGGCCGCGCGGGTGGCGGCGGCGAAGGCGCTGAGCTCGGCCAAGGTCGTGCGCTCCTACGCCGCGGTGTCCGCCCCCTACGCGGGAGTTGTCTCGGCCAGGCTTGCCGAGCCCGGCGACCTCGCGGCACCCGGAAGGCCCCTCTACAAGATCGAGGTCCCGGGCCCGGTCAAGCTGCTCTCCAAGCTAGCTCAGGATCAGCTCACCCTGCTGCGCGCGGGCGACCCAGTGACGTTCGTGAGCGGGGGAAGGACCGTGATGGTCAAGACCACCCGCATCTATCCCGCGCTCGACGCCGGCCACCTCGGCTCGGTCGAGACGGTTCTCCCGCGCTCGCCGTTCGATCTGCCATCGGGCGCAACCGTGGCGGCCCGCTATGCCGCCGCTCCTGTCCGGGGGCTCGTGGTACCCAAGGAGGCTCTCCTCCAGGGGATCGGAGGGACGCTTGTGGTCAAGGTCGAAGACGCTGCGGTTCGTTCGGTCGCGGTCACGGTAACGCGCCACGGCGACGACGGCGCGGTCGTCGTGCCGCAGGGAGGCCAGCTCAAGGCGGGTGACACCGTGGTCGTGGGCCTGCCGAGTGAGCTGATAGCGCTCACTGACGGCACGCGGGTCACGGCTCAACCCGGAGGCGAGTCATGAGCTTCGTCTCCACCTACATCAGGAAGCCGCACCTGCTGCTGTCCGTCGTGCTGCTGCTCGCGGTGGTTGGCGTCGTCGGTTTCTTCAGGATGCCGGTCAACCTGTTCCCGGATAGCGAGCGTCCGCAGATCGCCGTCGTGACCGTGTGGCCCGGCGCCGCGGCCTCTGACGTCGCGGCCGACGTCAACCGGGTGATCGAGAAGGAACTCAAGTCGATCGAGTTGGTCCGGCGCGTGACTTCCAGCGCCAACGACGAGGTCTCGGTGGTGGTGGCGGAGTTCGAGTACAGGAAAGGTCTGGACTCGGCGGCCACCGACGTCTCCAACTCGCTCAGCAAGATCCGCCCCCTGCTGCCGACCAACATCCGCCCCTTTCAGGTGTACAAGCTCTCCTCGGCGACGCCGGCGGTGCTGACTCTTTCCGTAACTCCGAAGCCGGGCTCAAACCTCGATCTCGCGCAGGTCCGTCGCCTCGCCGAGAACCCGATCAAAGAGGCGCTGCTGCGCCTCCCCAATGTCGAGAACGCGGAGGTGTTCGGAGGCTACCAGAGCCTCGTCCAGGTGAACCTCGATCCCAACCGCCTGCAAGCGTTTCACCTGAGTCCCGGGCAGGTCGTCGAGGCGATCTCTACTTGGAACCGGAACACGCCTGAGGGCTTGGTGCTCTCCCAGGGTGGCCAAACCTTGCTCAAGAGCCAGGGTGAGTTCACCCGCCCCGAGCAGGTGGGATCCATCGTCGTGAGCGCCACGGCCGGTCCTCCCGTGTACCTGCGTGACATCGCCGACGTTCACGTCGGCATCCAGGAGCGGCTATCGGCGTTTCACGGCAACGGCAAGCCGGCGATCGGCATCAACATCCAACGCGCCCTCTCCGGCTACGCGCTGCCGACGATCCAGTCGGTGCTCGGTTACCTGCCAAGCCTACAGACGCAGTACCCTGGCCTCGACTTCGCCGTCGCAGATACCCAGGGCGAGCTGATCTCCACCAGCGTGTCCAACATGGTGGACGCCCTGCGCGATGCGATCATCATGACGATCATCGTCATCTTCCTGTTCCTCGCGGACACTCGAGGCATGCTGCTCGCCGGCATCTCGATCCCGTTCACCTACTTGATCACGTTCGCGTGCATGTGGCTCTTTGGTTTCGAGTTCAACATGGTGACGCTGACCGGCGTCATCCTTGGCGTCGGCATGCTCCTCGACGACGCGATCGTGGTGCTCGAGAACATCGAGCGTCACTACCACAAGCTCGGGGAGAAGCTCGAGGACGCGGTCGTCGGCGGCACCCAAGAGGTGATGCTGGCGATCCTCTCCGGTACATACGCGACGGTGGTGGTGCTGGTGCCGATCATCTTTATCGGCGGTTTCGTGCAGACGGTGTTGCGGCCGCTCTCCTTGACGCTCTCGATTGCGCTCATCGCCTCCTACGTGGTCTCGGTCACGATCCTGCCGATCCTGGCGCCCTTCATCCTGCGGCTCGGCGGCAAGATGGACCGCTTCCGTTGGGAGCTCGGGCTCGACCACTTCGTTCAGGGCAAGGTGCTCCAGCCGATCCAAGAGTTTTTCGTCCGGACCGTGGGCACGGCGTTGCGCCACAAGTGGCTGTTCATCCTCCCGGCCATCGTCCTCCTTGGGTTCTCGAGCCGCGTCGTGATTCCCTTGATTGGTCGCGACCTCATGCCGCCGATGGACACCGGCATCTTCCGCGTCACGTTCGAGAGCTACCCCAACACCCCGCTCGCCCGTACGGAAGAGCTGCTCACGCAGGCCGAGACCGCGATCCGGCGCCAGCCGGGCGTAACCATGACCTCGAGCACGTTGGGTTCCGAGCCAGGAGTGTTGTCGTTCGGCTCCGGCCGCAACCCGCAGCAGGCGTTCATTACGGTCCATCTCGTCAACCGCTTCCAGCGCAAGGAGACGATGTGGGCGATCGAGGGCAAGGTTCTCGCCGACCTGGAGAAGATTCCCGGAATCCGTTTCCCGGCGGCGTTCGACTATGGGGCGACGCCGCTGTCCACGATCCGCTCCACCGTCGACCTGATGATCTCCGGCCCGGATCCGGTGGTGCTGGACCGACTGCGGCGAGAGGCGCAGCGGCGCGTGTTGACTGCCGGAGGGCTCACCGCTGTGGTGCCCACCTGGACGCTCGATCGCGTCGAGTACCGGTTCCTGCCCGACCCCGAGCGCCTGTCGATCCACGGCGTCAACGCCGCCGCCGTGGCGGCGCAGGTCGGCGCCCAGGTGCGCGGGGTCCCGGCGACCCTCTTCCGCGTGCCCAACCAGGACTCGTTCGCGGTCTGGGTGCAGGCCGAGGCGGGCCGCCGCGATAGCGCCGGGCGCCTCGAGACCCTACCGATCATGACGCCCCGTGGTCCCGTGCCCCTCGCTAGCCTGGGGCGCATCGAGAGCGCCACCGTGCCGACCCTGTACACGCGTCAGGACCTCCAGCCGACCGTCGATCTCCTCGGCTACCGCGACGTGCAGGCGGTGACTCATATCAACGCGAACGTAGACCGCGCGCTGGCCGGCCTGACGCTCCCGCCTGGCTACACGATCACGGAGGAAGGCGAGCGCAAGACCATGGACGAGGCTTTCGCAGCGTTGATGGCGGCGCTCGTGCTCGGCCTCGTGCTCCTCTACTTCTCGCTCATTCCGGCGTTCAAGTCGTTCTTGCACCCGCTCACGATCATGGTCGCGATCCCGCTGGGGATGATTGGCGCGATCTGGTCGATGCTGCTCGTGGGAAAACATCAGTGCATGCCCGCCTTCATGGGCATGATCCTGCTCGCCGGAATCGTGGTGAAGAACTCGATCCTGCTGATCGACTTCATCGAGGAGGCGAGGGCGCGCGGCGAGAGCTTGCACGAGGCGCTCACCGGGTCGGTGCGGGTGCGGACTCGCCCGATCCTGATGACCGCGGTCGGCACCGCGGTCGGCATGCTCCCGATCGCGCTCCAATGGGCGATCGGCCTCGAACGTCTCTCGCCGCTCGCGGTGGTCGCGATCGGCGGCCTGATGGTTTCTACGTTCCTGACGCTGATCTACGTCCCGGTCTTCTATGACATGTTCGAGAACGCCCGCGCTTGGCTTACCGCGAGTCGCGGAGCCACGCCGGCGAAGGAGGAAACGCCTGGCAGCTAGTGGCCTGGCCGCCGTTTCCCTCGTGGGTGCCGGCCTGCACCCGGCTGACCCACCCCGGCGAGTGGCGACGCGTCGTTCGTGCTCAGCATAGATTTTCTTCCAGCAGCGCACTTGCGAAAGGAGATCATCATGAGAGGATTCGTTGCTGACATCGAGAAGATGACGGAGCACAACAAGGACTTCCGCCGGGTGCTCTACACCGGGAAGAACCTGCAGCTCGTGCTGATGACGATCGCCCCGGGCGAGGACATCGGCGAGGAGGTCCATGAGGGCCACGATCAGTTCCTGCGCGTCGAGGAGGGGAAGGGCGAGGCCTGGATCGACGGCAACATGACGAAGATCGAGGAGGACTTCGCAATCCTCGTTCCCGCCGGCGCCAAGCACAACGTCAAGAACACCGGGCACAAGCCGCTCAAGCTCTACACCCTCTACGGGCCGCCCGAGCACGCCGACGGCGTGGTGCACGCGACCAAGGCGGACGCTGTGGGCTCCGAAGAGCATTTCGTGGGCAAGACGACCGAGTAGCCATAGGCCGGTCAAGTCTAGAGACAGCTGGATCTCCGCCTTAGCCGGAAACCCTCTGGTAGCATCGGCGCATCGAATGATGAGCTGAAGGGGGATTCCGATGGGTTTGAGAGGGCTATTGCGGCGCGCGGGAGCTGGCCTGCGTAGGTCGTTGTCCAAGCGTTGGTGGCCCTGGATCGCGGCGATTCTCGCGCTGCTGCTCTTCGCCTCCGCCCTCAGCGCGGGCTGGCAGCTCGACGACTACTTCCACCGATCGCGCATGTTGGGGTTCGGCGCAGCCGACCCGATCCAGGTCTTCGTTCCCTACGACGGGAACCCTCAACACAACTGGCAGCAGATGGTGGCGGGGACCTTGCCGTGGTGGAGCTCGCACGATCTTCACCTCGCTTTCTTCCGTTACCTCAGCACGCTGAGCATGATGCTCGACTACCATCTGTGGCCCAATCAGCCGTGGCTGATGCACCTCCACAGCCTGCTCTGGTTGGTGGCGCTGGTGCTCGTGGCGGGGCTTCTCTATCGGCGCGTCATGGGATCGACCTGGGTTGCGGGGCTCGCCGTGCTCCTCTTTGCCCTCGACGGCGCGCATGCCATTCCCGCCAGCTATCTCGCCGACCGCAACGCTCTGATCGCCTGCGCTCTCGGCTCGTTGAGCGTTTTGCTCTATGCCCGAGGGCGGCAAGAGTCGAGCCTCTGGGCGGTTGCGTCGAGTGCGCTCTTTCTCGCATTGGCGCTCGCGGCGGGCGAGATGGGCCTGGCGACGGCGGGCTATCTCTTCGCCTACGCCGTAGCCCTCGATCACGGCTCATGGTTGCGGCGCCTTGGTCGGCTCTGGCCGCACGGCGTGGTCCTCGGGGCGTGGGTGGTGGTCTATCGCGTCGGCAACTTCGGTTCGAGTGGTTCCGGGTTCTACTCCGATCCCCTTCATCAGCCGGCCGCCTTTGCGCGTGGGTTGCTGCATCATGTGCCGCTCTTGCTCATGGGCCAATGGACACCGATCCCCGCGGAGCTGGGACTGGTCTTCGCTCCCGGGACGCGAGCCGCCACGGAGCTCGAGCTCTTCGCTTCCGCGGTGGTCGTGATCGTGGTTCTTCTTCTTTTCCCGCTCTTCCGGCGCGATCGTGTGGCCCGTTTCTGGGGCATCGGAGTGTTGCTCTCCCTCGTCCCTATCGCCGCCGTCGGACCGGAGGATCGCCTGTTGGGTTTCGTCGGCTTGGGGTCGATGGCCCTCCTCGCCCAGTTGGCAAGGTCGGCGTTCGCCGGGAGCTCGAGCGAATTCGGCTCACGGTTCTGGAGACGCTTTGCCCAAGCGGGGGTGATCGTCTTGCTGCCGCTCCGGCTCCTCGCGGCGCCGGCGATGGGGGTGGCGCGGGTCGAGGTCCAGAAGAAGACGAGCGCGGCCATGCTCCGAGCGATCGCGAGCGTTCCCAGCGACCCTAAGATCGAGGGCCAGGATCTCGTGCTGGTGAATCCCCCGGATCACGTCTACCTGGTCACCGCGATTCCGGTGGTCAAACAGCTTCAGGGGCTGCCAGCGGCGCGGCGGATGCGGGCGCTCTCGGCCGGGAGCGCCATGGAGGTCCGTCGCGCCGGTCCCGACTCCCTCGACGTGCGCTTTACTTCGCCCTTCTTTCCGACCGCCTTCAGCCGCTATGCGCGGAGCGCCGGGGACCGGTTTGAAGCAGGACAGCAGGTGAAGCTTCCCGGTCTCTCCGTGACGGTGGAGAAGTTGGACCGCATGGGCGATCCCAAAGAGGTCCTCTACACCTTTCAGGCACCGCTCGACGATCCCTCGTTGCGCTTCATGCGTTGGAAGGATGGCGTCTACGTGCCCTGGCGCCCGCCGGCGCTCGGCTCGACGACCACGCTAGCCAAGGCCAAGGGAATCTTCTGAGATTCTCCCCTCAGGCTGGGAGACCCCGGATCGTGCCTCGGACGGCTCATCACGTTCAGCGTTGCTGCGCGCTGTGGGTCCGCTACGCATGGTTCTTCCGGCGGAGCGCCACGATCGCCGCGAGCGCAAGGGCGAGCAAAAGCAAGAACGTTGTGAGGGGTGAAAGCGCCGGAATTTGCACCACGGGAGCGGGGCTCGAGGCGATGTTGTCGAAGTAGGACGTCACCGACGTCTCCGGTTGGGCGCATACGTTGTAGGCGATTCTCACCGACTGCGAGCCGACCGGCGTCGTGAGGATTCCGGTGTTCATCGCCGTCCAGGCGTTCTGGGTGGAGCCCGCAAGTGTGGCCGCGGGCGAGGACGTGATGGGGCTGGCGCAGTTGTTGTCGCTGTAATAAATGTACTCGAGGTAGGCGGCCCCGTCGGTCGGTTGACCGAGCGCGAAGTAGCCGTCGGCCGTAAGGATGCACTGGTCGCCGGGCGCGATCGGCAGACAGTCTGAGAGGGCATCGCTGCAGGTCACGAGGGTGTTCGCGGTGACGGGTCCCACCTGATCCGATCCCGGCGGATTGCCGAGGCCAGGAGCGAAAGTGCTGTTGTTCGACCAGTGGCTAGCGTCGGTGTCGAACGTGCCGTTGGGTGCCGCCGGGCACGTTGCCGACAGCACCTGGACCTCGATGAGCCCTACGAATGCTACGACTCCCGCGACAAGCAATCCCAACTTGAACCGCATGGCAGCCTCCGCCCGCTTGGGGCTTGAATGATGTTTGGATCCTGGCGACGATAGCACGATATAGAAACATTGCAATCCCCGTCCTTGTAGCGCTCGAACCCCTTCGCCGGAGCCGTTCCGTGACCTTCAATCGGAGCGGAACCATTGCCGAAAGCCGGGCGAACGTGCTAACAATGGCTCGCCTCTATGGCGGCTCTCGACATCTTCGGCGCCCTGCTGACCGCGGCGAGCTTCGGCTTCCTCGCCTTGGGCGGCTTTCTCCTTGCCTCGAGGCTGGTCGGCGAACGGCGCGACACGCTCGCCTTGGCGATCGGGACGCTCCTGTGCATGAGCGCGGAAGGTGTTGGCGTCGGGCTCCTGTTGGGCGCCTTTGGTCTGTTGCGTCTCGACCTGGCCCTAGGGCTCCAAGCGGCGCTCACGATCGCTCTTCTCTGGCGCTATCGAACGGCGGCGAGTGCCGCTGCTCTTCGTGGCGCAATGGCTGGACTCGCCCGGGGGGTGGGAGCGCGGGTGCGGGAGTTTCCCGCGCTCTCCATTCTCGCGCTTACCGGGATTGGCAGCGAAGCGGTTCGGGGGACTCTCCGTCCGCCGCTGTCTTGGGATAGCCTCACCTACCACCTACTCCTGGCGGGGCAGTGGCTGCAGACGGGGAGGATCGCGCCTGTCTTCGGTCGCTATCCGGTCAATTTCTACGGATTCTCACCGGCCAATGGCTCGATCTGGCTCTGGTGGTGGCTCGCCCCCTCCCATAGCGAGCTTTACGTCAACCTCGCGTTTCTGCCTCAATGGGTTCTTCTCGGCTTGGCGGTGGGAGGGGTTGCACGGGAGCTCGGAGCGAGACGCTACTGGCCGTTGGCCTCGTTTCTCGTTGTCCTCACGCCTACGGTAATTCGCTTCGCGACCACCCAGTACGTAGATATCCTGATGGCCGCCGCCATTTGCAGCGCCGCGTTTTTCGCTCTCCGCTGGCTGCGCGACGCTCGGCTCGACGATGCCGTAGCGAGCGGCATCGCGCTCGGAGTGGCGATGGGAACCAAGATCCTCGGGGCGCTCTACGCCCCGGCGCTGGGACTGGCGATGCTCCTGTTCGCGCGCCGCGCCTGGAAGAAGAGAATCGCCCATCTCATCGCGGTGGGGATTCTGGCGTCTCTCCTCGGTGGCTACTTCTATGTGCGCAACGTTGCCGCCGGGGCGGGTCCCGTGGCGGCGGCCTGCTCGGGCTCGAACGCTGGGGTCGCGGAGTCGGTCCGTTCCATCATTGCGGGTCCACAAACGGTGTGGGGACAGGGTCTCTCACTCTTGACGAGCGGCAAGCTGGTGGATGCCTTCCTCGGGTTGTCGCGTCCCGCCTCGCTTGAGCTCGGCTTTGGTCCCCAATCGGTGGTGTTGCTCCTGATCTGCCTCGTCCTGCCGTTCTTGTTGGTTGGAGGTCGAAGGATCACGGTTTGGCTCGTGTACAGCCAGATTGTTTTCGAGATCGTGGTTTGGGTCGTGGTGCCCTACGCCGCGAGCGCGGACCTTTATGCGAACCTCCGTTACCTCGTACCCGCTTTGGGCCTGGCTTTCGCGGGTGGAGTCGCGCTAGCCGAGGAGCGACTGAGCGGCTCTTGGCTACGGGTCATCGCGCTGGTCCTGGCGGCGCAAGATCTTCTTCAGCTCGCCGCGCAGATGCCGCGCGGCGTGAGGCTCTCGATTGCGAGCGTCGACGCGGTTCTCGTCCTCCTGGCGTTCTTGCCTCGTCTGCGGCATCTCTGCCGTCGCTACTGGCGCCCGCTCGCCATCGCGGCCGCGCTGCTCATACTGGTTTGGGTGCCCCGCTGGGCCGCCTTTCGCCTCGCCGACCGCACGCGGGCGTTCGCGGAGGAGTTCACCGCTCACGCGACTCCGATTCGCCTCTTTGCTGGAGCTTGGGGCTGGCTCGACGCCCACGGCGGCGATGGAACCATCGACGACGTGATGGCGCCAGGAAACTTCTTCGACTACCCGGCGATGGGGCCGCGCCTGACCAGGAGAGTCGTCTACACCAACATCAATGCCGCCAACTTGAAGAACGCGGCGTCCTACCCGAGCTGCAACCCGCGGGTCGACCCTTCGCCCGCCGCCTGGCTCGCCAATCTCAGGAGCGACGGCGTCCGCTGGCTCCTGGTGAGCCGCTTTCCCCGCATACCCTTCCCCATGGAAGACGGCTGGGCGCGGCAACGCCCAGATCTCTTCACCCTGCGCTACGAGGACGCCACCAACCGGATCTACGAGCTCGCGCCCGTGGCGCCCATCAGTCGCTAGTGCGCTTCATGTTCAGAGGCGCCGCCTCATGGCGAAACCGGCTCCGGCGAGAAGCAGAGCGAGAAGCGCCAAGCCGGTGAAGCTCAAGGCCGGGATGGCGGCGACCGTGGCGACCGTGAAGTCGAAGGTCGAGTCGCTGCCGCCGTTGAGCTTGTTGCCCGCGATATCGGTGATCGAGGTGGTGCCGCAGACGAAGAGGCGGTAAATGCCGAGGGGTAGCCGCGCGCCCAGCGTCACCGTCGCCGTCATCGTTCCTGAGTCGTAGGCGACGTCGGAGACCGGTACCTCGGTGTCGTCGCTTACCACTCCTCCCGAGCAAGACAGCGTGTCGAAGGCTTTGTTCCCCCCAGCCTCGACCAGGAGGTAGTTGGCCGGGTTGGTTACTGAGTCCGCGCCGCCGGCTCCTGTGTCGGTGACCGGCTCGCTGAAGGCCACGATGAAGCTCGAGGGACCCGTGGCAACGTAGGTTGGCTGAAGGCTGGTCGAGGTGACGGTTGGCGAGGTCGTGTCGGGCGCCTCGTAGGACCCAACGTCGCACACGGCGACGTTGTCGCCATCGCCATCCTGTGGGCGGAAGACACCCCGCTGGTCCAAGTTGTTCACCGGGGCTGCGGCGCAGATGCCGTTGTTGCCCGCGTCGATCGCGACAGAGCCACTTCCTAGCGCCATGGTTTGAGTCGGGCCGCCGTTGTTCTGCAACGGACCGAGGTTGAGGGCGCCGGCCGTGGTCGCGCTCCCGCCGACCAGAAGCGATCCGGTGCCGCAGGAGGAGTCGGTGATGAGGTTGTGCTGACCGTCGGCCGGTGGGGGGAAGCCAGCACAGATACTGGCGCTGCCGCTCAAGATGCTGTTATTGAAGGTGGGGGCGCTACTCGCGTCGATGGCACTCGCGGTGCCGCCGCTGCCGCCGCTACCGCCGCTACCGCCTGGGCCGGGGGCGCCAGATGTGGTGATGCCGCCGAGATCGGCCGTTGCGTTTCCGCCGTTTCCGCCTTTTCGGCCGTCACCGCCGATTCCGCCGGTGCCCGCTTGGTTGGCGGACAGGGTAGCGTTGGTTAAGCTCGGCGCGCCGCTCGTGTCGGAAATGGCGCCGCCAGCACCTGCGTTTCCGCCATTTCCGCCGTTTCCGCCATTTCCGCCGATTCCGCCGGTGCTGGGGCCAGTGCCCGCGTTGAGTGCATCACCGCCGTCACCGCCTTGTCCGCCGTCACCGCCGATTCCGCCGGTGCCCGCTTGGTTGGCGGAGAGGGTGGCGTTGGTTAGGCTCGTCGCGCCACTCGCGTTGGAAATGCCGCCGCCGGCACCCGCGCTTCCGCCTTGTCCGCCTTGTCCGCCTTGTCCGCCGCTGCCACCGATGCCGATGCCGGCGACGGCGGAGTCACTTTGGGTTCCCTGACCGCCTTGTCCGCCTTGTCCGCCGTTTCCGCTGTTTCCGCCGGTGCCTGATTGGTTCGCCGAGAGCGTGCTGCTGGTGATGCTGAGCGTGCCAGTGGCGTTGAAGATTCCGCCGCCTAGTCCACCTTGTCCGCCTTGTCCGCCTTGTCCGCCCTGTCCGCCCTGTCCGCCCAGTCCGGTTCCTCCGCCGGATGTGCTGTTGGCTGCTCCGCCCTGTCCGCCCTGTCCGCCTTGTCCGCCGTTTCCGCCGGTGCCGGCCTGGTTCGCCGAGAGCGTGCTGTTGGTGAGGGTGAGGGTGCCGTGGTTATAGATTGCGCCGCCGTTTCCGCCAGAGCCGCCGTTCCCGCCTTGCAGGCCCGCTCCGCCCTTGGAGCCCGTCTGGTCCCCGGCGCCAGAATTGGGGAAGCCGTCGGTACCGGATGCTCCTACGGCACCTTGGCCGCCCGCACCGGCTTGGTTTGCCGACAACGTACTGTTGATTAGCGTCAGCGCGCCGTTGTTATAGATACCACCGCCACCGCTGCCCGAGCCGCCCGCGACACCGGGGTTCACTGCATCCACGCCATCCGGCGCATGCCCGTTCTCGAGGGTGACGTTGAAAAGCGTGAGGTCGGCGCCGGAGTCGACGTAGAAGATGCGGAACTGCGGTGCGGCGCCGTCACGGGAGATGGTGCCGTTGATGATGGAGAGCTTGCCGGCCGTGGCGGTGGTGAGGATAGCTGGCAGGCCGTTTCCGGGGTTATCCGCCACCGTGAGCGTGATGGTGTGGCCGCCGAGGTCGATGATGTCGTCGGCACTGCTGCTGTTGGCGTTGTTGATGGCCGCGATGAGGCTGGCGGCGTCGGTGGGGTGGTAGATCGCCGCTCGCG
>JBJKRB010000033.1:0-13513 GCA_046704885.1 Thermoanaerobaculia bacterium | reverse complement strand
AGACATCATAGCCATGGCGCGTCCTGAGTGGCGTGCGTGGTGCGGGATTTCTTCTATGAGCGGAGAGAGGGTATTTACGGTCCTCCCGGTTGGGGTCATGCTCGGGGTATCCAAACGACCTGGGCAGGGAAGCCCAACAAAGGAGGACCGCGATGCAACGATATCTCGGAATCGACGTTCACAAGGCAAGCTCGACCTGTGTGGTGATGAGCGCTCGTGGCAAGCGGGTGAGCCGGGACCGGGTAGAGACCAACGGCCAAGCGCTGGTGAGCTACGTCAAGAGTCTTGCTGGGGAGCTTTCGATATGCGTCGAGGAGGGGGAGTGGAGCGAGTGGCTGGTAGAGATCCTCTCTCCCCACGCTTGCGACGTGGTGGTGTGCCGTGCGGAGAAGCGAGGTGGAGCGAAGAACGACCGGATCGACGCGGGCGTTCTGGCCGAGCGATTGCGTACAGAGCGGGTTGGAGTGCCGGTATACAAGGCATCGCGCAAGTGGGCGAAGCTGCGCGAGTTGGTTCGGGTCTACGAGAAGCTGACCCAGGACGTGGTGCGTGCCAAGCTACGCCTTGGCGGATTACTGCGGCGCCGGGCGGTGAGCTACGTGAGCGCGGAGCTCTACGATCCCGAGCGGCGGGATGTGTGGATCGGGAAGCTTCCGGTGGCGTTGCGCTCTTCAGCCGAGCTCTTAGGCTTCGAGCTCGATGCTCTGGATGCGCTGTGTCTAGAAGCGCGGCGAGCGATGCTCGAGGAGGCCAAGCGATTTCCGATAGCCAAGATCCTCGAGACAGCGCCGGGAATCGGCCCCGTTCGGGTGGCGATGCTCTTGGCGACCGTGATCACACCCCAGCGCTTCCGCACCAAGCGTCAATTTTGGTCCTACTGCGGCCTAGGGGTGGTCACCCGCACCTCGTCGGACTGGGTACAGGCAGAGAGCGGGTGGCGCAGAGCCCCGGTGATCCAGACCCGGGGGCTGAATCGCAACTGCAACAAGAGGCTCAAGGGGATCTTCAAAGGAGCGGCAACGAACGCGCTGCGGCACAGGGCACCAAGCCCGATGCGGGCGAAGTACGAGCAGCTGCTCGAAGCGGGTACCAAGCCCAATCTAGCCAAGCTGAGCATCGCCAGAAAGATCGCCGCTACCGTCCTGGCGATGTGGAAGACGCAGACGAGGTATCAACCTATGAGGTGAGCGAGCCGCTCTTCGTCGCGGACCGCCTGGCGCCCTTACGGCTTCGAGCGGACGAGGATGGCAGGCTCGATCGGCAAACGGATGAAACGGTTCGAGGGGAAGTAATCCAGGCACCTCCTGGCCCAGGCTTCAAGCTGGAGGCCCTTTTGCGAGACTATGCCCCCTCGCGGAACCGAACGAAGAGATGGCCCCCGAGGCCCAAATGGAAGGATGGTCCCGCTGGAGAAGGACCGAGAGCTCTTCTGTACCGGAACGCTTTCGAGCTGACCCAACCACCCGAGACCCTCGTCGCCGTATCGACCGCTGGTGGGTGCGCAAACCGGGACGCTCGATGCCATACCCATCGAGTGACGATGAAGGTGTGCCCTTGACATCGCATGCTATGGAAGGAGGTGCGAAGCGCCGACGAAGCAATCTCGATATTCCCTTAACCAGGAACACCGAGACTGCCGCGGCGGCCTGCGGCCGCCTCGCAGTGACGGCGTCTGGAAACCCGCAGTTCTCGGTTTGCAGGTTGACGGGACCCCGGGGCGCACAGTAGATTAGGCCGTGCACCCCCAAGCCAAAGCCACGGTTCTACCGGATGCGGCCAAAGTGCTGCCCCTGGAGCCCCATAACCAGGTGGTGGGAGCCATTCCGGCCCGCTACGCCTCCACCCGGCTGCCCGGAAAGCCGCTGCGCCAATTGGCCGGAAGACCGCTGATCGAGCACGTCTATCGGCGCGCGAGCGCGGCTCGGGGACTCGCCCGCGTGGTAGTCTTGACCGACGATGAGCGGATCGGCGCCGCCGTGGAGGAGTTCGGCGGCGAGTGGGAGATGACCCCCACCGACTGCGCCAGCGGCATGGATCGCATCGCTTTCGCCGCTGGCGGCTGGCCCCAGGTGGCGGCGGTCGTCAATATCCAGGGGGACGAGCCCTTGATCCACCCCGAAGCCATCTCGCAGATCGCGGCCCACCTCGCCGAGCACCCCGAGGATCCCATGGTTACGCTCGCCTGCCCGGCCGACGAGGGAGACCTCGACGATCCCCAGGTCGTCAAGGCCGTCTGCGACCGCTCCGGGCTGGCGCTCTACTTCAGCCGCGCCCCGATCCCCTACCGGCGCTCGAAGTCCGATGCGCCGCAGTTACGCCACCTCGGAATCTACGGTTATCAACGCTCAGCCCTGCTCGAGCTCGCCTCGTGGGAACCGACGCCACTCGAGCGCGCCGAAGCCTTGGAGCAGCTCCGGGCCCTGGAGAACAGGATGCCGATCCGGGTTCTCCACACCCCGTACCGTTCTCTCGGGGTGGATACCGCCGAGGACTTGGCGCGCCTCGAAAAACTGTTGACGGAGCATTCACCGGAACCATAGGGAGAAACCGATGGCTACCAAGTTCATCTTCATCACCGGCGGAGTGGTTTCGTCACTGGGCAAGGGAATCGCGGCGGCCTCGGTCGGCGCCATTCTCGAAGCACGCGGATTTTCAGTGAGCATGATGAAGTTCGATCCCTACGTCAACGTCGATCCTGGCACCATGTCGCCCTATCAACACGGCGAGGTCTTCGTCACCGACGACGGCGCCGAGACCGATCTCGACCTCGGGCACTACGAGCGATTCACCCACACGCCCACCAGCAAGCGCCACAACTACACGACGGGCAAGATCTACGAAGCGGTGATCAACAAGGAGCGGCGCGGCGACTACTTGGGCAAGACGGTACAGGTCATCCCCCACATCACCGACGAGATCAAGGACGCCATGCGCCGGCTCGCGGCTGACGAGCCCGACGTGGTCATCGTCGAGATTGGCGGCACGGTCGGCGACATCGAATCCCTCCCCTTTCTCGAGGCCATCCGCCAATTCCGCTTGGAGCTGGGGCGCAACAACGCCGCCAACATCCATTTGACCCTTGTGCCCTACATCGCCGCCGCCGACGAGCTCAAGACCAAGCCCACCCAGCACTCAGTGCGCGAGCTGCGCGCCATCGGCATCTCCCCCGACGTCCTGGTCTGCCGGGTCGACCGGCCTCTGCCGGACGACCTGAGGCGCAAGATCGCGCTCTTCTGCAACGTCGAGCCGGCCCAGGTCATCGCCGCGCAAGACGTCCCGACGACCTACGAGGTCCCGCTGCGCTTCGCCCGCGAAGGGCTCGACGAGATCCTGCTCGAGCGCCTCAACCTTCCTTCCTATCCGCGCGATCTGGGCCGTTGGGAACGTCTGGTCGCCAAGGTGAAGAACCCCCAACACGAGGTTCGCATCGGCATCGTGGGCAAGTACGTCGAGTTCCCCGACTCTTACAAGAGCCTGAATGAAGCCCTGATCCACGGAGGCATCGCCAACGACTCCAAGGTCGAGCTCGTCTACATCAACGCGGAGGAGATCGAAGGGGGGAACTGGCCGCGCGAGATCTTCGAGGTGGATGGGCTGCTCGTTCCCATCGGCTTCGGTTCGCGCGGCAGCGAGGGCAAGATTCGGGCGATCCGATATGCCCGCGAGCACGAGGTCCCCTTCTTCGGCATCTGCCTGGGCATGCAGTGCATGGTGATCGAGTTCGCTCGCAACGTGTGCGGCATTCACGACGCCACTTCCTCCGAGTTCGATCCGGACGCGACGCACGCGGTGATCTACAAGCTCCGCGATCTGCTCGGAGTCGAGGAGATGGGAGGCACGATGCGTCTTGGCGCCTACCCCTGCAAGCTGCGCGAAGGAACCCTGGCGCGGCGCGTCTACGGCGCCGGTGAGATCAGCGAGCGCCACCGTCACCGCTACGAGGTCAATCAAAAGTACATGCCGCAGCTCCTCGAGCATGGCCTCACCGTCGCCGGAACCAGCCCCGATGGCAAGTTCGTCGAGATGGTCGAGCTCGAGGATCACCCCTGGTTCCTGGGCTGCCAGTTCCACCCTGAGTACAAGTCGAAGCCCACCGAGCCCCACCCCCTGTTCATCTCCTACATCGAAGCGGCGCTCGAGGAGAAGGAACGGCGCCAGCATCCCGACCGGGCTCGCGAGCGCGCCGTGGTCACCCTCGCCGGAGGCCTTGCTTGACCGTACGCGCGGTCCAGCTCGCGCCTGGCGTCCTGCTTGGAGGCGAGTCCTTTCCGATAGTTGCCGGACCTTGCGCCATCGAGAGCGAAAACCAGGTCTTGGCCAGCGCCCGCGCCCTCCTGGAGATTGCGGGACGGCTCGATATCCCGCTCATCTTCAAGGCATCCTTCGACAAGGCGAACCGGAGCTCGCTGGCGAGCTATCGCGGGGTCCCTCTCGAAGAGGGGATGAGGATCCTTCGTCTCGTCCGCGAGGAAACGGGCCTGCCGCTCTTGACCGACATTCATCTTCCCGAGCAGTGCGCTCCCGTTGCTGAGGTCTGCGACGTGCTGCAGATCCCGGCCTTCCTCTGCCGCCAGACCGATCTCATCCTCGCCGCGGCCGAGACCGGTCGAGCCGTCAACATCAAGAAGGGCCAGTTCATGGCCCCGGACGAAATGCTGCGCGCGGTGGAGAAAGCGCGAAGCACCGGCAATCAGGCGGTAAGCGTAACCGAGCGCGGAGCCCTCTTCGGCTACCACAATCTCGTCGTCGACATGCGGAGCTTCACCCTCCTCCACGCTGACGGCATCGCCGTTATCTATGACGTGACCCATTCCCTCCAGCTTCCGGGGAGCGGCAGCGAAACCGGCGGCGACCGACGTTTCGCCACTCCCCTGGCACGGGCCGCGGTCGCAGCCGGCGCCGACGGCCTCTACCTCGAGGTTCATCCCGATCCCTCCCAGGCTCTTTCCGACCGCGCCACCCAGCTCGATCCGCGAAGCGCCGAGGCGCTGCTCGGCGAGGCGCTCGCCGTGCGCGCCGCCCTGGCCAAGAGTGTCGCGGACGAGGCGGCGCCATGACCCCGCCTCGTCCTCCTCTCGAAGTGGCGCGGGAGGTCCTGGGCATCGAAGCCGATTCGATCCGCGCACTTCTCCCCCAGCTCGATGCGCAGTTCGAGCGCGCCGTCGCGCTGCTGGCGGCGAGCAAGGGCCGCATCGTCTGCACTGGGATGGGAAAGAGCGGCATCGTCATGAAGAAGGTAGCGGCGACTCTCTCATCGACGGGCTCCCCCGCCTTCTTCCTCCACCCCGCCGAGGCCATTCACGGCGACCTGGGAATGATCGGCGACGGTGACGTCGTCATCGCCACTTCCAATTCCGGCACGACGGAAGAGCTGCTGCGCCTAGTCGAAACCCTCAAACGTCTCGGCGTTCCCCTGATCTGCATCACCGGAGACCCCGACAGCCCTCTGGCGCGCCACGCCGACTTGCACCTTGCGGCGGCCATCGACAAGGAGGCCTGCCCGCTGAATCTCGCTCCCACCGCTTCGACCACCGTGGCGCTCGCGCTGGGCGACGCCCTGGCCATGGCGCTTCTGGAGGCCAAGGGATTCACTCCCGAGGACTTCGCCCGCCTCCACCCCGGCGGCCGGTTGGGCAAGCGGATGTTGCGCGTCGACCAGCTCATGCACACCGGCGAGGAGCTTCCCCGCGTGACCCTGACAACTCCGATGCCGGAAGTGATCTACGAGATGTCGCGCAAGAAGCTCGGGATCACCGCCGTGACCGACGACGAGGACCATCTCGAGGGTTGCATCTCGGACGGTGACTTGCGCCGTTTGATCGAGCGCTTTCCCGATCTCCTTACCCGCAAGGCTGGCGAGCTCATCGCCGGAAGGCCGCGGACGATCGCCGCTGGCGAGCTCGCTCCGGCGGCACTCAAAGAGATGCAAGACAACCACATCACCTCGCTCTTCATCTGCGACGGCGACGATCGTCTGCAGGGCATCGTCCATCTTCACGACCTCTGGGGCCTGCAGCTCTTCTAGGACCGCAAGCGGGGACATCGAGGATGACCCAACTGAACGAGCAGGAAGTGACCCGGCGCGCGCTCGACCTCGAGTGGCTGCTGACCGACGTCGATGGCGTGCTGACCGACGGCCGTCTCTTCTACGGCCCGCGCGGCGAAAGCCTCAAGACCTTCAATGTGCGGGACGGCCTGGGTATGAAGCTGGCGCAGCGCGCCGGCCTCAAGGTGGGGCTGCTTTCGTCGCGCTCCTCCGCCCCGCTCAGCCGCCGCGCCAACGAGCTCGGGCTCGACGCGATCGTGGCGGGGAGTGAGGACAAGGGTAACGCCTTCGAGCGTTTCTTGAACCGCCAGGCGACCACCGCCCGCCGCGTCGCCTATGTCGGAGACGACCTTCCCGACCTCGCCATTCTCGGGCGCGCCGGGCTCGCCTTTTGCCCGGCGGACGCCGTCCCCGAGGTTCGCGCCGTGGCTCACATCGTCCTCGCCCGCCCGGGCGGCGAGGGGGCGGTGCGAGAAGTCGTCGAGAGGCTGCTCGAAGCGCGCGGCCAGTGGAAAGAGATTACCTCGTCGTTCTCCTTCGAAACCTGATGAGCGCTCGCCTGACCGCCGTGCGGCGCGCCCTCCGCGCCAGGGTGCTCGGCGTTGTCCTCGCCCTCCTGGGCACCACCGCCGGACGCCTCGGCTGGCGCCGTGGCCAGCATTTCGGCGCTGCCCTCGGGCGCCTCGGATGGGCTCTGGCGCGACGGGATCGCCGGCGCGCTCTCGCTCACCTGGAGCTCGCCTTCCCCGAGCGTGACGCGGCCCAGCGCCGTCATATCGCCCACGGTTGCTTTCGCCATCTCGGCATGATGCTGGGAGAGTGCCTGGTCTTGCGGCGCGGCGACTGCTCGGACATCGAGAAGCGGGTCGAAGTGGAAGGCTGGGAGAACGTCGAGCGTCTTCAAGCAAAGAGGCGAGGAATCCTGATCCTCACCGGACACTGTGGCAACTGGGAGCTTCTGGCGGCACTGATCAACTGCCGTTCGCTCGGCATGGCGGTCGTCGCCCGGGCCGTGGACGAACCGCCTTTGAACGAAGCGTTGGTGAGCTTCCGTCGGCGCTTCGGGACGGTCACCATCGAACGCGGCGAACCTGGCGCGGCCCGCAAGCTCCTACGGATCGTCCGGCCCCGTAATGGCCACCCCGGCGCCCTTGGAATGCTGATCGATCAGGACACCAAGGTGGAGGGCGCCTGGGTCGAGTTCTTCTCGCGGCCGGCGTTCACTCCCTTGGGTGCGGCTACTCTCGCGCTTCGCTTCGATCTCGCCGTCATTCCGAGCTTCATCGAGCGTCGCGCCGATGGCGCCCATCTGGCTCGCTTTCTGCCCGCCATGGCCCTCTCCCCGGACCCCACTGCGGCCACGGCGCAGATGACCGCGGCTATCGAAGGGCAGATTCGCCGCTGCCCGGAACAGTGGGTGTGGATGCACCGACGGTGGCGTCACCGCCCGCCCGAGACGGTCTGAGCCACGCTTTCAACTGGAGAGATTACTCGCTAGCGGCCGGCGAGCGGGAGATCTGATCCCCCTCCTCCTTGGGGCGCCCATGGATCAAGCGCGGGGCCAAGGCCGCCGCGGCCACGCCCAACAGATAGAGACCGATCGTGGGTACGGCGAAGAGGACCTGGCTCGCCACGTCCGGCGGGGTCATGATCGCGCCGACGATAAAGGCGGCCAGGATGGCCCAGCGGAAGTGGCGAAGCAGAAAGCGCGGAGTCACCAATCCCATTGCCGACAACAGGAAGATCAAGATCGGAAGCTCGAACATCAGCCCGAGACTGAGCATCATCGTGGTCAGGAAGCCAAAGTACTTCTGCACGGTGATCACCGGCTCGAAGGGGCCACCCAGTTTTAGGAAGAAGCGCACGGCGAAGGGAAACACCACGGTGTAGGCGAACGCGCCACCTGCGGCAAAGAACAGGGTTCCCAGAAAGACAAAGGGCAAGGCCCAGCGCCTCTCACGGCGATAGAGGCCGGGAGCAACGAAAGCGTAGAGCTGGTAGATGACGTACGGCCAGGCGAGAAAGACCGCGGCGATAGCGGCTACCTTGATGTAGAGGATGAAGGGATCGCTGAGACCGAGGAAGGCGAGGCGGGTCCCCTTGGGAAGATAGCGGTAGATGGGGCGGGCGAGAAAAGCGAAGAGCTGGCTCGCGAAGAACCAGCAGATAAGAAAGCTGACAACGAGAGCGATGAGACTGTGGATCAGCCGCCGCCTGAGCTCCTCGAGATGGTCGATGAGCGTCATGGTCGGCAGCTCCTCGCCACCGCCGTCGGAACGCGTTCGGCCGGGAGACATTCTAAATTTGGATTCCGAGTTCGTTAGCGGCTGGCGGCGGCATCGCCGGAGGCCGGCTCGGTAGCCTCGGCGGGCCCCGCGCTCGGTTCAGCCGACGGCGCGGCCTTCACGCTACTCTCGTTGCCGGCGGAGCTCTCCGCTTCCTCGACCTTCTCGCGTGCAATCGTCTTCTCCGCCACCGCCGAAGCCACGGGCTCGGAGGGCGGCTCCGACGCCTTGGCAGGAGCGGGGGCGGGGGCGTCCGCGCTGCCATCGGTGACCTTCGGCGTTGCGACCGAAGGCCGGCGTGCCATTGGAGCGGCTTCGTCTTCGTCGAGAGCGAGCTCGGCGTTCACCGTACGCTTGATATCGGAGCTGGCACGGCGAAACTCTGCCAGACCCTTGCCGATCGTTCGCCCGATCTCCGGCAGCCTCTTGGGACCGAAGATCAGGAGAGCGATCACCAGAATCATGAGAACTTCGGGAAGTCCGATCGAGCCAAACATGGTCGCCTAGTAGTCCTCCACACTCGGAATCATCCAGCGCCTAGCTTTGAAAGTCAAGCTACGGGCGGCGTCAAACGCGATGATAGACTCTCGCGGTGCGGAAACCTTGGAAGCTCCTCTCTGTCAGCCTTTTCCTGATTGCCCTGCTGGTCGGCGGCCTCTTTGGCAACCGCTTGCTGGCTCTGACCGACGCGACCCGCAACAGTCTCAAGACCTACACCCAGCTCATCACCACCGCGCATGATCGCTACGGCACCCAGGTGTCCTACAAGGACCTGGTGTTCGCCTCGATCCGCGGCATGATTCGCACCCTGGATCCGCACACCACGTTCTTCTCGGCACAGGACTACGCCAACATGCGCGAGAGGCAACAGAGCAGCTTCTATGGCCTCGGCATTCTGATCGGAATGCGCAACAACCAGCTCACGGTGGTTGCGCCGATCGAAGGCACGCCCGCCTCCCGCCTCGGAATCCGCGCCGGCGACGTGATCTCCACGATCGAGGGAGAACCGACCGACCGCATGGGCCTCGATGAGGCGATCGACAAGCTCAAGGGCCCCAAGGGCACCAAGGTCCACATCACCATCGTTCGCCCCGGGCTCGAAGCGCCACTGTCCCTGACCGTTACTCGTGCCGAGATTCCTCAGACCACGGTGCGTTACGCCTTCATGATCGCGCCGGACACGGGTTACATCCTCTTTACCGACTTTGCTCATGGCAGCAGCCACGAGATGGCCCAGGCCATCGCCAAGCTCAAGAAAGAGGGCATGAAGCGCTTGCTCCTCGACATCCGCAACAACGGCGGGGGTCTCCTCGACCAGGCGATCGCCATCGCCGACCAGTTCATCCCCAAGGGAGCGAAGATCGTCGAGACTCGGGGACGGACGCCCGACTCCTTCCAAACCTACAGCGCCGCGGGCAACTATCCGCCCTTCGGTCTCCCCTTGGTGGTCCTGGTCAATAGCGGCACGGCCTCTGCTGCGGAGATTCTCTCCGGCGCGATCCAGGACCACGACATGGGCCTGATCGCGGGAACCACGACCTGGGGCAAGGGGTTGGTCCAGACGCTCTACAGCCTCTCCTACGGCAACGGCCTGGCGCTCACCACCGCCAAGTACTACACGCCGTCGGGCCGTCTGATCCAGCGCGACTACTCGTCCTGGTACGAGTATTACAACCACACGGATCGCAATGAGCCCACCACCCCACCCGCTCCGCCCCCCGGCACCAAGGTGTTCAAGACGGATCTGGGGAGAAAGGTATATGGCGGCGGTGGCATCACTCCGGACGTGATCATCGATCCCAAGCCGATCGCCCCTTTCCTCCAGTACCTGCTCGCTCACAACGCTTTCTTCGACTATGCCGTGCAGTGGGCAAACCAGCACCCCAAGGTTGATCCGACCTGGAAGCCCGACGCGGCGGTCATGGCGGACTTCGGCACCTGGCTCGAGAAGAAGAAGCTGGCGACGGACAAGGAGGTCTCCAAGGCGTACGGCGCGTCCGACACCAAGGGGTACATCGAGCGCCAGATCGAGGCGGAGATCGCCAACGCGGAGTTCGGCAGCGAGGCGCGCTTCAAGATCCTCGCTGACGGCGACTCGCAGATCGAGGCTGCCCTGAAGCTCTTCCCGCAGGCCTCGCATCTGCTTGCTGAGCGCCTCGACCTCAACAAGAAGAAGCCTGGCGCTACCGAGACGACCGCAGCTCTGCAGAAGCAGTAGGATCCAAAGTAACCACAGGGCGACGCACGCGTCGCCCCTACGGGACCATCTCGGCACTCTGAATGAAGACGGCCGGCAGGTCGGCCCCACACCGGGGCGGTGTTGCCAGCCGGCCGCTTATCGCAGCGGTATGCGATAGATGTTGCGGTGAGTCGAATGCTTGAGAAAAGCATAGGTCGACCCATGGGGTCCGGGAAGATAATGCCCATCCACGACCTTGGGGTGGTCCGCCTTGATCTGCGCGATAGTCTGGAACCCTCCCGGCGGAATCTCGGGCAGATCCTCTCCGCGTCTTAGGGGAAGCACGTAAGATCGAGAGGTTCTTCCATTCAACAACGCGTCGAGAACGAACGTGTGTCCATCCAGGCTCCAGGCGACCCCGCACCACCCGCAGACGAGGACGGCATGCCCATCTTCGATGTGGATAGCGATGATTCCGAACTTGCTTGGATCACTGGCCAGCTGCCCCCAAGCCAAGACCCACTTCCCGTCTGGAGAAATGCCGTTCAGCGCGTTCACTCGCGGATAATTCACCTTCTCGCGGGTTCCGTTTGGGCGGTAGCGATAGAGAAAATTTTGATTCTTCCTATGGGATCGATAGTAGATGATGCCCTCTGGGCCGAACTGGGGTTGGTCCGCTTCGTCTTCGAATAGCTGTCGCGGCGGGGCAGAACGGTCCACAGGCGCAACCCAAAGGTGTGGATGGTACGCGGAGTCGTATGCGGCGTACGCCACTAGGTTGCTGTCCGGCGCGAGGCTGTAGCTGGACATCCGCACGCCGGGAACTACCGACTCCAACTGTCCATTCCCGAGGTTAGCCGAATAAAGCTGCCCGTTGGTAAACCCCATCGGGGCTTCGGCGTAGTTCAGCACCATGAAGAAGAGATGCTTGCCATCCCGCGAGAATTGCGGGGAAGAAGCGAATCCTTCTGACGAAACCTGCCGGTCTCCGTTCTCGTCGTGGAACCAGAGCGTGCTCTCATTGACTCCCGCTGCGGTGATCAGTGAATTCGTGCCGCCGTCAACTGCAATTCCTTCCTGTTGGGTGGGGCCGAAGGTGATCTGTTCGGGTCGCCCGCTGGGATAAGCCTGGCGCCACAGATGAAATCCGTTGCCGGCATTTGCGGTGAAGTACATCCACTGACCATCCGGCGACCAGGCGACGTCCATGCAGGCCCCTCTCGGTGGCCCCACCCGTCGCCCGGGATTCGACCCGGAGAACGGCACCAGCCGGCACGGCTCCCAGCCGTTGTTGTCCATCTCCGCCAAGAGCACGTTGCGCCCGTCGGGAGAGAGCGCGGAGCGATTCGCCATCCCACGCATGGTGGGCGGGACATAGATGACTCTCTCGTGCCCCCGGCTCAGGTCGGCCGTCGCGATTGCCATGTGCGCACCAGACTTGAACTCGGAGAACAGGAGATGATGCATCCCAATAAATGTCGTCCCGGAGGCGTTCGGCATCAGCAACTGCGGCTCTCCTCCCAAGGCCGGAACGACATAGGTGTTCCAGCCAAACTTGGGGCTCACGCCGGTGTAGATGATCTCGGTGCCGTCGGGAGTAAAGGCGGGCGAATCCTTGAGCAGATCATCGTGCGTCAACTGCTTCGCTTGACCATTGGGAAGCAGCTTCACGTAGATCTGGCCACGGGTCATGAAGGTACTGCTCCCGCGGACAAAAGCAAGCATGTGGCCGTCCGGCGACAGGGCTGGCTGGCTCACCGCATCGGCAAAATCGGTCAGCTGCACCCACTGCATACTGGCCTCCGAAGCGCCTCCCTTCGCTCTTCCATGCCAGAACCAGGCGATGAGGCCCAAGACAACCACGGCGGCGCTAGCGGCAACGAGCCAGAGCCACGGTCGGCCCCTCGAAGATCGCCTCGTTTCCACCGGTGGCGCCACCCGGGCGGAGGACTCGCTATCCCGCTTCATCCGCCTGAGATCCGCCTTGAGCTCGGCGGCGGTCTGATAGCGCAGCTCTCGGTCCTTCTCGAGCGCTTTTAGGATGATCCGCTCGAGCTCGGGTGGTATCGCTGGATTCAGGCGCCTCGGCGCCACCGGCTGCCGATTGAGAATCGCATCAAAGATCGTGGCCGTGCTGGTGCCACCAAACGGGAGCGTGCCGGTCGTCATCTCGTAGATCACCGCGCCCAGGCTGAACAGGTCGCTTCGTGCATCCACGTCTTGGGCGCGGGCCTGCTCCGGCGACATGTAGACCACGGTGCCCACTGCCGAGCCTGGACTGGTCAGCAGCTCGTCAGCGGTCGTCGCCGCGCCTATCGATACCCCGTTGCCGGCGCGCAGCGGGGCCTGTTTGGCCAGACCGAAATCCAGCACCTTTGCCTGGCCGCGCTCCGTGAGGAACAAATTGGCGGGCTTGATATCGCGGTGCACAATTCCGTGGGCGTGGGCGGTATCCAGGGCATCGGCCACTTGTATGGCGAACTCGACGGCCGTGTCAATCGGCAGCCGGCCGGCGGCGATTCTCTGCTTCAAACTTTGACCGTGCAACCGCTCCAACACGATGAAGGGTCGGCCTTCATGCTCGCCCAGGTCGTGAACGGTGCAGATGTTGGGGTGATTGAGAGAGCTGGCGGCGCGAGCCTCCCGTTGCAACCGCTCGAGCGCCTGGGCGTTTCCGCGCATCTCATCCGGTAGGAACTTCAGCGCTACCCGGCGACCCAGGCGTGTATCTTTGGCTTCGTAGACCACGCCCATGCCCCCGCTACCGAGCTCACGCACGATTTGGTAATGCGAGATGGTCTGCCCAATCATGGTGCTTTGCAGGCTAGGCCCGAAGCAAAACCACGAATACGAAGATTGGTTTCGTTGGCCTAGGTTATCACGCCCACGGGCGGCCGGCTGCCGCGATTTGGGCCGGACAAACCGCCACGGCAGTCACGATCCTGGGCCAGGTCAGCCCGCTTCCAAGGCGTTCGAGAAGCGGATGACGAGGTCAGGTAGAGC
>JBJKRB010000032.1:0-9623 GCA_046704885.1 Thermoanaerobaculia bacterium | reverse complement strand
TCCTTGCCTCTCTGGAGACCGCGGCGCTGGCGACGCCGAGGCTCTCCCAACCGGCGCGCTGGCTGCAGAGCTACATCCGTATCAACACCACGAACCCACCGGGAAACGAAGGCCAGACGGCGGAATTCCTCGGAGACATCCTCCATCGCGCCGGGATCGCGACCGAGGAGATCGTCACCGCCAGCGGCCGGGTCAGCCTCTATGCGCGTCTCCCCGCTTCGCAACCGACGCACGAGGGTGCCCTTCTCCTTCTCCACCACATGGACGTGGTGCCGGCAGGGGAAGGTTGGACGGTGCCGCCTTTCTCCGGTCTCGTTCGCGATGGGGATCTTTGGGGCCGAGGCGCGATCGATGACAAGAGCCTGGGGATCGCGGAGCTCTCCGCCTTCCTTGACGCGGCGCACAGCACGAAAGCGCGGCGACGCGATCTCGTGTACCTCGCCGTCGCCGATGAGGAGAGCGGTGGTGGACAGGGCACCGCCTGGATCCTCGCCCACCATCCGGAGCTGCTGCATGGAGTGACCGCGGTCATCAACGAAGGAGGCAGCAATCGGCTGATCAACGGCCACCTGCTCTGGTGGGGGGTCGAGGTCGCCCAGAAGCGGCCCCTGTGGATCGAGGTCACGACCCACGGCCGCGGCGGGCACTCCTCCACGCTCGAGCCTCACAGCGCCATCCACAAGCTCATCGCGGCGCTCGACCGGCTCCTCGAGATGCCCCCCGTCTACCATGTCTGCCCGGCGGCGAAGGAATACTTCGAGGCCCTGGCGCCTCTTCACAACGCGTTCTGGCGCAACATCTTCCTCCACCTCGACCAGAACATCTCGCCGCAGGGACCGCGCTCGGCGCTCATGCCCGGAATGGCGGCCTGGTTTCTCGACACGATCCAGATCACCCGTCTCATGGCGGGTGACCGGATCAATGTCATTCCCGCCAGCGCCAGCGCCAAGATCGACATCCGGCTTCTCCCCGACACCAACGAGAAGGCCTTTCTCGCCAAGGTCAAGAAAGCGCTTGGCCCCGACGCCGACGTCAAGGTTCTCCTCACCGCTCCGCCGGCGGCGGCCAGCCCCGCCTCCGGGCCCATCTGGCAAGCTCTCGTCAAGGAGCTGCGCGCCGCCGCGCCGGTGGTTCCCGCGATGATCTCGGGCTTCACGGACTCGCGATACTTCCGCGAGCGCGGCATCTCCGCTTATGGCTTTTCTCCCTTCGAGCTCGCAGGCAAGGACTTGCGCGGTATCCATGCCAAGAATGAGCACATCCCTATCGCCGCTTTCGACCGCGGAGTCGAACGGATGAAACGGATCGTTCTCGACGCGGTGACCGGAGCGCCGTGAGCGAGCTTCGCCTCTCATCCGGAAGTCTGCGCAAAATCCTGCCCGTCCTCTTCGGGGCCGTTCTCGTCGCCCTCTTCTATGGTCGCCTCGTTTTCCCTTCACAGGTCCCCTATTCTCGCGACGATCCGTTCCTCGTCCTGCCTCAGCTCACCACTCTGCACCGCACGATCGAGCACGGCATCCCCTGGTGGAACCCCTGGCGCGGCGGGGGCCAACCCATCCTCTCCAACCCCCACTACGCCGCCTTCTACCCTCCCACCTGGATCACCTTTCTGCTCCCCCCCCACTATGCCCTCAATCTTCTCCTCCTCTTTCATGCCCTGCTCGCTTTCGCCGGCGCCTGGGTTCTGGCGCGCCACCTAGGAGCGTCGCGCACCGCCGCCTGTCTCGCCGCCGTAGGCTTCACCTGCGGTGGCGTCGCCCTGTCCCTGGCCGAGCTTTTCAACCTGTTTTGCGGAATGGCGTGGTTCCCCTGGATCATCTACGCCGGCGACCGGCTGCTCGCGGCCCCGTCGAGCTCATGGCTGCGCCCGGCCATCCTCGCGGCTCTCGCCCTCGCCTTTCAGATTCTCAATGGAGACCCGGCCTCGGTCGTGATGAGCGGGATGATGCTCGCCGCCCTGGCCTTGACTCGAGCGGAGCGCCGCCAATCCCTGGCCAGGCTTGCCGCCCTTGCCGCCATCGCTCTGCTTCTCGCCTCGGTCCAACTCCTGCCGACCTGGTTCCGCTGGCGCGAGTCCCCGCGTTCGCACGGACTTACGCTCGCCAGCGCCGGACTCTGGTCCACGCCGCCCGCGCGCCTTGCCGAAATCGCCCTGCCTCGCCTCTACGGCAACCCGGGGCGGGATGAGGAGAACCTCTTCTTCGGCTGGCGCATCAACGACCGTTCTTACCCGCTCCTGACCTCCATCTACCCGGGAGCGATCCTTCTCCTCCTCGCGATCGGAGGTCTGGCGGCGGGAGGCCTACCGCGGCGCGGCGCCTGGATGACGGCGATCGCCGCCGGTCTCTTCCTCGCCCTCGGTCGCCACAATCCGCTCTTCGCTCCCCTCCACAACTGGATCCCGGTGCTCGCGGTGCAACGCTACCCGGAGAAGTTCATGGCCCTGGCGATGAGCGCCGTGGTTTTCGCCGGAGCGCTCTCCTGGGACCGGGTTCGCGGTCGCTGCGGGGCCATCGCCACCGGCGCCGGCTCGATCCTGCTTCTCACCTATGCCTTCCTCTCGGCTTTCGCCTGGATCGATCCGGGCGCGGTCGCGCGCTTCGCACGAAGTGGCAGCATGGCCCCTTGGAACCCTTCGAGCCTGGCGCGAGCGGTCGGTTTTCTTCGCCGCGAGGCCGTGGTAGGCCTTCTCATCGCCAGCGGCGCTACCGTCTTGCTCTTCCTCTTGTCGCGGCGCAAGGGGGGACGAGTGGTGGCCGCGGCCGCGCTCCTCCTTTTCGCCGCCGATCTCGTCCACTACAACCGCGGCCTCGATCCCACGGTGGCGACGAGCTGGCTGCTGGCGCCGCCGCCGCTCACCTCCGAGCTACCCGCTGCGAGCGCCGGCAGAATCTTCCTCACACCCACGCCCAAGGGAGAGCGCGCTCCAGCGATGCGCGTCGGGCGGCCAGGCTTCTATCAGCTGCGCGACACCCTGGCGAGCTTCGCACCCTTCTCCGCCAACCTGTGGGGAGCCGCCTATGCGCTCAACAAGGACTACGACCTTATGGCGACCGGGTGGTCACGCTACGCGCGCGCCCTCGCCGTCGATCAGAGCGGTCACCCTGAACAGATGCACAATCTCCTCGCTGCCTGGAACGTCACTGCGGTCGTCAGTCCCCGACCCCCCGCCGAGCGCCTGCGCGAGCTGCGCGCCGGGATCGCCTACCCGCCGCCGGTGACCGTCGCGAGCAACTCCGATAGCCTCCCGCGCTACCGCTTCGTCCCGGCGGCCGGGACCTTTACCGACTGGCGCCAAGCGATCGCGGCGGCCAATGATCAGCAATTCGACGTCGCTGGGAAGGAGCTCTTGATCGATCCCCAGAAACGGTCGATCGAGGTCACCCCCGGTGCGCGTCTGACCAGGATCGCGGAGACGCCGGCTCGCGTCGCGATCGACTACCGGGCTCCCGGTCCCGCCCTCCTCGTCGCCGCCATGACCTTCGACCCGGGCTGGAGAGCCTCGGTGGACGGCGCGCTTCTCCCCACGCTTCCCACCGCCCTCGGCCAGATCGCCATACCAGTTCCAGCGGGTTCCCATCGGATGCTGCTTCGCTACCACGATCCCTGGGTCGGGATTGGCGGCGCCTTGACCCTTCTAGCCCTGCTCGCGGCAATCTACATCCTGCTCGAGACACGGGCGAACCCCGCCCATCAACGGAACGCGTAGAATCGGTTCAATCGATGAGCGCGAGAATCCTTTTCGATCTCTACGCCGCCGCTGTCGGCCTCGTCGCCGGCAGCTACCTCAACGTGGTGATCTATCGCCTACCTCGCCGGCAGTCGACCGTTTCGCCGCGTTCGCGATGCCCCCACTGCGGCGCGCCGATCACCTCCCGCGACAACATTCCCCTGCTCAGCTTCTTGCTCCTCAAGGGGCGCTGCCGCCACTGTGGCGGACGAATCTCATGGCGCTATCCCCTGGTCGAAGCGGCGACGGCGGCGCTTTGCGTCGCCTGCCTCGAGCACTTCGGGTTCCGTCCGCAGGCGGCGATCGCCGCGCTCTTCGGATGCCTGCTTCTGGCGCTTGCGCTGATCGATCTAGAGAACCTCATGCTCCCCGACCGGCTCACCCTGCCGGGAATGGTTCTCGGCCTGATCCTCGGAACCTGGTTGCCCAGGAGCCTGCCAGCGGCCTTGATCGGCGCCCTGGCGGGAGCAGGCTTCCTCTTTCTCGCCGCCGAGACCTGGGGATGGTTGCGCGGTGAGGAGGGTCTGGGCCTCGGCGACGCCAAGCTGATGGCGATGATCGGCGCCTTTCTGGGATGGCAGGAGGGCCTGGTGGCGCTGTTCTTCGCGGCGCTCGCCGGAGCCTTGGTGGGAATCTTCCTCGTCGCCATCCGTCGCGCCCGGCTCGCCGCCACCCGACTTCCCTTCGGGACGTTTCTCTGCGTCGGGGGACTCCTGGCGCTCTTCTTCGGCGCGCGCATCCTCGCCCTTTACAGCGGGGCCTTCTAATGCCGACGCGCGCCAAGCTGAGCGCACGCCGCGAGATCTCGCTGTTTCTTCCGGTTGCCATTCTCCTCTTGGTGCTTCTCTCGATCGTCACCCTCGCCTCCTACCGAAGCGCGCTCGAAAGCTGGCGTCAGAACGACCGCAATCTGGCCGGGCGCCAGGCGGAGGTCGCCGCGCGCTGGCTCGCCAGCCATGGGATCCCGTCTCCCACCGATCTTCATTCCGTCGCGCCTCTCGCCGACCAGGTGGTTCTCCTCGATACCCGCGGCGGAGTTCTCGTCGCCACTGGAATCCCCACGAGCGGACAAGAAGTGAGCACACCGCCGCGAGGCCGCGGGGAGCAAGCGTTGAGCCGCGGACCGAGCTCCGCCACCGGGAACAGGGTCATCGCTTGGCAACCCTTGGTGCTCGAAGGCAGAAACCTTCTGCTCCGGGTCGATCTGCTCACTCCGGCACTCGCCAGCCAGCTGCGAGTCGCGCGCGTTCTTACCTGGCTCGTGGTCGGCATGGACCTTCTTCTCGCTCTCCTCGTTCTCGCTTATCTGAGGAGACTCTTCGCCCCCTACGACCAGCTCTTGTCGCACGCTCGCGCGCAGCGGGAATCGCCCGCCTCGGGGGTCTCGGACCCCGGGGGGGAGCCGCTCGACGAGGAGACCGAGCAGATGGTCGCCGCGTTGCGCCGCGCCCTGCGCTTCATCGAAAGGGAGGAGAGCGCAGCGGCGCCATCCGAGGACGAGATCGCCGCGGTGAGCCGAATGCTTGGCCCCGACCGCGATACCGGGGTCTTGATCGTCGACCGCGCCCAGCGCGTGCTCAGCCTGAATGCAGCAGGCGCCGCTCTCCTGGGCATCGAATCTCCAGCGAGCGGTGCGCCGCTCAGCGAGGCGCTGCGCGACGCCCCCGAGCTCGCCACCGCTCTCGAGCAAGCGGCGCGAAACCAACGCCCCATCGACCGCTTGGAGCTCGGGCAGCCGGGTGGCAATGGAACGCTCGGCCTCACCGTGCAGCTCCTGCGCCGGGACGATGGAGAGGTGAAGGGCCTGCTCGGCCTGTTCGCGGACGCCAGTGCCGCTCATCGCGACCGCAGCGAGCGCCAGCTCGCGCTGACCTTGTCGCAGTTGGGCGAGCTCGCCGCCGGGGTGGCGCACGAGCTGCGCAACAGCCTGGCAACGATCAACGGCTATCTCACCTTGATCGAACGCCGCCCCGAGGAGGGCACGTTAGCCGACTACCTCGGCGAGATCCGAACCGAGAGCGACCACCTGCAGCGGGTGGTGAGCGACTTCTTGACCTTCGCCCGGCCGGGAACGGCTCAGCCGCAACCGGTGAGCCTCATCGACCTGGTGACTCGCGCCGTCTCCGACCCAGCGCTCGGAGGGGCGCCGATCGACCTCCAGCCGTTGCCCGAGGAGAAACCGGTGTTCTTCGGTGATCCGGTGCTTCTCGCCCACGCTTTGCGCAATCTCTTGACCAACGCCGCCCTGGCGCAGCGGGAAGCGAGGCCCGACCTCCCATTGGACGTCGCGGTTCAACGCTGCGACGAGGGAGGCTGGAGCGTCGCGATCCGCGATCGTGGCCCCGGTCTGCCCGCCACGGTCAAGGAGCGCCTCTTTCAGCCCTTCGTGAGCGGAGACGCCTCCGGAATCGGGATGGGCCTCGCACTGGCCTACCGGATCATCGACATGCACGGTGGCAGACTGCGACTCGCGGCACGCGACGGGGGCGGCACCGAAGCGCTCATCCTGCTGCCATCTGGCATTTTTGAGTAGAATTGTAACAATCTCAGCGAAGGCGGTTCCCGATCGCGATGGAAGGAGACCACATAAACTGATGAAAACAAAGAGCATTCGCCGAGTACACAGACCTGGCAGAAGGATTGCTAACTTGGATTCCCGCATGAACGGCGAAATGGGCCATCGGGCCCGGGGCTTCACCCTCATCGAGATGGTGATCGTGTTGGCGATCGTGGGGGTGCTCGTCACCTTCGGCTTCCCCGCCATCCAGCAGCTCTTGGTTCGCAATCAGATCGAGAGCGCCACGCGCAACACCGCCAACATCATGCGCCTGGCGCGGCTCGAGGCGATCAAGCACAACGTCCAGGTCCTCGTCAACTTCGATTCCACCGCCAACACGGTGTGGGCCTACGCCAACGTTGACGGAACCGCAGGCTACAGCCCGGATTCCTCGAAGCCACAGGGCACGGTCGACTATCAAGTGGGCGATACCTATCACCTGCCCAACGGCGTCACCTTCGGCGCCCCAGGCAGTCAAACCAAGATCGACTTCACCGGCAATGCGGCCGTGTTCGAAAGCGACGGCTCCGTGGACAACACGGGCGAGGTGCGCTTTGTCGACCCACGCGGGAACTACCTCGAGGTGAGCGTCAGCCCCAAGGCAACGGCCAACATCGAGATTCTCAAGTGGGACGACTCGCGGAGCGTCTGGCACCCATCCAACGAGGACCAGCACCCATGGAAATGGAAGTGAGCATCCAACGCAGACGCTGCCGGCCGAGATCTCGCCAGGGAGGCTTCTCCTTGATCGAGGTCCTGATCGCCGCGGCGATCCTCATGTTCATCGCCCTGGGAGTCCTGCCCATCTACACGAGCTCGATGGCCCAGAATCTCGCCGGCTTCGACTACACGCGGGTCACCAACTTCGCCAAGGAGAGGCTCGAGCAGTACAACGCGATCGATTGGGGCAACGCGGCGATGACCATCCCCGCGGGCTCCACCCAGCTCGTCACGCAGGAGTACTACTCGAAACAAGATCAGATGTGGCTCCCGGGCACGGTCACGACCGCCCAGAACGCCGGCAAGACGCCGCTCTTCACCCGGGTCACGACCGTCGAGCAGTTCGGGATCAATGACGCCACCTTTTCGACGCCGCTCGATGGAAGCTCGCCGCCGGGCTCGGTTCACCTCAAGGAGATTACGGTGGTGGTGCAGGCGTTGCGGGCGCCGGGAAACCCTCTGGGATCGGCCAAGCAGGTGACCCTGCGAAACTTCCGCTCGCAGTAGGCGGATGAGGAACGCGGAATGAGGAATCGAAAGGGAACCAGCAAAGCGACGGGCGCCGAAAAATCGAGAGCGGCGGAGAGAGGAGAAGCCGGGTTCACCCTGATCGAGCTGGTGGTCTCGCTCTTCGTCCTCGTGTTGATCCTCGTCGGGGTCCTCTATCTCTTCGACCTGAACAGCCGGCTCGCCCGGGTCGAGACCAACGTCGCCGACATGCAGCAGTCGTTGCGCATCGGCCAGTACGACCTGGTGCGGGTCGTGCGCATGGCGGGGCGGGGCGGACTTGCCGTCTGGAGCCCGGCCGCAGCAAATGGCTTCGCTGGCAAGCTCCTCCCCACAGGGGACGCGATCGAGGTCGACGACAACGTGACTGGGACCCCCACGATTGGCGGTTCCGGCGGCCCGGCCGTCGTCGCTGGCACGGACATCTTGACCGTGCGCGGAGTCTTCAGCGGACCGGTCTATTCGCTCAACCCGATCAACACTGCTGACTTCTCGCCCCCCAACGCGAACGGCAACGGAGTACTGATCATCAAGAACGTGAGCCCCACCGGGGTGCCCCAGAGCTTCGGTCAGTCGACCCAGCACGACTGGCTGGCAGGGGCTATCGCCGACGCCAACGCAGGCCAGCAGCCGGCGATTCTCTTCGTCAGTCCACTGGGCAAGTATGCGGTCGCCGCTATTCAGGCGGGGAGCACAATCAGCAGCGGTACGGCGACAATCAACTACAAGATCGGCTCCATTGGCGGCAGCGGCGCAGCCGACGACTACCTCCAGCTGATGGTCGGAGCCACTTACCCGCAGGCACTCAGAACCGTCGCCTTCGCCGGCGTCCTGCAGGAGTACAAGTACTACATCCGCTCCGAGCCCTCGGTGCCGGGCAGTCCAACGAGCGCCAAGATCTCCGTCCTATCGCGGGCCGAGCTCTATCCCAACACCA
This sequence comes from Thermoanaerobaculia bacterium, assembly GCA_046704885.1. Classification (GTDB taxonomy): domain Bacteria; phylum Acidobacteriota; class Thermoanaerobaculia; order Multivoradales; family JBJKRB01; genus JBJKRB01. The sequence goes on along the minus strand of JBJKRB010000032.1, from coordinate 1,172 downwards.
ACACCCCGACCGGCGGCGACAACGCCAACCTGGGCGAGGACATCGCCGACAACGTTCTCGACCTCCAGGTGGCCTTCGGCATTGACCTCAACGGCAATGGAATCGTCGACGATCAGAGCAACAACGCGACGCTCACCGCGGCGACCGATGAATGGATGCTGAACAGCCCCAACGACAGCACCATCACCTGGAACGTTCCCAACCGCCCGCTCCTCTACCTGCGCGTCACCACCCTCGCCGAGACCGCGGGCGCCGCGCCGAACTACATTGCACCCGCTATCCAAACGATCGAAGATCACGCCTACAACGAACCCGCGACCCCATCCACGTACGCTGAGCAGAAGGCCCGCGCGCACCGGCGTCGCGAGCTCACCACCATCGTCGAGCTGAGGAACCTGGACTAATGAAGATGAAAGCAATACCACGAAAGCGGAAGCAACTGAAAAGAGAGGAGGGAAGCGCGTACATCGTCGCCCTTCTCGCCTTGCTGGTCCTCAGTATCGTCGGCCTCGCCCTGGCGCTCATCACCCAAACCGAGGAACAGGCGGGATCGAACGAGCGCTCGATCAATCGCGTCTTCTACTCCGCCGACTCGGGAATCTCCGCCGCTACCGCGCGCGCCATCGTCGACGAGCAGTATGGAGCGTACACCTACGATCTCACCGAGCCGGGGACCGCGCTCCTAGTCAAGGACAAGATCTCGCTCAGCCCCTTCTACCTCATCCTCGACGCGCCCTGTAACCTCTGCCAGATCAACAACTCGGGAACCTATCGGGCGCACGTCTACCGGCAGGCGGACTACGCCATCACGACGACCGCGAGCCGCATGCTCGGATCGAGCGGCGCGATTGGCGCGCAGAAGACCGTGGCCGCGATCGTCGAGATCCAGCCCCGCGAAATCACCACCGACGCCTACAGACAGATCCAGCAGGGCGTCACCGCGGGCACCATCAGGTTCTGAGGAGACGTTTTATGCGAGACCAGCGCCGGCAACCCTTCGGAAAATTTTTCTTCGCCCTCGCCCTGACCACGACGGTGGTAGCGCTACTGCTCGCCACCAGCCGGCCCGGGTGGACGGACGACAAGGATCTCCTCCGTTTCGATACCGCCCAGCCCTATCTCTTCATCCTGCTTGACACCTCGGCGTCGATGAACCTGGCGATGGGCGCCGG
>JBJKRB010000031.1:0-7597 GCA_046704885.1 Thermoanaerobaculia bacterium | reverse complement strand
AGCGCGAGGCGCGCCCGGCCGACAACACCCCTCAAGCGAACCCCGGAGCCGAAGGAATACGTGCTCCGCCTCCCTCCGCCTCTGGCATCCGTGGCGCTCAGGACGCCGGGCAGAACGCGCAGCCCCGTCGAGCCCGAGTCGAGCCCCGCTTCGACCCTTTTCGCGCCGATTCTGAGCGAAACGCTGAACCGCCGCGCCCCACGCCGCAGCGTCACCTGATGGATGGGGATCTCGACGCGTGCGGCCCCCTGCGCGAACAGAGCAGGCGGCACAGCCGCGAGAACGAGAACCGGAAGCACCACACGGAGACGACGGTTCGTCTTCATCGCGATCCTCCCTAGTCGAGCGCCGGCGAGACGCCGGCGTCGAACGCTGGAAAGGGCGACCCGCCCATCGCCCCTACGTGCGGCGCAGAACCATCGGGGTGGCGGCGAACGCCAGACCGAGAGCGAGAAGCAGCAGCGCCGAGGGCGAGAGAGTCGGAATCGCGGTGACCGCTGTGATCGCCTCGTAGGCGCCGATATCGCAACGCGGCCCCTGTGGCCGGGTGACGCCACGCTGGTCGGTCAAGGGGCAGGAGCCGTCGTCGCCCGCGTCGATCGCCGAGCTTCCGGCGAGAAGCGCCATCGTGTCGGTGAACCCCCCATTGTTCTTGAGCGGGCCGAGCATCGGATTCGCGTCGAGGTTGTGCCCGCCGTCCACACCGAAGCTCGTATTCCAGCTCGCGCTGCCCCCCGAGCCTTCGACCACGCTGTAGCTGATCGTCGGTTGGGCGCTGTTCGCGTTCCAGATCTCGGGGCCGGATCCCACCGGCGCCGTGTCCTTCCAGAGGATTACGTTGATCAGAGTCGGCGTCGAATCCCCGATTCCCAACCCGTCGTTAAAGATCGCTCCGCCCACTTGCGCATCGTTGCCGCTGAAGGTGACGTTGGTCAGCTTTGGACTGCTCTTGCTGCTGCCAGCGTACGTTGCCATGTTCGCCATCGCGCCGCCGTTGGTCCCAGCGTGGTTGCCGCTGAAGGTGACGTTGGTCAACGTCGGACTGCTCACGCCCTTGTAGCCATCGTCGAAGATCGCTCCACCGGAGTCGAATGCGCTCTTGTTCTGGCTGAAGGTAACGTCCGTGAACGTTGGACTGCTCACACCCCCCCCACCTCCGTCGGCGTAGATCGCTCCCCCGGCATTCACCGCCTGGTTCCCGGTGAAGACGACCTCGGTCAGCGTGGGGCTGCTCTCCGCCCCGTGGCCCAGGAGGTAAGCGGCGCCGCCGACGTCGCCCGACTCGTTGCCGCTGAAGACGAGATGGGCGAGCGTCGGATCGCACTTGCCGCCGCCGTACGCGTCGCACAGGAGCCCACCGCCTCCGGAGGCGGGAAAGGAGCCCTCCGCGTCGCCGCCGGTGATAGTGAAGCCGTCGAGGACCGTCGAGGTGTCAATCGGAGTCCCGGTGCCGTCCATCGTCACCACGTTGTAGCTGTTCTTGCCATTGATATCGGAATAGGTCGCGTCGATGTTCGTCGTGCCGAAGTTGGCGTCGTTGCCATCGATGTCGCCCGAAAGGATGGTGACGTTCGCCGCCGGATTGCGATTGCTGCGCGCCGTCTCCGTGCCCGCGAACCCGCCGTAGACCGCGACGCCACTGGCAATGGCGAACGTGTCGCTCTGGACCGCGCCCGGCGTGTAGAAACCTCTCTCGACCCAGATCTCATCCCCCGAGGCGGCCGAGGTCAGCGCGTGCTGCAGAGAACAGGGGCTCGCCCATGACGAGCCGCAGCCGCCGCTCGTGGCGCCGCCCGGCGCGACCCGCCAGATGGTCGCGGCCCAGGCGGAAGGAGCGCCGAAGAGGGCGCAGCCCAAGAAAATAGCTGAGATTCCTAACGTAAAACGACGAAGCCTCGAGTCAGACATTCCTTCCCTCCCGATGACGCTCACGAACGGCGCGGATCCGAGGCTGAGCGGAAAAGGCCACTTTCGAACCCGTCCTCTTGCCGCGAATCTCGTCAAGGTACACCCACGCCGAGACCGGAGCAATGATGCAATCGCTTCAACAGCTCGCAACGAATCGCCGAACGAGATCCGTTCCAGCGATGAGCCTGGGGGCAAAGGTGCCTGGCACTCTTGGCTACGGGCCTACTCCGGACGCGGGATCGCCCGTCCCCAGTAGTTGAAGGTGGCGGGACGCCAGCCGGGAATGTACATGGTGTCGAGCTCCGCGATCTCGAAACCGGCGGACTCGAGCAGGGAGGGGACGTGCCGATTCAGGTTGCAGCCGCCGGCAAGAGGTCTCCACACGGGATTGAGCCGGTTCTGCCAACGCAGGACTTCAGGGTCCGGCGCCGCGCCGTGCTCGCAGAAGAGCAGGCTGCCGCCCGGCTTGAGCACGCGCTTGATCTCGGCGAGCCCCAAGGCGATGTCGGGAACCACGCACAGGGCGTAGGTGACGACGACCGTGTCGACGCTGGCATCGGCGAGGGAGATCTCCTCGGCGGAGGCCGCAATCCTCTCGACGGCGATCGAGGAGGCGGCGAGCTGCTCCGTGGCCAGCTTCCACATCGCGTCCGCCGGTTCGAGCGCCCAGATCTTCTCCACCGCATCGGGACGATAGAAAGGGAGGTTGAGACCGGAGCCGAAGCCGATCTCGAGAACCTTTCCCGCCGCCTTTGGAACGATCTTCAGGCGCTGCCGCCGCGCCGGTTTCAAGCCGCAAGCAAACTGAACGAGGTGAGGAAGAACGAAACGGCCGTAGAGTCCCATAGTCGCGTTACCTCGTCGCAAGGGGCAAGATCCAAAGCCTGCCTCGAACAAGCTAACACGATGCCCACCCTCGGTTCGCCGCTCGCGTGGGGCAACTCGCGAAGGCCGGATTCGTATATCCTGCACTGACCGCTGGAAAAGTCCGCAGCCGGAGATCTCGAATTGTCAATACCGTGCCGTCAGCTCAGGGCCTCGATTGCTTTCGTCGCGAGCCTCGTTGCGCTCTTGCCGAGCTCCGCTCTCCTCGCGGCCGAGCACAAGCCTCCTCCCCATCGACCCGATCGACCGACCTTGAAGCTCGCCCGAGCGACGGCAACAATTCAGATCGACGGCAGGCTCGGAGACCCGGGGTGGAAGAACGCGACCAAGATCACCAAGTTCTACGAGGTGAGCCCCGGCGACAACAACCCGCCGCCGGTCAAGACCACCGCCTGGATCGCCTACGATCGCGAGTATCTCTACGTCGCCTTCCAGTGCGACGACCCCCACCCGTCCGCCATCCGCGCTCCTTTCGGCGAACGCGACGGCCTGTCGACCGATCAGGACTACGTCGGAGTCATCCTCGATACCCGCAACACTCAGATCACCGCGCAGGAGCTCTTCGTCACCGCTCGCGGCATTCAAACCGACGGAACGAGAAACGACAGCTCGAGCGGCGGTCACGGCGGCGGCGGCTCCGGGTCCGAGGACTTCTCTCCCGACTTCTTCTGGGACGCCGCGGCTCGCATCACGAGCCACGGATGGAACGCAGAGATTCGCATTCCGATGTCGTCGCTGCGCTACGCCAAGCTCAATCCCCAAACCTGGGGAATCATCCTCTACCGCAACTACCCGCGCGATAACCGCTACCAGATCATGAACGTCGCCGTGCCCCGGGGCTCGAACTGCATCTTGTGCCGCGAGACCGAGCTCTCCGGGATCACGGGGCTTCCCAGCAACCATCACTGGGTGATGGCCCCCTACGTGACCGGACGCGAGAAGAGCCACGCGAAGGGCGCGGCCGGGACCCCGTTCGTCAGCGAGCCGGTGAGCTTCGAGGGTGGCCTCGACGCCAAGCTCACTCCCAACGCCGACAACGCCATCGACCTCACGGTCAACCCGGACTTCTCCCAGGTCGAATCGGACGTCGCCCAAATCTCCGAGAACCAGCGCTTCGCTCTCTTCTACCCGGAGAAGCGCCCCTTCTTCATGGAGGGCGTTGACCTTTTCCAGACCCCGATCCAAGCGGTCTACACCCGCACCATCACCTCGCCGCGCTGGGGCACGCGGCTCACCGGAAGCCGCAGCGGCACCGCTTACACCTTTCTCATCACCCAGGACCGCGGCGGCGGCAGCGTCGTCATCCCCGGACCGCTCTCCTCCAGTCTGGTTGCCCAGGATTTCAGCTCCACGGTCGCGATCGGGCGGGCACGCCACCGTTTCGGCCGTTCCTACCTCGGGTTCCTCTTCACCGACCGGGAGAACGCGGGGACCGGCTACAACCGCGTCTTCGGCCCGGATTTCCAGTGGAATCCGAACGCGCGCAATCAATTCACCGGGCAATATCTGTTCAGCGTCACCCAGACCCCCAACCGTCCCGATCTCGCTCCCCAGTGGGACGGACGGATGCTCTCCGACGGGGCGTTGGAGCTGCAATGGCGGTACAACACCACGCACTGGAACGCGCGCACCATCTACGACGACGTGGGTCAGGACTTCCGGGCACAAGATGGCTTCGTGCCTCAGGTGGGCTACCGCCAGATCCACCAGTGGGTGGCGCACGACATCTATCCGAACAACTACGTAACGCGGGTCGAGTCCTACCTCAACCTGCAGCAGAGCTGGCAGCAAGCGGGCGGGGTGCTCACCGGCCGCTGGGCCCTGGGCACCAACTTCCAGGCCAAGCGCGACCTCTTCTGGGATACGGCAGTGGTCCACTGGGTGCAGCTCGTGGGGACGCGACTCTTCCGCTTCGACAACGGAAACTTCACCATCCGGCTGGCGCCTGGGAACCATGTGTCGGCCCTCACCTTTACCGGCAACATGGGTCAACAGCCGGACTTCGAGAACATCCGGCTGGGAAATGGCGGAACGCTCACCACCAGCATCACGCTACGGCCCGTCGACCGTCTATCCTTCGACTTCTACGGGGAGCGCGACTGGCTGAACGAGCGTGCCGCGTCGGGGTTGCGTGGCCGCCTCTACACCGCCACCGTCGCGCGTCTGAAGACACTCTTGAACTTCAACGCGAAGTCGTACCTTCGCCTGATCGTCCAATGGGTGGACACGGTTCGCAACCCTGACCTCTACACCTACGTGGTCGATCGGCGGACGGGCCAGCTCCAGGGCTCGCTCCTCTTCAGCTACCGTCTGAACTGGCAGAGCGTTCTCTACCTGGGATACGGGGACGACCGGCCCTACGTCCCGGGACTGGGCATTCAACCCTCGACCCGTGAGCTCTTCTTCAAGCTCTCCTACGCGTTCCAGCGCTGACCGGTCGCGCTTCCGTCGACCCTAGTCGCCGCCGAAGACAGGCGGCGGGCCTCCGGGGCGCCGCATTCCACGCCGCCGCGGCCGGCGCGAAGGCTCGAGACCGTCGCGGATCTCCTGCTTGGTGCCGGGGAGAAGCTTGCCGACGAAGCAGCCGAGCGTGTAGGGATACTCGCGGGTCAAGTGGTAGGCGTAGTCGTAGGTGCGTCCGTCGACCGTCACCTTCTCGCGCCTTCCATGACATGCGTCGAGGTCGGCGTCGGTCACGTACTTCCCGTTCGCGTCCTTCAAGCCGAGAATGGGGAAGCCGTCGAGCGCCCAGCCCACGACCTTGTCGCTCTCGACTCCCGGAATGCAGGGCGACGCGTTGTGATAGTGGTACTGCGAGTTGGCCTGCGGGTGGCCGTCGCAGCGGTCCTGGATCTCGTGCGCCGCGGCGTCGCGCCCCGCGTCGTCGAGGGCGCTGTAGAAAGCGACGCCGCTCACGGTGAACCCGATCATCCCCATCGGCAGGCAGCTCGGCGCGGCCGCCAGGACCGGATCGGCGGGGATCTCGAACTTCAAATGCTGCGCCGCGATCGGGTTGGGATTCGTGTCGTACTGGTACGCCGGATCGGTGGGAGCGATGGGGAAGGTCCCGGTCGGCTCCTTGATCGGCAAGCTGTTGCCGGTGAAGAGGAGATCGGAGCCTTCGAGGGTGAGCGTGAACGCCGCCTCGGGCCAGTAGACATGCCCCTGGACGTGGGGCTTTTCGGTGGGGTTCCAGGTATCGCCATGAAACCAGGATCCGGCGTGACGCGCCCCACCGCGGCGGAACGTGGTACGACAGGAGTAGACGTTGCCCACCGCCGGGTGGTCGGTTACGTGACCATCGCCGAGCGGCAGGTCGTGCGCCGCGGCGGCGAGCGGAACGAAAGCGAGGATCGCGGCCACAACCAGGACCGCGCCGTATCTCGGCGGGCGATTGGCCCGGAACCGATCCGGGTTCGACTGCCTCGAGAATCGATCGTCTCTTTGTCGCTTCATTCCCAACTCCTCGCTGTCGACTCGACCCTTGCGGCGCCTTCGCTGGCGGCTCGCCTCGGAGCCTTCTCTGGTTCAACAACCGAGAGCCGAGGATCTTGCTCTCGACCGACGACGCCGGCGGCGTCCTCAGCCCAGCTCGAAAGTAGTCACTCCGAAGACTTCGTGATCGGCGAGCCGCGGTGCCTGCCCAAGATACATGCGGGCGCAACCGAAGACCTCTTTCATGTCGTGCGCCGCGGCCAGCGCCAGCGCGAAGGGATTATTCTCCGGCGCGTCGAGGAAGATCGCCTCCCCGGCGACCTTGCGCGACAGCTCGCAAAACAACAGCTCGGCAAGCTCCGCGTCGTCGGCAAAGAGTGGACCGATCTTGTAACCCACAAGGCAGGGACGCAGGACGGCGAACCCCGCGAGGCGGCCGTCGCGGCGGACTCCGACGGCGGCGCCGCCCGGAGCCTTGATCCAGCGGTCGAGGAACGCCGCGCGCGGCGCCGGAAAGTGCCGCTGGTCGTAAGCATCGACCTCGCTGAAAGCGAACTGCTCGAGGTCGACGACCTGGGAAGAGCCCGTCGAATCCGCTCCCCGCCCCTCGAATCTCAGGTCACGAGTGTAGAAGCTGAACCCGCCGCGCGCGTAGTAGTCCTGCATCGTGAAGACGCCATCCATCCCGATCAAGCTCGGCTCTTTTAGGCGCTCGAGAAGCCGCCGCTTGCGATCGTGCCAGAGGCGATCGCCGAAGCCCTGGCCGCGAAGATCGGAGCGCACGATGAAGAGACCCATGAATCCGTAATGGTGCCCGTAGGAAACGATCGAGCCACCTCCGACCAGCTCGCCCTCGATCTCCGCGGCGATGAAGCCTCGGGGATCGGCCTGCCAGAAGTGCTCGGCGTCGTGGACGCCCGGGTTCCAACCTTCCTTCGCCGCCCACTCGACCAGGAGGTCGAGCTCGTCGCGGGTCATGGAACGAATCTGGAGTCGATCGGCCGCGTTCTCGGACACTGGACCCTCCCTCCGCATGCTAGCCACTGCGCGGAATACCAGGAATTTCGTGTCTGATGATCGATTACTCTACCGCAAAGCGTCTCTGCGCCGAGCGCGGAGGGTAGCGGCTATCGGCCACGCGTCATCCCCGCCGATCCGCTGAGGTTTCGACCACTTCGAGGAGCGTCCCCGGCGGGGCGTCGAGCGCCTCCATGGTGCGCCGTGCCGCTTCGTCGACGTGGATCCGAGGCGGAGGCGGAGGCGGCCCTCCCTCGCTGTAGGTGCCGGGGCCGTAGAAGTAGCCGTAGCGAAGCACCACGCCGCCCGCCTCGAGCACCATGCGCTCGTGCTCCTCGGAGCCGGTCGGGAA
>JBJKRB010000030.1:0-5121 GCA_046704885.1 Thermoanaerobaculia bacterium | reverse complement strand
AACCACGATACATAGCACCTGCTAGGCTAATGACATGCGCGCGATGGTGCTGGAAGAAGCGGGAAAGCGGCTGCTGGCAAGGGAGCTTCCCACGCCAGCTCCGGGCCCCGGCGAGGTGGGGCTCGAGGTCCTGGCCTGCGGCGTCTGCCGGACCGACCTTCACATCCTCGATGGCGAGCTCGACCAGCCCAAGCTTCCCCTCATCCTCGGCCACCAGATCGTCGGCCGGGTGAAGACGCGTGGGCCGGGGGCAAAGCGCTTCGAGGTCGGGCAGCGAGTGGGGGTTCCCTGGCTCGGCTGGACCTGCGGTCACTGCCGCTTTTGTCTCTCCGGACGGGAGAATCTCTGCCCCGAGGCGCGTTTTACCGGCTATCAGATCGACGGCGGTTACGCCGAGGAGACGGTGGCGGACGAGCGCTTCTGTTTCGCCCTGTCGGACGATTTCGCGGATCTCGAGGCGGCGCCACTGCTCTGCGCCGGCCTCATCGGCTATCGGGCGCTGCGCATGACCGGCGAGGCCGAGCGCCTCGGCTTCTATGGGTTCGGCTCGGCGGCGCACATCTTGGCCCAGGTCGTACGTCACCAGGGGCGGCGGCTTTTCGCATTCACCCGTCCCGGCGACGAGGAGGGGCAGGAGTTCGCTCGCGAGCTCGGAGCCGAGTGGGCGGGAGGCTCGGATGAAGAGCCGCCGGAGCCGCTCGACGCCGCTATCCTCTTCGCGCCGGTCGGCGCCCTCGTCCCCGCCGCTCTCGCCGCCAGCGCTCCTGGCGCCACCGTCGTTTGTGCCGGCATCCACATGAGCGACATTCCCTCCTTCTCCTACGACCTCCTCTGGCACGAGCGCGACCTTCGTTCGGTTGCCAACCTCACCCGGCGTGATGGTGATGAGTTCCTCGCCCTGGCGCCGCAAATTCCCATCGAAGCGGCGGTCACGACCTTCGAGCTTGAGCGCGCGAACGAGGCCCTGGAAGCACTGCGCGATGGTGACTTCTTCGGCTCGGGTGTGCTGATTCCTTAGCAAGGGCAGCCCCCAACGTGGATCATTTGCTCCTGCCCTATCGGGTGGCGACGCGGCTACCCGGCGGGTCGTGGTGCATTTGACCGGGAAACGCGATGATTCTTGGTGAGGCCGGAATCCGGACGTCGGCCGACTCGGGACAACGGAATAGAGGTTAGAAGCGAACGTGAAGGCAATTCTCAATCAAGCCCTTTGGGACCGCGTGTTCCGGATCGCCTTGGGCGTCACGCTATTGGCAGTAGGCTGGAGTCAGCTCGTGGGTGGTGTCTGGGACGTAGCGTTCGACCTCTTCGGCTGGATCCCGTTGCTCACCGGCGTCGTCGGCTGGTGCCCCATCTACGCCCTGACCGGGGTGTCCAGTGTCCGCCGCTACCGCTAGCGGTGACGACTGCCCGCGCGGCTGCTAGCATTGGAAAGAGAAACCTGGCACTGACCGCGTGGCAGCGCGGAGCGGTCAACGGTGTACGGGTCGAGAGTCGTGCCCGAGCAGAACGCGATCAAGCTTCGCCACATCAAGTGGGCCTTCGCGGCCGCCCTCGTCGCCTATTGGGGAATCCTCGAGGCGGCGCGCATCCTCCTCTACCCTTACCTCACCCACTGGCCGGGACGGCTGGTCATGGACGGTTTTGTCCTGGTCAGCATTCTCTCGTTCTTCGCCGCCGCATTCACGCTGGTCTCGCGCATGCAGCACAAGCTGGCGCAGCAGAACAAAGAGCTTCTGGCGCTGCATCGCGCCGCTCTCGACATCCACGGAGAGCTCGGGATCGAGAAGCTGTTGCAGAAGATCGTCGATCAGGCGAGGTTCTTGCTCGATGCCCGCTACGGGGCGATCTCGGTGATCGACTCCGACGGGCATATTCAGGAGTTCATCACCGCCGGGATCAGCGACGAAGCTCGCGCCCTGATCGGCGCGCCGCCGCGGGGGCACGGCCTCTTGGGAGTCTTGCTCGAGGATGGCTCACCGATCCGGGTGCCCGACATTGCGCGCGATGCGCGCTCCGTCGGCTTTCCTCCTAACCACCCACCGATGCACACGCTTCTGGGAGTGCCCATCGTCTGCCGCGGCGATATGCGCGGAAATCTCTACGTCACCGACAAGGAGGATGGTCTCGAGTTCAGCAACGAGGACGAAGAGTCGCTGGTTCGCTTCGCCACGAGCGCCGCGATCGCCATCGACAGCGCGGTTCTCCATCAGCGCCTGCGCTCGCTCGCGGTCGCCGAGGAGCGGGTGCGAATCGCGCGTGAGATGCACGACGGGATGGCGCAGGTCCTCGCTTACGTCAACACCAAGGCACAGGCGGTCGCCGCCCTGCTCGAGAAGGGGCGAACACTCGAGGCGCGGGCGCAACTCAAGCAGTTGGCGGAGGCGGCGCGCGAGGTCTACACCGACGTTCGCGAAGGAATCGCCGCGCTGCGTACCCAAGTCGGGTCCGAGCAGACTTTCGATCAGGCCCTGACCCGTTTCATCGAGAGCTGGCAGGACCAGAGCGGCATCCAATGCCAGGTCGAGATCGAGCCCGGCCTTCGCCTGCCGGTCAACACCGAGCTCCAGCTCCTTCGTATCGTTCAAGAGGCCCTGGCCAACATCCGGAAACACGCGGCGGCGCGCGAGGCCGCGGTTCGCATCGCTTGGAATGGCCCCCACTTGGAGGTGGTGATTCGCGACGACGGGCGGGGCTTCGATCCAGGCGAGCCGCGATCCGGAGAGTTTCCTCGTTTCGGCCTTGCGATCATGAGGGAGCGCGCCGAGGCCATTCATGCCGATTTCAACGTCGAGACCGCACCGGGTGAAGGAACCCGGGTGGCGCTCGAGATTCCGATCCCAAGCAACACCGTCATGGGGGAGCCTTATGAATATTCTGATCGCTGACGATCACGCGTTGTTTCGCGACAGCTTGAAGAGCCTGTTGATGGCTCACGACTTCGAGGTCGTGGGAGAGGCCGGAAACGGGCGGGAGGCGATCGAGCTCGCATGGAAGCTGAAGCCGGACGTCATCTTGATGGACCTGATGATGCCGGAGATGGATGGGCTCGAGGCGACCCGGCGCTTGAGCGCCGAGCTTCCCGACATCAAGGTCGTCATCCTGACCGCGGCCGACGATGAGGCGAAGCTCTTCGAGGCCATCAAGTCAGGCGCCAAGGGCTATCTCCTGAAGGACCTCGAATCGGAGCAGTTCTTGAGCCTGTTGGACGCCATCAATCGGGGCGAACCGGCACTGACTCCGCGCTTGGCGCGCTCGCTGTTGAACGAGTTCGCGCGCCAGAAGCGGGGGGTCTCGGGCTACCAGGACCCGGATGCCTTGACCGATCGAGAAAAGGAGGTCCTCGAGCTCATGGTGGAGGGGGTGACCTCCAATCGCAAGTTGGCCAAGCGGCTCGAGGTGAGCGAGAACACGGTGAAGTTCCACGTGCGCAATATCCTCGACAAGCTGCACTTGCACAACCGCGCTCAAGTCGTGGGTTACGCCCTGCGCAACCGGATCGTCGAACCGAAGCAAGAAGCGGACTAGCTCTCCCTTGGCTCCGTCCTCCGGCGCCGCGCCGCCGCGCCGCGCCTCTTCCGCGGCCGCAACCTCACGCGTTGCCGATCGGCGCCGGCGCTGGAGAGTCGACTTCGGCAATCTCGGCTGGGCCCTCCTCGTCGTCGTTCTCGCCGGATTGATCGCGGGCGGTGTCTTTTGGTTTCTCGGCCGCCCGGGCAATGCCGCCTGGAGTTGGGGCGTTGCCACCCTGCTGGTCTTGGTGCCGCTCTCGGTGCGGGTGATTCGGGATCTGGCACGGGGCCGGGCCGGGGTGGATGTCATCGCGTTGCTGGCGATGGCGGGCGCTCTGCTCCTGGGCCAGTACTTCGCGGGGACCGTGATCGCCCTGATGTTGACGGGGGGCCAGGTCCTGGAGAGCATCGCCGGCAGCCGGGCGCGCCGCGAGCTCTCGGCGCTCGTCGAGCGGGTCCCAAGGACCGTCCACCGCTACCTCGATGGCGGCGTCGAGGTCGTGCCGCTGGCGGAGGTCCGAGTCGGCGACCGGCTCTTGATCAAGCCAGGAGAGGTGCTGCCGGTCGACGGTCTGGTGGCCGGAGAGCACCCAGGACAGAGCGTCGTCCTCGACGAGTCGGCTCTCACCGGAGAGGCGCGTCCCATCGAGCACCCGGAAGGAGACCGGGTGGCGAGCGGCGTAGTCAACGCCGGAGGTCCCTTCGATCTGCGCGCCACCGCCACGGCGGAGGCCTCGACCTACGCCGGGATCGTCCGCTTGGTCGAGGAGGCGCAAGCGGAGAAGGCGCCCCTCGTCCGCCTTGCCGACCGCTACTCGGTGATCTTCCTTCCCGTCACCATCGCCATGGCCGGCCTCGCCTGGCTTCTCTCCGGTGACCCGGTGCGGGGTCTCGCGGTGATGGTGGTCGCCACCCCCTGCCCGCTCATTCTGGCCGCTCCCATCGCCATCGTCTCCGGGATCTCGCGCGCGGCGCGCAAGGGGATCATCATCAAGGGGGGAGGGGCGCTCGAGACCCTGGCGCGTGGCCGCACCCTGCTGGTCGACAAGACCGGCACGGTGACGGCGGGCGCGCCCAAGCTCGAGGAGGTCCACCTCTTCTCCGATCTGAGCGCCGACGACGCGTTGCGCCTCGCCGCCACCCTCGATCAGATGTCGCCGCACCTCCTCGCCATGGCGATCGTCCATGCCGCGCGCCGGCGCGGCCTCGACCTGGGATTTCCGCGCGAGGTTCGCGAGGAGACCGGCTCGGGAATCGAGGGCATGGTCGATGGCCGCCGCGTCCGGCTGGGGAAGCTGCGCTGGGTGGGAGAGGCGGTCGAGCTACCAGCCGAAGCGCTCGCGCTTCGCCAGCGGAGCTTGAGCGAAGGCTCCTCCTTGGTCTTCATCGCCGTCGACGGGCGGTTGGTGGCGGCGCTGCGCTTGAGCGATCCGATTCGCGACGACGCCGCCCAGACGATCCGCGCCTTGCGCGAGACCGGTTTCTCGGAGGTCACGTTGGTGACCGGCGATCATGCCGCCTTCGCCGAGGCGGTGGGCGAGACGGTGGGAGCCGACCGTGTCCTGGCCGATCAGGAGCCGGCCGACAAGGTCGAGGCGGTCAAGGCGGC
>JBJKRB010000029.1:0-11272 GCA_046704885.1 Thermoanaerobaculia bacterium | reverse complement strand
CCTACGATCACAAGTCCTGGCACGGCACCAACCTCAAGGGATCGGTACGCGGAGTGAGGGCCGAGATCGCCGCCTGGCGCCCGTCACCGGAGCGCCACAACATCTGGGAGTACACCCTCCACGCCGCGTACTGGAAGTACATCGTGCGGCGCAAGATCACCGGCGCGCAGCGCGGCTCCTTTCCCCTCGAGGGATCCAATTTCTTCGTCCGCCCGGAGGCGGGTAAGACGAACGAAGCGGCCTGGAAGGTCGATCGGGCCCTTCTCGAGGAGCAGCACCGTCTCTTGCGCGAGGCGGTGGTAGGCCTAAGCGTGAAAGACCTCGCCCGCAAGGTCGAGGGAAGCAAATTCTCCTTGGTCGAGCTCGTCACCGGCGCCGCGGCCCACGACCTCTACCACGCCGGCCAGATCCAGCTCATCAAGCGCCTGGCCATGGACGAAACGCGGAGCTGAGCAAGCGAATACCCGGGCCACTCGGAGCAGCCTAGGCCGACCGCGAAATCTCTAGGAAAACTGGGCGAGCTCGGAGGAGGCGGGCTCTTGCGCGGCCGAGCGATCGGCGCTCAGGTACTCGCCGATCCGGAGGCGAAGCTCGTCGAGACCCGCGCCGGTCAAGGCCGAGACGGCGACGCCGTCCTCGACCATGGCGAGCTCTCCGGCCCGGTCCATCTTGTTGTAGACCTTGAGCACCCGGTGAGGGTCGACCCCGAGATCGGCGAGGACCGCGTCGGCGACCTCCACCTGCTCGCGCCAGCGCGGGTGCGAGCGGTCGATGACGTGGAGGACGCAGTCGGCGAAGGTCACCTCCTCCAAGGTCGAACGGAAGGAGGCGACCAGGTGGTGCGGGAGCTTGCGAATGAAGCCGACGGTATCGGCGAAGACCACGGAGCGCTCCCCCCAATCGCCCACCGTTCCACGGCGCAGGCGCGAGTCGAGCGTGGCGAAGAGCCGGTCCTCGACCTTGGTCGAAGTTCGGGTGAGCCTTTCGAAGAGGGTCGACTTGCCGGCGTTGGTGTAGCCGGCGAGCGCCACCGTCGCGACGTGCTGCCGTCCGCCCCGTTGCACCTTGCGGGTACGCTCGATCTTCTCGAGATCACGGGTGAGGCGGGCAATCCTCCGCCGCAGGATCCGGCGGTCGGCCTCGAGCTGGCTCTCACCTTCGCCGCCGCGCACTCCGATGCCGCCCACCTGCCGCGACAGGTGTCCCCACCGCCGGGCGAGGCGAGGCAGCTCGTAGTTCAAACGCGCGAGCTCGACTTGGGTGCGCGCCTCGCGGCTTCGTGCCCGCTGCTCGAAGATCTCGAGGATCAGACCGCTGCGGTCGACCACCGGAAGTCCGAGCGCGCCTTCCAGATTGTTGACCTGGCTCGCGGTCAGATCGTCGTCGAACACGACCATCTTGGCCGCGAGCGTGTCCGCGGCGCGCCGGATCTCCGCCACCTTGCCCTTGCCGATGAAGGTGGCGGCGTCGGGGCGGTCGCGGCGCTGCACCGCGCGCCCCACTACCGAACCGCCGGCGGTGTCGACGAGCGCCGCCAGCTCGTCCAGGTGATCATCGACCTCGTAGGCGGGCTGTGGCCCGATTACGACGCCCACGGTCAGCACCGGACGGGCGCTTGGCCGCGTGTGATCTTTCGGCGGGGAATTGGTCAAGGGGTTTTCTTCCGAATTCATTCTATGGCCGCTCTCGCGCCGCGTCAAAGAGCGTCCTCACCGAATCCAACGGGCCGGGCGCGGGTTCCATTCCCTCGAACGGCGACGATGTGGCATATTAGGGGCGTGAAAGGTAGGCTCACTGTGAGCGAATCACCCGACGACAAGACTCCCAAGGATTCGGCCCCCGCCACCTCGACCGGTCTCGGCAAGCAGTCGAAGCTTATCCTCGCCGCAGTCATCGTGCTGGCGCTCGTCGCGCTGCTGTGGCCGCGCGGCAAACCGGCCGAAAAGGATCCCGCGAGCTTCTTGCTCGACGACCACGCGCGCGCTACCACCTTGGCGGCGCACCTCGCTCCGGTGACGCTCGTGCACTTCTGGGCGAGCTGGTGCGCCCCATGCGTCACCGAGGTACCGTCGATCGAGCGCTTGGCCTCCGATTTCTCCAATCATCCGGACTTTCGGGTTCTCATGGTGGCGGTGGCCGACCAGGTCGGGCAGGTCCGTACCTTTCTCGGAGAGCAAGACGCCCAGACCGTCCTCTTCGACCCCAACTGGAGGGTCGCTCACCGATTCGGCACCGAAAAGCTCCCCGAAACCTATCTGATGGTCGACGGCAAGTCGGTCAAGAAGTTCATCGGCGCCACCAATTGGGATTCGCCCGTCATTCGCGCCGAGATTCGTCACTATCTGAAGACCCCGGCCATGCCGGCCTCGCCCCCTCCCGTGGCGGCCAGCGGGAGCGCAAAAAGCAAACAGCCATGAGCGCCAGCGCCCTCGCCGTGAAGATCGTCTTGGCGGCGGTGTTGGGCGCGGTGGTCGGCGCGGAGCGCGAATACAGCGGCCAGTGGGCGGGCTTGCGCACCCACATGCTGATCTCGCTGGGCGCGGCGCTCTTCACCACCCTTTCTCTCAATCTCGCCCTCCCTTTTCCCGCTCTCGCCCACACGAGCTGGGACCCCTCCCGGATCGCGGCGGCGATCGTCGCCGGCATCGGCTTTCTCGGCGCCGGGACCATCCTCAAGTCGCACGGCACCGTGCACGGCCTCACCACCGCGGCGGGCCTCTGGGTGGCAGCCGCGATCGGCATGGCGGTGGGCGCCGAGAGCTACGTCTTGGCGATCGCCGGCGCCTTCGCCACCCTCCTGATCCTGGCCGGAGTCAAGCCCTTGGAGAAGCTTCTCTTTGGACGCCGTCAGGCCCTCGACCTCGATCTCGCCGAAGGGCGCTCTCCGGCGGATCTGGTTCGCATCCTCAACGAGATTGACGTGCACGAGATCCTCGAGATCGAGCGCGACAACGACGTCCCGAGCCGGGTCCGGGTGCTCTTCGCTGGCACCGCGGAGCAACGGCGCGAGCTCGTGCGCCGCGCCTCCCGCGCCGGCGTCATCGCCGGCCGTCACTGATCCGAATTAGACCCGCAGCCGATTCACGGACCGCAGCAGAAGCCAGGTGCGGGACCGGGGCCTAAAAGTGCCAGGCGACGCCGCCCTGCGCCATTCCGAAGACCTGCGCCTGATGGAAATTGGCGTAGTGAGCGGAGAGCTGGATCAAGATGCTCAACGAGCGGTTGATGGGGAAGTCGCCGGTCGTCCCCAGAGTGAGGCCGAGCTCGGTCTGATTGTCCGACTGGCCGGATGCGAGACGGCCGCTCAGGTGATAGGCGCCAAGGCCGAAGAAGAGGCCGGAGTCGTAATAGGACTCCGGGAAGCGATACTCGCCCGCTACCGTGAGGTAGTCGAGACCAGCGCCGGAGAGCCCCTCGAAGCCATTTCTCCCTCCCAGCCCGAGGTGACCCACGCGCACCCCGATCAAGGTTTGGGGCTGGGTGAGGACGGAAAAGCCGGCTTCGAAGCCGGCGTTGCCGAAGCGATTGTTATGAGCGTCGAGCGAGCCGCCGACGCTTCCCAGGAGATCCACGGTGAAGGTGTAGGGCTCGCCCTGCGCGTGCACCGCCGCGGGCAGGAAACCCAGCATCAAAATGACCCCCAAGAGCGCGCCCAGAATCCTTCCGGAGTGTCGTAAACCGCGGCCGCATTCGATCATCGCTCGCTCTCCTCTCGCTCGAAACGCCAGAAGTATACCTTCGACTCCGTCTCTTGAGGCAGAGACGTCTCCCCTAATACGGATCGCGGAGAAGGAACGTCGCAGCCACCATGAGCCACAATGCCCAGCACTGGAGCCGCTATCTGCCGACTTGGCTTCTGCCCGCGCCCTGCCTCGCCTGTGGAAGCTCGAGCGATACGCGGAGCTCCCCGATCGGGCTCTGCTCCGACTGCTCGCGCCGCTTGGCGCAGCCCGCTCACGGTTGCTCCCGCTGCGGCCGCGCCCTCGTCGCACCGAATCTTCCCGCCGGATTCCTCTGCGGCCGGTGCCGCGCCCGGCCTCCCGCCTTCGAGCGCCTCTACGCCGCCTGGCTCTACCAGCCGCCCCTCGACCAGGTCATTCGAGCGCTCAAGTTCGGGCGCCTCGACTACCTGGGAGAGGCGCTGGGCGAGACCCTAGCCTCTCGTTTTGCCCAGGTCCTACCGGCCGTAGACCTGGTGGTCCCGGTCCCCCTCCACTGGCGCCGACGCCTGGTGCGGGGCTTCAATCAGGCTGGTCTCATCGCTCGGGCGCTCGCCCGCGAGCTCGATCTCCCTTGCCGTGCCGCCCTGCGTCGCAGGCGCGCCACCCACGCCCAATCCCGTCTGCCGCGGGAGCGCCGCCTCACCAACATGCGCCGCGCTTTTCGTTCGCGCCGCGGGCGCCCGGCCGCCGGACTTCGCATCCTTCTGGTCGACGACGTCGCCACGACCGGCGCCACCCTCGACGCGGCGGCGCGCGCCCTGCTCCACGGCGGCGCCCAAAAAGTTCTCGCCCTGGTGGTGGCGCGAACGCCGGAATGAGGGGCTCGAGGTGCTAGAGTTTTTTCGGCGCGCTCCCAGAGCGCGACGAGATCCAACTCTTCGACGCGAGGCACGCCATGACCGACGCCAACGCCCCCCGACCACCCTGGACCATCGACGATTCAGCAGAGCTCTACAACCTCGCGGGGTGGGGCAATGGCTACGTCTCGATCAACGACAAGGGCCACATCGACGTTCACCCGAACGGCAACGGTGGCGCCTCCATCGACCTCAAGGAGCTGGTCGACGAGGTTCGGGAGCGGGGCATCGGGCTGCCTCTTCTGATCCGCTTCTCCGAGATCATCCAGGCGCGCGTCAACGAGATCCATCAGGCCTTCGCGCGCGCCATTGACGACTACGGCTACGGCGCCTCCTATCGCGGGGTCTATCCCGTCAAGGTCAACCAGGACCGCTATCTGGTCGAGCGCCTGGTGGAGTACGGCCAACCCCACCACTTCGGCCTCGAGGCGGGATCGAAGCCCGAGCTCCTGGCCGCGATGGCGATGCTCGAGGACGAGGAGGCGCTGATCGTCTGCAACGGCTACAAGGATGAGGAGTATCTCGAGACCGCGCTTCTCGCCTCGAAGCTCGGGCGCTCCGTGATCCTCGTGGTCGAGAAGCCCTCCGAGCTTCCGCTCATTCTCGCCACCGCCCAGCGCACCGGGGTGCGCCCACGGATCGGAGCGCGGGCGCGCCTCGCGACGCACGGCTCCGGACACTGGGAGGCCTCGGGGGGAGACCGCTCCAAGTTCGGGTTGAGCGGGCGCGACCTCCTCCAGGCGATGGACTTCCTCCGCCGCAACCAGCTCCTCGACTGCTTCGAGCTCCTGCACTTCCACCTCGGTAGCCAGATCTCCTCGATCCACGCCGTCAAGGACGCCCTGCGCGAAGCGGCCTGGGTCTACGTCAACCTCGTCCGCATGGGCGCTCCCTTGACCCATCTCGACGTCGGCGGTGGTCTGGGGATCGACTACGACGGCTCGCAGACCGACTTCGCCTCCTCGGTCAACTACAGCCTCCAGGAGTACGCCAATGACGTGGTCTACGGCATCATGGAGGTCTGCGAGGCGCAGGGCGTCAACCATCCGACGATCGTCACCGAGGCCGGGCGCGCCACCGTCGCTCATCACGCGGTCCTCGTGGTCGACGTTCTCGGAGTGGTCGAGCTCTCGGCCGGCGAGCTACCGAGGCGCGCCACGGCGAAGGCGCCAGGTCCGCTCAAGAACCTCTTCGACACCCTGCGCGAGGTGTCGAAGCGCAATATCCTCGAGAGCTATCACGACGCGGTCGCCTACCGCGACGAGTGCCTGAGCCTCTTCCGCCTCGGCCACCTGACCCTCGAGCAGCGGGGCGTCGCCGAGGGGCTCTTCTGGGAGATCTGCCGCCGAGTCCTGGCCGCGGCGCGCGACCTCGAGGCCATCCCCGAGGAGCTCGAGGGGCTGGAACCGGCCCTCGCCGACACCTACTTCTGCAACTTCTCCGTCTTCCAGTCGCTCCCCGACTCCTGGGCCATCGACCAGCTCTTTCCGGTGCTCCCCATCCACCGCCTCGACGAGGAGCCCGAGCGGCGCGCCGTCCTCGCCGACATCACCTGCGACTCGGACGGTAAGATCAGCTCCTTCATCTCCCAGCGCGAGGTCAAGCCCGTGCTCGAGCTCCACCCTCTGCGCGACGACCCCTATCACCTCGGCTTCTTTCTGGTCGGCGCCTATCAGGAGATTCTCGGCGATCTTCACAACCTCTTTGGCGACACCAACACCGTGCACGTGGCGCTCGATCCCGAGGAGGGCTACGTCATCGAAGGAGTGGTTGCCGGCGATACGGTGACCGAGGTGCTGCGCTACGTCCGCTACGAGCGCCAGGACCTCCTCGCCCGGGTGCGGCGCGCCACCGAGAAGGCACTCAAGGCGAAGCGCATGACCCTCGAGGAGTCGCGCCAACTGCTGCGCATGTACGAGTCCGGTCTGGCGGGCTACACTTACCTCGAAGAGGAATAAGCTCCGCTGCACGAACGGGGAGACCATGGCGAAGGCGTTCAAAGACCTCACCGAGCGCGAGATCCTCGCGCTCGCCATCTCCTTGGAGGAGGAGGACGGCCGTATCTACGGCGATTTCGCCGACGCCATGGGCGAGCACTACCCGGCCACCGCGGAGATGTTTCGCGCCATGATGGCCGAGGAGTCCGAGCACCGCCGCCGCCTGATCGAGCTCTATCGCGAACGCTTCGGCGAGCACATTCCGCTGATCCGCCGCCAGGACGTCAAGGGATTCGTCGAGCGCCCGCCGGTCTGGCTCATCCGCCCCCTCGGCCTCGAGACGGTTCGCAAGCAAGCGACCTCGATGGAGTACGAGACCCGCCGTTTCTACGAGCGCGCGGCGCAGCGCACCACCGACGCGGGAATCCGCAAGCTCCTGGGTGACCTCGCCGCCGAGGAGAGCCACCACGAGGCGCTCGCCGAGAACCTCGAGAAGAAGCTCCTGCCAGATGAGGTGCGTCTCGAGGAGGACAAGGCGCGCCGCCGCCTCTTCGTGCTCCAGATCATCCAGCCCGGCCTCGCCGGGCTGATGGACGGGTCGGTTTCGACCTTGGCGCCGCTCTTCGCCGCCGCCTTCGCCACCCGCGACAGCTGGGACGCTTTTCTGGTCGGGCTCGCCGCCTCGATCGGCGCCGGGATCTCGATGGGCTTCGCCGAAGCGCTCTCCGACGACGGCAGCTTGACCGGCCGCGGCCAACCCTTGATTCGCGGTGTCGTCTGTGGCTTGATGACCACCCTGGGCGGGATCGGGCACACCCTTCCCTACCTCATCCCCAGCTTCATGCTCGCCACCGGCATCGCCGCCGGCGTGGTGGCGATCGAGCTCGCCACCATCTCCTGGATCCGCCACCGCTTCATGGACACGCCGCTTCTCGCCGCGGCCTTCCAGGTGGTGGTGGGAGGGACCCTGGTCTTTCTCGCCGGAATCCTGATCGGCAGCAGCTGAGCGGGCCACGAGCCTTGCCCTCGATGCAGGGGCGACCGGCGGTCGCCCTCGTTGGATCCGCGCACCTTGTGTAGGGGCGGGTTTCAAACCCGCCCGCTGGTCGATCGAGCTCGACGGCGCCGGGTCCTGTCACAGGGCGGTTTCCCATGGTCCTCACTCACGTTGCGGGCCATGGGAGCCCTCCACCCTGCACCACCCAGCGCCTCGGGTATACCTGGCGGGTGGTGTCGTTGCGAGGGCTCCCACCCCCGCGCGGAGCCTTAGCGAGCACGGAGGTGGGATACGCAACGGCGACAGGACCCGCCAGTCCGGGGCACAGCAAACATTAGCGCTCTGCGTTACCCTTGCTGGTATCGGATTTGCTCTTCATGTTCCGCAAGGTGTCCGAGCTTTCGCGACGATGGGTGTCGATGATTAGGCACGAGAGGCCATCGGAGGAGGATCACCGGCGATCCTTCGCGCGGAACCTGACTCTCGTCGGTCTCCTCCTGGTGACGATCGCGACCCTGGCGGGGGACGCCGGGCTAGGGGCACAGACGGCGGTGCCTAGCAAGAACGTGGCCGTCGAGCGGGCGCGGGCGCTGGTCACGAGCGTCGCGCCCGGCCACGCGATCGGGAATCTGGACGTTCGCGTCTCCGCGCGGCTGGCATTCCATGAGCAACAACCCGGCAAGGTGACGGCCACGGTCGAGGCCGGCGTTTCCCTCGATGACAGGGAGCGCTACGGCGGGGGCCCGAAGCAGGGGCACCGCTTCCGCATCACCGTGGCGTTGCCCAAGCCCGATGGCGGTGCATTTACACAACAGGCCGAGTCGGTGCCGCTCGAGCTCAACTGGTACCCGGGCGTCCTCTATCGGGCCAACTTCACCGCGCCCCAGGGCACCGACCGCGTCGCGGTCGTGCTCGAGGACCTCGAGAACGGCCGCTGGGGGGGCGAGGTCGCGCGCATCGAGCCGGCGAGCGTGCGCTTCCCTCCCGACTTTGGCTACCACGTGTTGCAGACCCACGAGGCGACGGCCGAGGAGGCGGTCGGCGGCGCCGGGAAGGGGCGCTTCATCGCCCTCATCCCGCCTCATCGTCCCGGCCTCAGCGGACACGTCCGCCTGCAGACGGTGGCCGCGACGAGCGTCGTCGACCGCGTCGACTTCCTGCTCGACGGGAGGCCAGTGGCCCATGACGACCACCCTCCATTCTCGGCGCGCATCGACCTCGGTTCGAGAGTGGCGAAGCACACCGTGACCGCGGTCGCCCTCGACAAGAAGGGCGACGAGCTGGGTCGCGACACCCGCACGCTCAACGAAGCGACGCCGACCTTTTCGGTCGACATCACGGCGCCGGCCACCGGCAGCGGGGCGCTCTTGGCTGGCCGCACCGAGACCGCGGTCCGGGTCACCGCGCCCCCCGGCGCCAGGGTCCGGAAGGTCGAGCTCTTCCTCGGAAAGCAGCCCTTGCTCACGCTTGAATCGCCCCCCTGGGAGGGAGCGATCGAGCTTCCCTCGCAGCCCCGCCAGGAGGTCCTTCGCGCTATCGCGACCCTCCTCGATGGACGCACGAGCGAGGATGCCCGAATCTTGAACGCGCCGGGCTTCTCCGCCAGCACAAGTGTCGACCTGATCGAGCTGCCGCTCTTCGTGACCGACGTCTGGGGTCACTGGGTCACGGATCTTGGCACGGGCGACTTCGTGGTCCGGCAGGGAGGCGCGACCTATCCCATCGCGAGCGTCGGAACGTCGGCCGCGCTCGGCCATCCCCTCTCCTGGGCCGTGGTGGCGGACCTATCTGACAGCGTCGCCCGGCGTCTTCCCGACATGCAAGAGTCGCTCAGCCGCTTCTTCGACCGGGTCACGCGCAACGGCAGCCGGGCGCTGCTCGTCGCCGTCCGGGGGCACCCGCAAGTCGTGCAGACCCTGACCTCGGACCGCTCCCTCCTCGATCGCGCCACTCAGGACTTGAGCTCGGGCGGCGCCACCGGCCTCTACGATGGCCTCTTCCTCGCCCTGGTCCAGCTCGCACCCGTTCCCGGTCCCAAGGCGATCTTGATCTTGACCGACGGCGGCGACAACGCCAGCCGGGCGGGAGCCGTGGCCACGCTTCAGACGGCCGAAGAGCTCTCGATCCCCTGCTACATCGCGCAGCTCGGCGCCCTCGGCCGGGGTCCCGGCTACCAAGGCGACTGGAACAGGGCCCAGCTCGGCCCGGCGATCCAGCAGCTGGCACGCCAGACCGGCGGCGCCTGGCTCCATGGCGAGACCGCCCGCTCCCTCGATAATGCGGTCGCCAAGGCGGTCGAGCTCGCGCGCCGCGAGTACTGGCTCTCCTACTACCGGCCACGCGGCAACGACGAGCCCGCTGAGATCCGCTTGACCGGCCACCACTTCCACACCACGGTGCGAATCGTCGGCCTTCAATAGGTTGAATCTTGGGCCCAAAAGCTCCTCTCCGGTTGACAAAAATGGCAATCAATCGTAGGGTTTAGCAGCCAGTTCGGACACCCCGATGACACCGCCTTCTGAAGTCACTCTCGAGCTGACCCCGCGCGCCCGCTACGACGCGATCGACGTGCGCTCGCGTCTCGCCGAGGGCTACGGCGACCTCTTGTCGAGCTACCGGCGGGTGCTGTACTGCTCCTATCACACGACCGCCGGGTATCTCGAGCAGAGCCTCGCGTCGCGGCTGGGCGAGCGCGATGAGCGCCTCGACCCCTACATCGGCCTCTTCCGCGAGCTCTTTCCGCCCGACGCCGACTACAACCACGACAAGCTCCACCTGCGAAGCGAGCTCTCCCCCGAGCAGCGCCAGAACGAGCCGAAGAACGCCGACTCGCACCTCGCCTTCATCGGCTCGGGGCTCAGGAACTGCGTCACCTATGTCAATCGGGACTCCGCTCCCGTCTACTTCATCGACCTCGACGGAGTGAACGGCGAGGAGGCGCGGCACCGGCAGACCACGGTCCTCGCCTTTAATCGCGAGATCGATCTCGGGAACCTCGAGACTGACGTTCCGGTCTCGACCCACCCGGTCGACTCGATCAACCTCAAGGACCCGCGGGTCGGGCTCTACGCCGAGCTCGAGCGCGAGGTCGAGCGCCGCGGGATCCAGAAGGGGCGGGTCGACATCGCCCTCGAGGCGAGCGAAAGGAACGCCGGTCTCACGGTCAACGAGTACGAGACCCTGTTGATGAAGCACGACCTGGCCGAGGTGCTGCGCAATCCTCTGCGCTACATGGCGGAGAAGGGGCGCAACATGCTGGCCGACCCGCGCGCCATTCCCGGCAAGACCCGGGACTACGCCAAGTACGACCTGGTGCGGTTCATCAACCAGATGATCGACAGCTTCGGGGCGAGCGAGTCGCTGATCGAGCGGGTGATGGCACGCGTCCTGGCGGTCCCCGCCGAGCGTTTCCTGCGCTTGAAGCGCTCGGTCAGCCTCCTGGTCTCCGATCGCAACCCGCAAGGCCGTCCGGCGATCGTCCAGGGCACCTACCAGAGCCCCGTCCTCGTCCAGTGGTCGAAGGCCGACGCCGGCCGACGGCGCTTGTCCGTCAAGTTCACAAGGTTCGAGTAGAACGCCCTGAAAGGGCGTGGGAAATTAGCCGGTGGTGCGCCCGCAGGGCGCGACCACCGGTTCTGACAACACAGTTCCAATGCGCCCTGGAGGGGCGCGGGAAACCCCTCGCAACCACGATTCGCCTCTTGCGCCGATCCCGCACCCCTCCGGGGTGCATGGCTTTCATGCCTCGCATTCCGGTGG
>JBJKRB010000028.1:0-3831 GCA_046704885.1 Thermoanaerobaculia bacterium | reverse complement strand
CTGCCGAAGCCGGGTCCATGGCCTTTGCCAGCCCGAAGTCCAGGACCTTCACCTGCTCGTCGCTCAGCTTGATGTTTGCCGGTTTCAAGTCGCGATGAATGATTCCGCGCTCGTGCGCGTACTCGAGCGCTTCGGCGATCTGGCGAGCGACCGGCAGCGCCTCTTCCATCGACATCGGGCCTCGCGCGATTCGCTCGGCAAGCGTCGGCCCCTCGACCAGCTCCATCACCAGCGCCGGCGCTTCTCCGCTCTCCTCCAAACCGAAGATAGAGGCGATGTGCGGATGGTGAAGCTGGGCCAAGAGCTTGGCTTCTCGCTCGAATCGAGCGAGAAGCTCTTGGTCCTGCGTGAACGCCTCCGGCAGCACCTTGATCGCCACCTCGCGCTCGAGCTTGGTGTCGATAGCGCGATACACCTCCCCCATCCCGCCCGCGCCGATCGCGCCGGTGATCTCGTAGGAGCCGAGGCGGTCACCGATCCTCAAATCAAGTCATCCTCAAGTAATCATGGACGAGCCGCACGACCATGGACCCCTCACCTACCGCCGAGGCGACGCGGTTCATGGCGCCGGCGCGGACATCCCCCGCGGCGAAGATTCCCGGGACGCCGGTCTCGAGCGGAAGCGGCTCGCGCCCCGACTTCCAGATGCGACGGAACCCTTCGCACGCCATCAGGTCCCGGCCGGTCAGAACGAACCCCTTCTCGTTGCGGGGCACCTCCTGCGGCAGCCATTCACCGCGCGGCCGGTTGCCGACGAAGATGAAGACGGCCTCGGCCTGTTCCTCCGAGCTCGTGTCGTCCTCGCACGAAGACAAGGTCACCGACTCGACGCAACTCTCCCCCTTGACCTCTGCAAGCTCGGTGAGCGGGCGGAGCCGGATATTCGGTGTCTTTCCGATCTGGTCGATGAGGTACTGCGACATGGTCTCCTCGAGACCCGCCCGGTGAATGACGATCTGCACATCGGCGGCGTAACGCGAGAGGTACATCGCGGCCTGGCCCGCCGAGTTCCCACCGCCGACGATGAGGATGCGACGGTCGCGAAACGCCGGCGCTTCGGTAATGGCGGAGCCGTAGTAGACGCCCGCGCCGGTATGCTCGGCGACCCCCGGAGCAGGATGCTCGCGATAGGCCATGCCGGTAGCCGCCAGGAGGGCTCGGGAGACGATCTCCCGGCCGTCCGCGAGGGTCACTCTCTTGTATCCCGCCTCGATCGAGACCCCCGTCACCTCGATCGGAGCCAGGAACTCGGCGCCGAGCCGCTCCGCCTGGGCCAGCGCCCGCCGCGTCAGCTCGGCTCCGCTGACGCCGGAAGGGAAACCGAGGTAGTTCTCGATTCGCGAGCTCGTGCCCGCCTGTCCGCCCGGTCCGCGCTCGTCCAGGAAGAGCGTTCGAAGCCCTTCCGAGGCGCCGTAGACCGCCGCGGCGAGGCCAGCCGGACCCGCGCCCACGATCACCAGGTCGTAGAGATCGAGCGCGGCGGACTGCGGCCGGCCGAGACGACTAGCGACCTCGGCTGGCTCCGGGTCGTGAAGAACCGAGCCGTCCTCGAAGAACAGCACCGGGAGCTCCGCGGTCTTCACTCCCGCTGATTCCAGAAGAGCCCGGGCCTTCGCGTCACGCTCGATATCGAGCCAGTGGTAGGGAATGAGGTTCGCGGCGAGAAAGTCCTTGATCGCGTGCGAGCGCGCCGACCACTGATGGCCGACCAGTCGCAGACCCTTGGCCTCGGGCAAGTATTCGGCCTGCCAAGCGTCGAGAAGATCATCGACCACGGGGAAGAGATGCTCCTCCGGCGGATCCCAGGGCTTCGAGAGGTAGTAGTCGAGACGCGCCTCGTTGATTGCGCCAATCGCGGCATCGATGTCCGAATATGCGGTGAGAAGAACACGGCGAGCGAGAGGATAGATTTGGCGAGTCTGAGCCAGGAGCTCGTGGCCCAGCATCTCCGGCATGCGTTGATCGCTGATGACCAGGGCCAAGGCGTCGCTTCGGCTCTTGAGCTCGCGAGCGGCGGCCAGCGCCTCCGGGCCCGATGACGCGCTCACGATCGAATAGTCCTCCCGGTAGTTGGAGCGGAGATCGCGCCGTACCGCGGCGAGCACCTGCGGGTCGTCATCGACAACCAGGATCACGGGCTTGTTCACGACTCCTCCTCGCTCTCCGCAACGGGCAGATAGACCCGGAACTCCGTACGCCCCGGCTCCGACTCGACGGTAATGTCGCCGCTGTTGCTGACGACGAGCCGGCGGACGATGTCGAGACCGAGCCCAGTTCCTTGCCCCACAGGTTTCGTGGTGAAGAACGCGTCGAAGATGTGGTCACGAGTCTCCGCTGGGATCCCACCTCCGTTGTCGATGACGCTGACCGCCACGCGCCCGCCGTCGCGGCCCGCCTTGATCTCGACTCGGCCGTGTTCGGCAACGGCATCCAGAGCATTGTCGATCAGATTTCCCCATACCTGATTGAGCGCCCCCGCAAGCCCTTGCACGGCCGGAATGTCCGGCTCGATATCGACCGAGATTGAAACCGACTTGGCCCGCGCCTTCGATCGCAAGACTGCGATCGTGTCGTCGAGGCCGCGCGCCAGGTCGACTGGCTGGGGGACGTCGGCTTGATCCATATGGGTGAACCCCTTGATTGCCTTGACCAACTCCGAGATGCGAACCGCGGAGTCCTCGATTCCCTCCGCAAGGCGCCGCACGGCGCAACCGGCGCCGGCCCAACGAAGGGTGGCTTCGAGAGCCTGCCCCTGTACCGCCAAGGCCAGCCGGTCGAGCATGTCGAGAGTCACCGCGGACTCGACGAGGGACTGGGCAGCATCCGCTTCGAGCCCGTGATCTTCGAACCAATCGGATATCGCTTCTTCACGCTCGGCTTCTTCGAGCGGCGAGCGCACCCCGTGAACGGCCTCGGAGAGGCATGATTCGCGCGTCCTTTCGACAGCGTCGAGCTGATCGTCCGTGAGGTGTGAGGCACCGAGCAGTTGCGCCGATTCTTCCAGATTGGCGAGCTGCTCACTGAGCAGCAAAGCGTTGCGCTTGATTGCGGAAGCAGGGTTGTTGAGCTCGTGGGCGAGGCCGGCGGAGAGCTTGCCCAAGGAGATCATCTTCTCGTCCTGTAGGTCACTCGAAGTGAAGAGGCGAACGCGGTCGAGCATGCTGTGGACAAGCATCGACGTCACCTCGTGGCACGCACGAATCATCGGCCTCATCTGCTCGCGATCGATGGTCAGCGCCGTCGTAGGATCGACCGCGATGACGTCGCCCGGCGGACCCTTGAGACGGGAGTAAGGCAGCAAGCCAGTGATGTCCCCTGCTTTCCGCGCCGTCACCTGGTGCCTTCCAGCACCACGATCGACGAATGCACCGATGCATCCTGAAAAGACGACGTAGAGGACATCGATCTCCTCGCCCTTCGAGGCAACAAGCTCGCCCGCCTCGTACTCCACGACCTTGCCGCGCTTCGCGATCCACTCGAGCTCCTCGCGCGGCGCCTGCCCGAGCAGCCGGTGCTCAGAGAGCGCCTTGACGACCTCGGTGGACGCCATCCGCAGTTCTTTCATCTCGTCGACTGGGCTCCCATTCGGTCCGCGATCCTATAGGCCAGTCCAATCGCAAGACCGGCGCCGTAGTGGATGATGCGAGACTCCTTCGTCCGCGCCATTGAACCTTCCCCGTAGTGCCGTTAGCCCATGTATGCGGTCAACAGAGCTAGTGCAAGCGTGTCACAACTCGGCCGCATCAGCAATCGAAACTTGGGTATAAGAGGCGAAGCCGCAACCTGGGGCGGAACCAGCCGCCCGAGGGTGCCCTGCTCTGGCCAAACCTA
>JBJKRB010000027.1:0-27769 GCA_046704885.1 Thermoanaerobaculia bacterium | reverse complement strand
GTGCTGGAGCGTCTTCGCGCGAGTGGCGCTCGAATCTTGCGCACGGACCGCTCGGGCATGATTGTGCTCACTCTCGGGAATCGAGGTCACTGGCGGCTGGCGCTCCCGGGAGAGCCGAAGCTTCGTTGACCCGGCGAGCGCGGGAATGCTGGACCGGCGGGTAGACTTGCAGGCGATGAGGACCGTCGTCGCCATCGTCGGGCCGACCGCCAGTGGCAAGAGCCACCTGGCGCTCCGCTTGGCCTCGATGCTGGCCGTGGAGATCGTGAGCGCTGACGCCCTGCAGGCGTATCGCGGCTTCGACATCGGCACCGCAAAACCGATCGCGAGCGAGCGGCGCGCGGTGCGCCACCATTTGATCGATATTCTCGATCCTGCCGAGCGCTACTCGGCTGGCGAGTTCGCGCGCCGCGCCAGAGCCGCGATCGACGACATCCGGCGGCGTGGCAACTTGCCGCTGGTGGTGGGAGGAAGCGGTCTCTATCTGCGCGCCCTGTTCACTGGGCTGGCGAGTCTCCCCGAGATCCCGGAAGAGGTCCGTGCTCATTTGGCACTGCGGCTCGAAGAAGAGGGGCTGCCGGTGCTGCGGCGCGAGCTCGAGGAGCTCGATCCGGAAAGCGCGGCTCGCCTGGCGCCCGGTGATCGCCAGCGTACCCTGCGGGCACTTGAGGTGATTGCCGCCACGGGGAGGCCGCTCTCGAGGTGGATCAGCGAAGGAAATGAGCCGCGCGAGAGGCCCCCGAGCCTGCTCGTCGGTTTGACGGCGCCGCGAGCGATCTTGTACGATCGCGTCGCTGTTCGGGTTCACCGGATGGTGGAGAGCGGGTGGCTGGAGGAGGTGAAAGCACTGCTCGACAGCGGTTTGAGTCCTTCCTTACCTGCCTTTCAGGCCATCGGCTATCGCGAGCTGACACGCGTCGTTGCGGGGGAGTGGAGCCTGGACCGCGCGCTCGACGCGATCATCTCGGCGACGCGGAGATTCGTGAAGCGGCAGTTGACCTGGTTCCGCGCCGAAGCGGGAATCCATTGGTTTGATCTCCAGCGCGTCGAGGACGATCTCTCGCCTCTCCTCAATCTTCTGACTCACTCTGGTATCCGGAGATGTCGCAATGAAACATAACATCAATATCCAAGACGGTTACCTGTTCCAGAGTCTCAAGGCTGCCGACCGTCTGTCCGTGCAGTTGCTGACCGGAGATAAGTATCAGGGAGTTCTGAAGCGCTTCGATCGGTTCGCTCTGGTGCTGGAGAGCGGCGGCCGCGAGATCCTCGTCTATAAACATGCCATCG
This sequence comes from Thermoanaerobaculia bacterium, assembly GCA_046704885.1. Lineage (GTDB taxonomy): Bacteria > Acidobacteriota > Thermoanaerobaculia > Multivoradales > JBJKRB01 > JBJKRB01. The sequence goes on along the minus strand of JBJKRB010000027.1, from coordinate 26,479 downwards.
CTACCGTCGCGCCCGTATCCGCAAGCGGCGAGGAGTAGGGCCTTCAGCAAGCTGGCACAAGCCCTGGCAACGTGTGCGCTTGCCGCGGTGCTTACCGCGTGTGCCGCGGGGCCGAGAATGTCAGGTCCGCAAGCGGCGGGTCGCCCCGCGGAGCTGGCTCGGCTTCCTTCCCCGTTGCTCGATAACCCGCAGCAGATATCTCAGGAAGCGGAGCGCGCGATCGCGGAGGCATTCGATGCTCTTCGCGATTCTGGAGCGTTTTCGGCCGCGGCGCATACCTCCCAGGAGCTGCTCGCGCGCAATCCGGATCTCGCCGCCGCCAGCGTGTTGGCTGCCGAGGCGCAGATCGCCGGCGGTTCTTACAGCAGCGCTCAGTCGGTTCTCGCCGGCGTCCTGCAGCGGTTTCCCGAGTACACCTCGGCGCGGATCGCGTCCGGCATCGCGGCCGAGGATCTGGGCGACGTGGTCGGCGCCTACGGCGCTTTTCGCCGCGCCGCCGACACCAACGCGCAGGCGGCGGAGGAGGCCGAGAGGCTGCGATCCCGGGCGCTCGAGGTCCTTCACGCCCGAATCGGCGATGCGCTCGCGCGGCACCACCTCGACGACGCCCGTCGCGAGGCCGCCACATTGCGTGAGTGGGCACCCAACGAGCTCGACACCTATCAGGTGATGCAGCGAGTGAGCGAAGCGAGCAGTGACCTCAAGGGCGAGCTCGCGGCATTACGGGGCTTGAACCGCCTCGATCCGGAAGACACGGCGGTCGCGGCGCGGCGCGCGTCTCTCGAGGTGCGGGTGGGAGACGCGAGCGTCGGGCTGGAGATGCTGCGCCGTTTGGTCGCCAGCCATCCCCAGGACCCCAGCCTCGCCCGCGAGCTGGCGCAGGCCAAGTTCCGGTGGCGTTTACAGCTGGTGCCCGATCCCGTTCGGTCATTGGCAGACAGCCTTCAGCTCAGCCGAGGCGAGTACGCGACGCTCCTCTATTGGCTGACCCCAGCGGTGCGCTACGGGCAGCCCCAGCAAGCGGCCGTGGCCACCGACATCCTCGACGATCCCCACCGCCAGGAGATCGTCCGGGTGGTCAATCTCGGGCTCTTGTCGGTCGACCCGACGCTTCACGTCTTTCGTCCCGACAAGCCCATCACCAGGGCGCAGGTGCTACAGAGCTTGCTCAAGCTGCTGGCGCGTTCCAACCGACCCGTGGCGTGTCTCGGGCCCGATCCGGCGCTGACCGCGACAACGCAGGATCTCGACACGCTCTGCGCGACTGCGGCGCAATGTCAACTCCTTCCGGACGCCGGCCCATGTCTGCCTGATGCGTCGGTCGATGGAGCGACCGCGCTGGAGATGATCCGCTTGGCGCAGGTCGCGGAGGGGAGCCGATGAGCTTCGGCCTTCCGAATCTCCTCTCGATGCTGCGCATGGCGCTCATCCCCTTTTTCGCCATCGCGATCTTCGACGGCCATCCAGGACGGGCGCTGATCCTGTTTCTCGTCGCCGGGGTCACCGACGGCCTTGACGGCTTTCTCGCCCGGGTCATGCACCAGACCTCGGTGCTCGGGACCTACCTGGACCCGATTGCCGACAAGCTCCTCTTGATCACCGCGTACGTCCTCCTGGCCATCCCTCGGTTGAGCGCCGGAGCCGCGATCCCGACTTGGGTAACCGCCCTGGTTATCGCCCGAGACGTTCTCATCATGCTCTTGGCTCTGCTCTTCTTCCTGTCCATGGGAATCAGCCGTTTTCTCCCAACCATCTTGAGTAAGATCAACACGACGATTCAAATCGCTGGAGTCATCGCGGTTCTCGCCGCCGAGCTGACTCCGAAGTTCGCGCCGATCTCACAGGTCTTGATCTATCTGGTGGCCACCTTCACCGTGCTCTCGGGGCTCGACTACATCTACCGGGCCAACAAGATGGTGGGGTCGAAGAGCAATGAAGAAGCCTGACCCGGCGCTCGTCCGTCTGCTCTTCTTCATTGCCGGTCTGCTGACGATCGTAGTCTCGCTGATCGTCTTGCGGCGCATCTTCCTGCCGCTCTTCCTCGGCCTCGGTCTGGCCTATCTCTTCGACCCGGCGGTGAGCTGGCTCGAAAGGCACCACTGGTCACGGGTGTGGGGAGTCGTGCTGCTCAGCGTGGTGCTGCTCCTCGTCCTGGTCGGCGTCGTGCTTTACCTGGTTCCGGCTCTCGGAGAGCAGATAACCCATTTGCGGGACCGGCTTCCACGCTACAGCGAGCGTCTACGCGCGGAGATGGGCCCCTGGCTAGAACGGTTGCGCGCCCGCTATCCGTCGATGATCGAGGAGCTGCAAACACGCGTCGTTGATGGCGTGAAGGAAAACTGGCCCCGTCTGGCCAAGTCTGTCGGGGCGTGGGCGGGCGGCGCGTTCGCCAGTCTCGGCGGATTCTTCCTCTTCCTGCTCAACCTGGTGTTCGTCCCGGTCTTCGCGTTCTACCTGTTGGTCGACTTCCCCAAGCTCAAGAAAGGCATCCTCGGTCTCATTCCGGTTCCCTACCGCGAGGTGATCCACGAGCGCATGAGCGAGGTCGATCAGGCGGTGTCGGGCTTCTTGCGCGGGCAGCTGACCATCGCTCTAATCCTTGCGGCGATCAACTCGATCGGCCTCATGATCATCGGGGTGCCGTTGGGCCTTTTGATCGGCATTCTTTCCGGCCTCGCCAACATGATCCCCTACATGGCCCTGGTGGTGGGTGTGGTTCCGGCGGTGCTCCTCTGTTGGGTCGAATATCAGAGCTGGGGGAGAGTGATCGCCGTGGTCGCGGTCTTTTCCGGCGCGCAACTCCTCGAGGGGACCGTGCTGAGCCCGCGCATCCTGGGCAAGAGCGTGCAGCTTCATCCGGTCTGGGTGCTCCTGGCGATCCTGGTGGGTGGGAGCCTCTTCGGTTTCTTCGGGGTCCTGCTCGCCGTGCCCGTCGCCGCCGCCATCCACGTTTTCACCCGCCATTGGCTTGCCGCCTACCGCCAGTCCCGCCTCTACCGCGCCCAGCCCGCTCCCCAGGCTCCCGGGCCCCCCGATACCCTGGTCTGAGCGCCGATCGAGGGCCTCGGGCTCTGATAGAATTTCCCGAGGTCGATCCCGGTCGCGATGTCTTCTTTCGTTCATCTTCACCTGCACAGTCAGTACAGTCTTCTCGATGGGGCAAATCGCCTCGACGACGTGCTCAACGAGGCCAAGGCGCTGGGCATGCCGGCCCTTGCCTTGACCGATCACGGCAACATGTTCGGGGCGATCGAGTTCTACGATCGGGCGCGCGCCATCGGGATCAAGCCGATCATCGGTATCGAGGCCTACGTGGCCCAGGGGAGCCGGATCGAGCGCAAGCCCGGGGCGGGATCCAGCAACCACTTGGTGCTCTTGGCTCGTAACGAGACCGGCTACCGCAACCTCATCAAGCTCACCTCCCACTCCTACCTCGAGGGCTTCTACTACAAGCCGCGAATCGACAAGGAGCTGCTGCGGCAGTACGCCGACGGGCTGATCGGTCTCTCCGCTTGTCTCAAAGGAGAGGTGAACGAGAAGATCCTCTCCCGCCAGGAGGCGGAGGCCAAGGCGGCCGCCATCGAGTTTCGCGAGATCCTCGGAGATCAGAACTTCTACTTGGAGCTTCAGGACCACGGGATTCCGGAACAGCGCCAGGCGAACGAGATTCTGCGCCGCATCAGCCGCGATACGGGCATTCCTCTGGTGGTATCCAACGATACCCATTACCTCAAGGCTGGGGATGCCTTCGCCCACGATGTCTTGCTGTGCATTGGCACGCAGCGCACGATCGACGACGAGAATCGGCTTCGCTATGCGAGCCAAGAGTTCTATCTGAAATCAGCGGAAGAGATGGCGAAGCTCTTCCCCCACGACAGCGCAGCGCTCGAGAATACGCTGGCCATTGCCGAGCGCTGCGCGATCGAGATCCCGACCGGGACGTTCCATCTCCCGGAGTTTCCCGTGCCGCCGGGCGAGACCCTCGACTCCTTCCTCGAGAACCTGGCCCGCGACGGGCTGGAGCGGCGGGTCGAGGAGCTGGGCCGTGCCGGCCGAGGGGGCCTGGCGCACCCGCTCGAGGTTTACGAAGAGAGGCTGCGACAAGAGCTCGGGATCATCGCTTCGATGGGATTTTCCGGCTACTTTCTCGTGGTCTGGGATTTCATCCGCTACGCTCGCGAGCAGGGAATCCCGGTAGGCCCCGGGCGCGGCTCGGCGGCGGGCTCTCTGGTCTCCTACGCCTTGCGCATCACCGACATCGACCCTCTGCGCTACGACCTTCTCTTCGAGCGCTTCCTCAACCCCGAGCGGATCAGCATGCCCGATATCGACATCGACTTCTGCATGCGCCGGCGGGGCGACGTCATCCAGTACGTCAATGATAAGTACGGGCGCGATCGGGTGGCGCAGATCATCACCTTTGGAACGCTGGCCGCCAAGGCGGTAATCCGCGACGTCGGCAGGGTGCTGGGCTTGCCCTACTCCAAGGTCGACCGTATCGCCAAGCTTCTGCCCGACATGACGCGGTCGCTCACGGCGGCGGCGGCGGAGGTACCGGCGCTCGCCGCCGAGGTCGCCCAGGACCCCGACGTCAAGAAGGTTGTCGAGGTGGGGAGCCGCCTCGAAGGGCTGACCCGGCATGCGTCTCTCCACGCCGCCGGGGTGGTCATCGCTCCGCGCCCCATCGACGAGCTCGTGCCCCTCTACAAGACCAACAAGGACGAGGTCGTCACCCAGTGGGACAAGGACGTCATCGAGAAGCTCGGCCTGCTCAAGATGGACTTTCTCGGTCTGCGCACTTTGACCGTGGTCGACGACACGCTCAAGACGCTGCAGCTCCAAGGGACCGAGCTCGATCTCGACCAGGTGCCGCTCGACGACCCCGAGACCTTCAAGCTGTTCAGCGAGGGGCGTACGAGCGGAATCTTCCAGTTCGAGTCGAGTGGCATGCGCGATCTGTTGCGCCGTGGTGAGCCCTCGCGTTTCGAGGACCTTGCCGCGTTCAACGCGCTCTTTCGCCCCGGCGCGCTCTCGGTCGGCATGGTGGAGGAATACCTGCAGCGCAAGCTGGGGAAGAAGAAGATCCGCTACGTTCTCCCCGAAACCGAGCCGATCCTAGAGGAGACCTACGGCGTCATCGTCTACCAGGAACAGGTCATGCTGATCGCGGTGGCGGTCGCGGGGTTCAGCATGGGACAGGCGGACTTGCTGCGCAAGGCCATGGGCAAGAAGAACGTCGATGTGATGAACGAGCAGAAGGAAAAGTTCATCACCGGCGCCACGGGGCGCGGCGTCTCCAAGGCCAAGGCCGGAGAGCTCTGGGACTACATCGCTCCCTTCGCTGGCTACGGATTCAACAAGAGCCACAGCGTCGCATACGCAATGCTGGCGTACAAAACGGCCTACCTCAAGGCGCACTACCCCCTTGCGTTCATGGCCGCGATGTTGACCTCGGAGATGGGCTCGAAGGACAACGTCGCGAAGTACATCCTGGAATGCCGCGAGATGGGTATCGCCGTCTTGCCGCCGGACGTCAACCAGAGCAATTGGACGTTCACCGTTGCCGGCGACTCGATTCGCTTCGGTCTCGGCGCGGTCAAGGGCTTGGGAGAATCCGCGGTCGAAGCGATCTTGTCGGCGCGGAGCCGGGTCGGCCAATTCCGCAGCCTGACTCAATTCGCTCAGGAGGCCGACCTGCGAGCGATCAACCACAAGGTCTTCGAGTGCCTGATCAAGTCGGGCTCCTTCGATTCCTTCGGGAGCAACCGCCGAACGCAGCTCGAAGGGCTCGACCGGGCGCTAGCCCTGGCCCAGCGCCGGCAACGAGAGCGTGACGAGGGACAGGGAAACCTATTCACCGGCGCCCCCAGCGCCCAGCCGGCGATCGAGGAGGTTCCCGAGTGGCCCGATGCCGAGCGCTTGAGCTACGAGAAGGAGACGCTGGGCTTTTACCTCACCGGCAACCCGCTAAAGGAACATGAGCCCGAGCTCGCCGCATTGACCACCCACACGACCCAGGCGCTAAAGGATGGCGCGGAGGGCCGGGTGGTGGTCGGGGGACTGGTCACGCATATGAAACGGGTCAAGATCAAGAGCGGAGTGAATACCGGAAAGCTCATGGGGCGCTTCGTTCTCGAGGATCTCGAAGGGAGCGTGCCGGTCGCCATCTTCTCCGGAGCTCTGGAGAAATACGGGCAACTGCTCGAGGACGAGGCCGTGGTGGTGGTTCGCGGCTCCGTGCGGGAGCGCGGCTCGGATGTCGAGCTGATGGGCGAGGAGATCACGTCGCTGAGGAGAGCGTCGCAGCGCCTGCTTACTGGCGTTGAAGTAACCCTCGTCCACGGTCTGTCGACGGGAGACATCTTGCGCCTCCGGGATCTCTTGATCGAGCATCCTGGAGACGTACCGGTGACCCTGCGGGTGGAAAGCGACGGCCGCGCCGTGTCGATCGCGCCGGAAGATCGCTTCCGCGTCCGGTTGGACGATGGATTGACCGAGTCGATCGCCGCGATCATCGGAGAAGGCAACGTTCGCCAACACTTCGCTACCGGGACCTCGTCCGTCTGAGGGCTGCCGGGGGACGGACGAACTGATTCCGCTTGCGAGAGTTTGGAGTGCGATGATACAAAGCGGCGCAGGAAGAACCACCTCAACGGATTGCGGGAGGAGGGGAAGATGAGCGAGCCTGGAATGAACGACATGCGATCAGGCGACCCCGAGCCGTTCGCCGGACAGGCGGTCCAGGGAAGCGGGGGAGGCTGCGGGAAACCGGTCTGGATCGGTTGCGGCGTTCTCTTGGTCGTGATTGGAATTCTGGCGATCGTCTTCGTGGTCAAATCGAAGGATCTCTTCCGCTGGAGCATCGAACGGGTAGAAGCCAACATCATGGACAAGCTACCCGAGAGTACGACCGCCGCGGAAAAGGCGAGGCTCACCGCCGCCTTCAGTGGCGCCATCAAGGCGGTGACTGACGGCAAGGCCAACCCCGCGGACATCGAAGATCTGCAGGCGGCCCTCGTTCACGCCGCGCAGAGCTCGAAGAGCGGGATGACTCACCAAGACCTCGAAGACCTGACCACTGCGCTGGAAAAGGTCGCGGGGATCGCTCCGCCCGCGAAGAAGACGCCAGGCGCGACGGAGAAGCCGACCCCGGCACCGACCGCGCCTCAGGGGCCCGCCACGAAACCGAAGCCCCCCGCTCCGGGGGCGAAGGAGGGGTCGCTGGCGGCGTGAAAAACGCTGGCGCGGATCTCTAGCGAGACACGCTGGGGGTCCGGCTCGCTCGGGTGTAGAGCTCGCGCAAGAGGGCCGCGCTCAGGACCTCCTGTTGCGCCGCTTCGCCCAACGCGAGCAAGGCGGCGAAGGCTTCCCGCTGGATTCCGAGACCCTTGAAGATCGGGATCGCCTCGGCCGCAAGCTTGGCGACCTCGAAATGGTTTCCCGTTTCCAGGTGGGTGAGGGCGAGGTCGAGCGTGACCAGAGCGGCTTCGTAACCCATGCCACGAGAAAGAAATGCGTCCCGGGCTTCGAGGAGGGCGCCGCATGCCGCCAGGTGATGCCCGTTTTGTCTCTCGATCTTCCCCTCGAGCCAGCGGAGGCGAATCAGGTTTAGGGCGCCACCGACTTTGACGTAAAGAGGGCGAGCCCGGCGCAGTAAGAGTTTCGCCTCCTCGCCCCTTCCCATCTCGCCCAGCGAATGAATGAGGTTGTGATACGCGGCCAGGAGCACCCGTGGCTCGCGCTCCGGATCGATCAGCGAGACGGCTTTTCTCAAGGTCGCGACGGAGCGAGCGGGTTCCTGCATGTCATCGAAAGTCTTCGCTTGGGAGACGAGTGTCCGCCCTTGCATGTGCGACTCTCCGATGCTTCGGTAGATGCTTGCTGCCCTGCTCTGCAGTCTCAAAGCTTCTTCGAAACGGCGCTGCTCTCGCCTCAGAAGCGCCATGAGACGGAGCTGTCGAGCGCCTTCGGATGGGTCACCAGAACCGTCCTTGAGCCATTCTTCGGAGATGAGCAACGCCTCTTCGGCCAGATCCAGATTGCCGCCGATGCGCCGTGCGTTGCCCAGGGTCGCCCAACAGTGGGCGAGGAGATCGCGAGCGGAACACTCCCCGAGCGAGCTCGCCTCGATCCGTTCGGCGACCACGATCGCGAGCTCGGCGAGCTCTATCGCACGCGCTGCGTCATCGAATCCAGCGTCCTCGGCGCGTTCGCTCACGTAGTAGGCAAAGGCCCAGGTGTGGAACTTTCGCCCGTTGGCGAGGAGCAGGCGGCACTGTTCAAATGGCAGCCTGTTGATCTCGCTGAATAGGCCTGGAGCTTGGCGCCGGTTCTCGGCGACTCGGATTCGCCGCTCCTCGACTTCATGGAGCACCCGGGTGAGAGTCGCGTCAAGGCTGCGATCAGACGTGAGATCGCCGGCATTGCCCGAATGCGCCGATTCCGGCGCCAGGCCGTAAGGCCAGGAGGTGGCCGCGAGACGTCGGCAGCGCTCGCAGCCGGTCAGCAGGTGGCGAACCACCCAACGGCGCGTCGAGGCCTCCAGAGCGCCGACGACGAGGCCGTCGATCTGCTCCGGAGTGGGGTGGGAAGCGAGACTTTCAGTCATCCCGCCGCGCTCCCGTTTCAAAGCCGAGGCTCGCAAGCTGGCGGGTAAGAGCCGCGATACAGCGGTCGATCAGCTTATAGACTCCCGAAGCTCGGTACCCGGTGAGTCGCGCCGCTTCCGCTCCGCGACACCCCTGGTAGTAACGTGCTCGCAGAAGGCGGCGGCAGCGCGCGGGGATGTGGCCCAGGGCGAGGTCCAGGTCGTGCTTGAGCTCGAGGTGTCCGGGCTCGAGGCCGACATCGTTGGACCGAGTCGCGAGCTCTTCGAGGAGAGTAGCGTCGACGGCTTCGCACAGGTTCCGCCGCCGGCTGCGCCAGTAAAGGCGGCACTGGTTCTTGAGGGTGCCGGTGAGCCAGGCCTCGGGGCTCTGGATTCGGGGTCGCTGATTGAGAAAGGCGAGGAACGTCTGCTGCAGGAGGTCCTCGGCGTCGGTTGGGGGAATCGCGAATCGATGAAATACCGAGCGGAACCTGGGGCGCAGATCCTCCAGCAGAGATTCGATCTCACGGTCGCGCGCCGTTCGATCCAGCGGTATTCCGGGCATCGGAAGCGTCTTCCTCTTTTCGCTGCCGACACCTTACTACTCCTGTGTAGATCCGTCGAGTCACCCGGCTACACAAACTCCCATCGCGGTCTCCCGCGAACACAATCCGTCGTTCTTCTGGGCTCCCGACCTAGATCGTTGCGCCCTCAAGAGTCGGTCGCATGCTCCCCGAGGCGACTAGCCGTCCGGGTCGATCGTTGCGCCGGTGGCGCCGAATACGTGCGTCAAAAAGCCCCACAGCTCCTCGAAGAATCCTGTCGGTGCTTTCGTTTGAGCGCGCACCACCACCGGCGATCCATCCCAGGTTCCGTTCGTCTGGTGGAGCCGGGGCATGGCCTGCAGTTGGGCGGCCGATGCCAGGGTGAAAGCAGCGGCGACGGCGCACCCTATGACGGCCTTGCGGATAGTCTTCATGGACATTCAGACCTCCTTGGAACGAAGTCCGACGGCGACCGGAATTGGCCAACCGTCGCTCGTTCTCTGACTCTGTTGCCGCGGGAGCCGATTTTCTGACGCCGCCGCGAGATTTATCGTCGGGCTAGAATATTTGGATGGAGAAATTCCGGCTGGTGGCTCCATACGAACCACAGGGAGATCAACCCCAAGCGATCCGCGAGCTCGTCGCCGGCCTCAAACGGGGCGAGCGGGAGCAGGTGTTGCTCGGGGTCACGGGTTCCGGAAAGACCTTCAGCGTCGCCCAAGTGGTGGCGGAGATGAACCGTCCGACGCTCGTCCTCTCCCACAACAAGACCCTCGCGGCGCAGCTCTTCCAAGAGTTTCGTAGCTTCTTTCCGGACAACGCGGTGGAGTACTTCGTTTCTTACTACGACTACTATCAGCCGGAGGCCTACGTTCCGCAGAGCGACACCTACATCGAGAAGGAGACGTCGATCAACGAGGAGATCGACCGCCTGAGGTTACGCGCCACCAAGTCCCTGTTCGAGCGCCGCGACGTCCTCATCGTGGCGTCGGTTTCGTGCATCTACGGCCTGGGCTCTCCCGAGGCCTTCTACGGCATGCTGCAGTTCTTCGCCCAGGGCGACGAGGTCGGCATGGAGTCGGTCATGCGCAAGCTGGTCGAGATGCAATACGAGAGGACCCAGCTCGACCTCTTCCCGGGCAGCTTCAGGGCGCGCGGCGATGTCTTGGAGGTGCTCCCGGCCTATGAAGATCGGGGGATCCGCGTCGAGTACTTCGGCGACGAGATCGAGAAGATCAGTCGATTCGACATCCTCACTGGCGACGCGCTCTCCGAGGTCGATCGCATCGCGGTCTACCCGAAGACCCACTACGTGACTCCGCGTCAGCGCCTCATCGAAGCGATCGGCGGAATACGCGAGGAGCTCAAGGTGCGTCTCGACGAGCTCGAGGCCGAAGACAAGCTGCTCGAACGTCAGAGGCTGGAACAGCGAACGCAGTTCGATCTAGAGATGCTGCGGGAGATCGGCTACTGCCACGGCATCGAGAACTACTCGCGCCACCTGTCCGGTAGGGCCCCGGGCGAACCGCCGCCCACCCTCCTCGACTACCTGCCGGACGATTTTCTTCTTGTCGTCGACGAGAGCCATCAGACCGTGCCGCAGGTGCGCGGCATGTATCACGGCGACCGTTCGCGCAAGCAGACCTTGGTCGATTTCGGCTTTCGCCTTCCGAGCGCGTTGGACAATCGCCCGCTCACCTTCGAGGAGTTCGACCAGCGAGTCGGGCAGCGGATCTATGTCTCCGCCACCCCCGCGCCCTGGGAGCTCGAGCGTTGCGGTGGGGTGGTGGTGGAGCAGCTCATTCGCCCCACCGGCCTGCTCGACCCTCCGATCGCCATGCGACCGGCGCGTGGTCAGGTCGACGACCTGATCGGCGAGATCCGGCAGGTTGTCGAGCACCGGGAGCGCGTGCTGGTGACCACCTTGACCAAACGCATGGCCGAAGAGTTGACCCAGTACATGACCGAGATCGGTATTCGGGTCCGCTATCTGCACAGCGACATCGAGACCCTCGAACGCGTCGAGATCATCACCGCGCTGCGCAAGGGGGAATTCGATGTGCTCGTTGGCATCAACCTGCTGCGCGAGGGGCTGGATCTACCCGAGGTTGCCCTGGTCGCGATCCTCGACGCGGACAAGGAAGGTTTCCTGCGCAGCGAGACCTCGCTTATCCAAACGGCCGGTCGAGCGGCACGGAACCTGAACGGGCGAGTCATCTTCTATGCCGACCACTTGACCGACTCGATTCGCCGTGCGATGGGCGAAACCGAGCGCCGCAGGATCGCCCAGCAGGCCTTCAACGAAGCGCACGGAATCGAACCCAAGACCATCCTCAAGGACATCCACAATCCGCTGGTTCAGCTCGCGAACCTGGACCTCTATGCTCCAGGGCCTCAGCACGTTCTCGAGGTTGCCGAAGACGAGGGCGTGCCGCTGACGCAGAGGATCGCCGGCCTCGAGAAGGAGATGAAGGCGGCGGCGAAGCGTCTCGATTTCGAGGAGGCCGCGGTGTTGCGTGACAAGCTTCGCGAGTTGCGCTCCCTCCAGATCTACGCGGTGTAAGCGCGGTGCTCTTCCCCTTGGTGAAGTCGTGAGTGCGCCGAACAGCCTCGACCCGAACGTCGAACAGCGGATCCGGGAGCTCCCCGATCGTCCCGGAATCTATATCTTCAAGGGGCAGAATGGAGCCGCGCTCTACGTCGGCAAGGCGAAGTCCCTGCGCAAGCGTGCTCTTACCTACCTGGGCTCCGGGCATGAGGCACGCATCGAGGCAATGCTCGGCGAGGCCCGTGAGCTCGAGTCGCTCGTTACCGACAGTGAAGCCGAGGCCCTCCTTCTCGAAAACAACTGGATCAAGCGCAAGCGGCCGCGCTACAACGTCCTCTTGCGCGATGACAAGACCTACCCCTACCTGAAGCTGACCGCCGGCCCATATCCCCGCATCGTCTTCACCCGCCGGGTGCGCGACGATGGAGCGGACTACTTCGGTCCCTATCTACCGGCCGGTCTGGCGCGCAAGGCGATCAAGCTGGTCCAGAAGCTGTTCAAGGTCCGAGTCTGCACGATCGCCATCGACGGGAGCCTGCCGCGACCCTGTCTCTACTACGACATGCACCGCTGTCTGGGGCCTTGTGTCGAGGGCCTGACCAGCCGGGAAGCGTACGCCTCCGCGGTGGAAGAGACCCGTCTCTTCCTCGCCGGCAAGACCGATCTCCTGACGCGGCGCTTCAAGAAGGCGATGGAAGCCGCGGCGACCGAGCTACGTTTCGAGGAGGCGGCTCGCCTGCGAGACGCGATTGCCGGCATAGAAACGGTGAGTCAGCGCCGCAAGCTCTCATCCGTCGTGGGGGAGGATGTCGACATCTTCGGCGTCCATACGGTCAGCGGGAACGCTGCGGTGGTCGTTTTGGTGATGCGCGGCGGGCAGGTACTAGACCGCCGCGAGCTCTTCTGGGAGGGGAGAGAGGGCGTGTCGCCGCAGGGAATTCTCTCCGAGCTCTTGCCGCAGGTCTACGAGAGGACTCCGTCGATTCCCAAGGAAGTTCATCTCCCGTTCGAGGTCGAAGGCGAGGAAGCGCTTGCCTCCTGGTTGTCGGATCGCAAGCGAGAGCGCGTCTACCTGCGTCACCCGGCGCGGGGTTCGAAGGCGCAGCGGGTGACATTGGCGATGAAGAACGCCCAGCATGCCTATCGCCGCCGCTTTCGTGCTCTTCCGGTGGCGGTCGAAGCGACCGAGGCTCTGGCTCGCCATCTCGAGCTCGCGACGCCGCCGCGAAGGATCGAAGGCTTCGACATCTCCAACCTGCAAGGTCGCGACCTGGTCGCCTCGGTGGTGGTCTGGGAAGAGAGCAAGATGCGCCGTTCCGAGTATCGCAGCATGAACATCCGCGGTCTTCCTGGTCAGGACGACTTCGCGTCGATGCGGCAGGCGGTGGAGCGGCGCTACCGGCGTCGTCTCGATGAGGTCGGGGAGATGCCGGACCTGATTCTGATCGACGGCGGCCGGGGCCAGCTCAACGCGGCTCTGAGCGCGCTCTCCGCGTTGGGGGTCGACGAGACGCCCATCGTTTCGCTGGCGAAACGCGAGGAGGAGCTCTACCTTCCGGATCATCCCGAGCCGCTGCGCCTGCCGCGCCGCGATCCGGCGCTGCGGCTCCTACAGCGGATTCGCGACGAAGCGCATCGATTCGCGGTTTCCCACCATCGCGGGCGCCGGCGCTCGAGCAACTTGCGCAGCGCGCTCGATGATCTCGAGGGGATCGGACCGGTGCGCAGACGTCTCCTGCTCGAGCGCTTCGGCTCGCTCAAGGGAGTCGAAACGGCGTCGCGCGAAGATCTCCAGGCGCTCCTGGGAGTCAAACTGGGCGCGCGTGTCTATATGGCCATTCATTTACACTAGATCATCGGTAGAATGGCGCCACCGGAAGGGGCTATGTCTGTCGACCGAGAGGTGTTAGAGCGGTTCAAGGAGCGAATTGCCGCGAGCCTGGACGAGCGGTCCTTACGAGCCACCGCCGCCGAGCACGGGGCACGCTTGGGCGACCTGTTGGCGCGGGCCGGTGGAGAGAACCACTTCGAGCTTCTCGGTCTGTCGTTGGCGGCTGACGACAAGGCCGTCGCCGTCGCTTACGAGGCGCGAGCCAGGTTGGCGCATCCCCGCAACGCGGCGGCTCTCGGGTTGGAGGGGACCGGCACACTCGAGCTTCTCTTTGAGCGGCTCACCGAGGCCTATCTCGCGCTGAGCGATTCCCAGCGGAGAAGAGCGTACCTCGCGTGGCTGGACTTGCCGCCGAGGGTAACGGAGGGCAAATCCAACTCGGGAGAGGCGCGAGGCCGAGAGCTCGCCCGCCTCGCTCGCGACGTCTATCGCAACGCGCGGTCTCTTGCGGCCCAAGCCGACTACTTCTCGGCGATCTCGCTTCTCGAGCAAGCGGTCGCTCTCGATCCGAGGAGCGAATATCTGGCGCTCTTGGCGCGTTGTCAGGCACAGAACCCCCAGTGGCTCGGAAGGGCCGCGGCGAGCCTGGAGAGGGCGATCGAGCTCGACCCCGAAAGCGCCGAGCTGCGTTGTGCCCTGGGGGAGGTTCATGAGCAGGCGGGCGAGGTCGAGGAGGCTCGCGCGATGTTCAACAGGGCCCTGGAGCTCCTGCCAGGGTTCGATCGTGCCCGTGACGGGCTCGACCGCCTGGGAGGTGGCGGCTTTCGGTTCGGGTGGCAACAAGCGGTAAAATAGGCTTGCCGAAGAGGCTCTGACGGTCGCTCCGTGGTTCCTCGAAGGACCGCGGGGAGGAAAGTCCGAACTCCTACGGGCGGCATGCTCGCTAACGGCGAGGCGCGGTGACGCGACGGAAAGTGCAACAGAGAGCAGACCGCCCTTCTCTGCACGGAGAAGGGTAAGGGTGAAACGGTGCGGTAAGAGCGCACCGCTCGGCCGGTGACGGTCCGAGGCACGGCAAACCCCATGCGGAGCAAGACCAAATAGGGGAGAAGGCAACGCGGGCCGCCCGTCCCGTTCGCTTCGAGCGACTTCTCCCGGGTAGGTTGCTAGAGGCCGCCGGTAACGTCGGTCGCAGAGGAATGACCGTCCCCCTTCTGAGCGCTTGACGCCCGGGGGGTACAGAATTCGGCTTACGAGGCTCTTCGGCACTTGTCTTCTTCTATTCAGTTGCCGCCGCCAATCGGCCCAGGCGATCGGGTCGGTATCGCCGCTCTCTCGGGACCGGTCGCTCCCGAGGCTCTCGAACGAGGCCTCGCGGAGATCGAGCGTCTGGGGTTTCGGCCGGTCCCGGCGGACAATTTGGCTTCTCGCTATGGTCTCTTTGCGGGGAGCGACGATGACCGCCTAGCGGCGTTCCACCGTCTGGCCCGCAGGTCGGATTTGGGGGCGATCTTCTTCGTGCGCGGCGGCCACGGCGTTCTCAGACTGCTCGAAAAGATCGATTGGCCTCTGCTCAGTCGCTTCCCCCGCTTCTACGTCGGCTATTCCGATCTAACTCCTTTTCTCAACGCGATTGTCGACAAGCTCTCATTGGTCGCCGTTCACGGTCCGATGGTTGCGGTGGAGATGGCCCGCGGTTTGATGCCGACGGAGCGCGATTCCCTCATGGAGGTCCTGCGGGGCGACCTTCCGATGACTCGGCGATTTCGCGCCCGGTTGGTCGCTGGGGAGGGCGAGGGAAGTCTGGTCGGCGGGTGCTTGAGCATGCTAGTCGCGACCCTCGGAACCGCATTCGCGCCCCGCCTCGACGACCGTATTCTCTTTTTCGAGGACGTTAACGAGCCACCCTATCGAATCGACCGAATGTTGACCCAATTGCGTCTCTCGGGTACGCTCGAAGGAGTTCGGGCGGTGGTTGTCGGCGGCTCGTTGCCCTTGGGCGACGAGAGTGGGCCAGAGGGAGAGGGATGCGCCCGGGAGCTTCTTTCCGCTCTAGGCGCGCCGGTGATAGCTGGTTTGGCGAGCGGGCACGAATCGCCCAATCTGGCGTTGCCCCTCGGCTTGAAGGCCAGTATCCATGGCGAGGATATGCGACTGATTTTCGGCTCTTCGAGCCCATCGGGGGAGGGATCATGACCAAAGCGGTCTTCAAGACGACAGGGAAGTCGCCGAGTGATTTTCAGGTGCGCTTCAAGGCGGGGGAGACCATCTTCCGCGAAGGCGACCTCGGCACCGAGATGTACGTCGTTCAAAACGGTGCCGTCGAGATCGTCAAGCTTTTCCTGGCGCAAGATCAGCAGCTGGCGGTTCTCGAGAAGGGAGACTTCTTTGGCGAGATGGCGCTGCTCGAGGATCTGCCGCGCAGCGCCACGGCGCGCGCTCTCTCTGACGTTCAGCTCCTTTCGATCAACGGAGCGACCTTCGATCAGCTCCTGCGCGACAATTCGGAGATTGCGGTCCGGATGATGCGCAAGCTGTCGCGCCGGTTGCGCGAGACCGACCGGCTCCTGCAGCAGCTTTCCGATTCCAGCCTGGCCCTCGCCGTCCCTGAGATGCCGCCCCTCGAAGCGCGCCCACGTAGCGCTCCGGTGGCGTCCGAGGTGCTCGTCCATGCGGAGAGCGGTCTGCGCTTCTCGCTCGCTCCAGGCGCCGAGACCACCGTAGGCAGGCGTGATCCCGTCACCGGGATCCAACCGAATATCGATCTGACTCCCATCGACTCGCAGCGCTCCACGAGCCGTCGGCATGCCAAGATCCTGCGCCGTGGAGATGGGTTTGCCGTGGTCGAGGAGATTGGCACGGTCAACGGCACGTTCGTCAACGGCACGCGCTGTGACACGGGTATCGAAATGCCGGTTTCGGTCGGCGATCGCGTGCGCTTTGGAGTGATCGAGCTGGTTTTGCGCCGAGCCTGACCGGGAGCTCGGCGCGCCCTTCCAATCCTCATGCCGGGTCTGCGCTCGCCCCTCACTTCGCTTCGTGGCATCGGTCCCAAGCGCGGTGCGGATCTTGCCGCTAGCGGGCTTGAGACCGTCTCCCAGCTGCTTTTCCATCTACCCTTTCGCTACGAGGACCGCCGCCGGATCAGCCGCATTGCCGACATCGTCGCGGACGACATCTACGTGATCGCGGGTCGGCTGGCCGAGATCAGGCGTATCCGCCTGCGGGGAAGGCGGCGCTCGCTGGTGCGCGGGCATTTGCGCGACGCTACGGGTGATCTCGACGTCCTCTGGTTCAACCGTCCATACTTGGCGGATCAGGTGGACGAGGCAAAGGAGTACCTCCTGTGTGGGCGGGTCCGCCGCACCGGCAAGGGAACCTGGCAATTGGTGAACCCCAGCGTGGAGACGGGGGAGGCGGCGGTGACGGCTGGTCAGATCGTGCCGATCTACCCCGCCCTGGCCGGCCTCGGTCCGGCGACGATCCGGCGCTTGCTCGCCCAGGTGCTCGATGGCATGGACCTCGAGGCGGAGGTGCCAGACAGGGTTCCGAGAGCGCTGCGCGAGCGCTATGGCTTGCCCACGCTCGGGGGCGCGCTCGAGGTGCTTCATCATCCTCCCGATTCCATGTCGCCGGCCGAGGTGGAAGCTTTGAATCAGAGCCGGAGCCAGGCGCACGCGCGGCTCATATACGGGGAGTTGCTCGAGCTACAGATCGAGCTCGCACGAGTGCGACAGATTTCCCGCTCGCGCACCAAGAACCACCGTTTCTCGTGCGACTCCCGCCTGCGCCGGGAGCTCGTGGCGCGACTACCCTTTGCGCTGACCGCAGCGCAGGACAGGGCGTTCAACGAGATTGTTGACGATCTGCTCGGCGCGGCGCCGATGCGTCGGCTGCTGCAGGGCGACGTCGGATGCGGCAAGACGGCGGTAGCGGCGCTCGCCCTGGCCGTGGCCATGGAGAACGGTCTTCAGGGGCTGTTCATGGCGCCGACGGAGCTTCTGGCCCAGCAGCACTGCAGGAGCTTGCAAGCGCTGCTCGGCGAGCGCTACCGGATCTCGCTACTCACCGCCTCTTCGGCGGCCCGGCGCGAGACCCTGTCGGGCCTCAAGTCCGGCGAGGTGCAGCTTGCGATCGGAACCCACGCATTGATCGAGGACCGCGTCGAGCTCTCTCGCCTGGGGCTGGTCGTGGTCGACGAGCAACACCGTTTCGGGGTCGAACAGCGGATTCGTTTGGAGGCAAAGGGAGAGGCGCCCGACCTCCTGGTGATGACGGCGACGCCGATTCCGCGCTCCCTTGCGCTGACCGCATACGGCGATCTCGATCTCTCGGTCATCGATGAGATGCCACCCGGGAGGGTGCCGGTCGCGACCGAGCTGGTTGCTGCGGCGGACCGGCCGGCAGTTTATGAGCGGACACGCCGGGAGCTGGAAGATGGCTCTCAGGTCTACGTCGTTCTCCCCTTGATCGAGGAGAACGAGGACCTCGACCTCGTATCCATCGAGGCCTGGGGCGAGCGCATCCAGCAGCAGCTCCGTCCCTTCAGAAGCGCCGTTGTCCATGGTCGCCTGACGACGGAGGAGCGCGAAGCGAGGATGAGATCGTTCGTTTCAGGCGAGACGCGCCTCCTCATCGCGACCACCGTCATCGAGGTTGGAGTCGACGTGCCGCAGGCGACGCTGATGGTGATCGAGAACGCCGAGCGGTTTGGCCTGGCGCAGCTCCACCAGCTCCGGGGCAGGGTGGGCCGTGGCAAGAGGAGCAGTGCCTGTATCGCCATCTGCGGAAAGCTGGGTGACAGCGCGCGCAGCCGCCTGCGCGTCTTCGCGTCCAGCAGCGATGGTTTCGCGTTGGCGGAGGCTGATCTCGCCCTGCGAGGCCCCGGCGAGGTTCTGGGACAGCGGCAGGCTGGCGTGAGCAGCCGTCTCCGCGTGGCCGATCTCTCGCGTGACCGGGACTGGTTGCTGCGGGCAAGGGATGATGCGCGCATCTTGATCGACCGCTATTTCGATGACCCGGGACTCGAGGCGTTGCGCTCCCGCATCGAGCCCCGGGTCGCGCGGCGGCGACACCGTCTCAACGCGGGATGAAGCTCGAAGGTCGGGTACGGCTGCTGTTGCCTCCACCGACCAGCTAGGTTAGCGTTCGGCCAGCGCCGGATCGCCGTTTTCTTTGGCTGGCGCGATTCCGCCCCTCGTCGGTTCGCTCGATTATGCGCATTCTCCTGGTCGCCAACACTCTGCCCCCCGCCGACATCTCGGGCGTGGGAGAGCAGGTCGTGCAGCTCGCCGCAGGTCTTCGCGGCCTCGGACATTCGGTGGATATCCTGGGTCGGGGCGCGTCCGGCGCCCACGGCCCCAAGCTGCTCTTCCCGCTGACCGTGGGATCCGCCTTGCGCCGCAAGCTGCGCCAGGCGAGCTACGATGTGGTGCAGGTGCATGAGTCGGACGCGGGGTTGGCGGCTCGCTGGCTGCGCCGCTGGCGCGGCTCGAAGCGGACCCCTTTGATCGTCGCTTTGCAGCAGGTCAGTTACGTGGAGGAGCGGCGGGCAGTGCGGCCGCTAGGTCTGGAGAAGGGGCTGGTCAGCCGGCCAGGTGGCAAGGAACGTCGTTTCCGCCGCTTCAAAGCCCCGTTGCAGGTTCTCCTGGGGCGCATGACCGTCGCCGCCGCTGATCGGGTTCTGGCGCCCAGCAAGGCAACGGCGGCGGAGATCGAGCGCGACTACCGGGTGCGCGACGTCGGGATTCTTCCCAACGCCACGACCCTGGCTGAGCTTCCCCTCGAGGCGAGCCCAGAAGCGCAAGGCCTCGACGGGTTCTTCCTTTTCGTTGGCCGCCTGCGAATCCGCAAGGGAGTCGAGGTCCTCCTCGCCGCCCTCGCGCGCCCCGAGGCGCCGCCGATCCCCCTGCTGGTGGCGGGCGAGGGGGAGCATCGGGTGCGGTTGCAGAAACTTGCCCGCCGTCTTGGCCTTGATGACAGGGTACACTTCCTGGGCCGGCGCTCCACCGCGCAGGTGCGCGGTCTGCTCGGTCGGGCGCGTGCCTTGATCGTGCCCTCGATCTACGAAGGGATGCCTCTTGTGATTCTCGAAGCGATGGCGAACAGCGTGCCGGTGGTGGCAAGCGCGGTGAGTGGGATTCCGGAAGTGGTGGAGCAAGGGCGCAGCGGCTGGTTGGTTGCGGCGGAAGATCCGGCCGGCCTAGCCGCGGCACTGCGCCAGGCCGCCGACCCCGAGGAGGCTCGACGACGTGGCGAGGAGGGACGGAAGATCGTCGCTGAGCGCCTCACCGCCGCCCACGTCGCTGCTCACTGGGTGCGAGAGATCGAAGCGGCGCGAGCGAGGTTCGGAGCGTGATGGAGGAGCGCTTGCGGCCGGTACGGCGCTACATGGGCCGTGGTATGTGGGTGGTTGGCTGGATCGCGGTTCCTCTCTGGTTGGGAGCTGGGCTTGCTGGCTACTTGGAGCGTGCGCAAACCCATCTCCCGGCGGCCCATGTGGGGATCGCTCTCCTCGCGACCCTCATCCTGCTCTTCGCTCACTTCTGGGTCGTCTTCTATGCCATCGGCATCTCTCGCCTCAGCGAGCGAACCGTTACCCAGGAGGGGTTTGACTCGACTCTGGCGCACCTCCCCTCCCAATGGTTGGGCACCGCGGGACCGTGGATTCTGTCGGTGTGTCTCCTCGCCATCGCCGTGTTCGCGGCTGGAGTCAGCGGCTTTACGAGCCGCCTGCCGATCGCGGTGCATGTGGTTGGTGGAGCGCTGGTGGTTGTGGTTCAAGTCGTGGCGCTGGCGCGAGAGCGTCGATTGCTGCAACGGATTGAATGGTTGGTCCGGGTGCTGGGAGAGGTCCATTAGGGACTAGCGAAACGTTTCCGCGTAGGCTTGGGGCAACGGTATAATCCGCCGCCGACGGCCCACGCGTAGAGTGTCGGCGCTCCCTTTCTCTCGTCTTTCCAAGAGCTGATAATGAAGATCGATCCCACTCTCTTGCTTACCGGCGGTGTCGAGATCCTCGTGCTGCTCCTCGCGATATCAGTGCACGAATCGGCGCACGCCTGGATGGCGGAGCGTTGCGGCGATCCGACGGCGCGAATGTTGGGTCGGGTGACTCTCAACCCACTCAAGCACCTCGACCTCTTCGGTTCGATCATCCTGCCGATCCTCTTGATCTTTGCTCACGCTCCGCTATTTGGATGGGCCAAGCCGACGCCGGTGCTGGTGCGCAACCTGCGCCGGCCACGACGGGACGACATCCTGGTGTCGGCCGCCGGTCCGACCTCCAACTTCCTCTTGGCTACCGTCGGCACGGTCGTTCTCGCCGTGGTGGTGCGATCGCTCGGGCCGGAGGCGCAACGGGCGGCGCGCCTGACGCTACTCAATCAGTTTCCGGCCGCGGCGCACTACGCCAACTTTCCCTTGGTCTTCTTCTTGGTCGAGTTCGCCTTCCTCAACGCGTTTCTCGGGCTGTTCAACTTGCTGCCGATTCCTCCCCTGGACGGAGGGCAGATCGTGCTCAACTTGCTGCCTCCTGACTGGGCGGCTCGCTACGACCGGATTCGGCCTTTCGGCTTCTTGATCGTCATCGGCCTGGCGGTGTTGAACCTGCTGAGCTTCCTGCTCATACCGGTATATGTGATCCTCGCGTTCGCGATCGGCTTCTAGAGCGGCGAAACATGACCTCTTCGGCGGAGCAAGGCCCGGTGTCCGACACCGAATCGCGGCACGAAGACCCCATCGCGGCGCAAGATGAGCGCGGCGACGGGATGGCCGTCGGTGCCGCATTGCCGGAATCATGGCGGGTGGAGCTCCCGATCTTCGCCGGCCCGCTCGATCTCCTGCTGCACCTGGTACGAATCAACGAGGTCGAGATCACGGATATCCCGGTCGCTCAGATCTGCGATCAGTTTCACGAGTACTTGCGCTTGATGGAGGAGCTCAACTTGGACATCGCCGCCGAGTACATCTACGAGGCGGCTCTCCTGATTCACCTCAAGTCGAAGCTCCTCCTGCCGCGGCCGCGGCTCGAGGAGGGAGAAGAGGCCGAGGACCCACGGCGCGAGCTGGTCGAGCGTCTCCTTCAGTATCAGCAGATCAAACAGGCCGCACAGACGCTCGCCGAGGTCGACCGCATGCGCCAAGGCATGTGGACGAGGCCCCCCGAGCCTCCCCGTGGTGTGGATGAGACGGAATCCATCGAGCTCGGCGATGTCTCGCTGTTCGACCTCTTGGGCGCTTTGCAGGACGTGTTGCGACGCTACGATCGGGAGCATCCTCCGGCGATGGTGGTGCGCGCCGAGACCTTCACGGTGCGCGATCAAATCGACCGTCTGCTCGGCGGGCTCGATGCGGGGCGTCCACTCGACTTCCTTGCGGACCTCGCAGCGCGCAGCTGCCGTGCCGAGGTCGTGGCCGCCTTCCTAGCGGTTCTCGAGCTCGCTCGCCTCCAACTCGTGCGTGTCCATCAAGGGAAGGCGGGTGCTCTTCTGCTCTACCGGACCACCCGTGAAGTCGACCACGAGATCCTGGACCGGATCGAGCGATGAGCGAACGGACTGAGATCGAGAGCGCCGTGGAGGCCATTCTCTTCGCCGCCGGCGAGCCGGTGCGCAAAGAGGCGCTGATCGCCGTGTTCGACGACGGCGACCGGGATCTGGTGGGCGAGGCTTTGGAAGCGGTCATGCTGCGCTATCGTCCCGAAGCCGGCCACGGCGTGGTCGCGGAAGAGGTCGGAGGCGGGTTCCGTCTGGTGACCCGACCGGAGCTGCACGGCTATCTGCGCAAGTTCTTCGAGGCAAGCGGCGCCAATCGCCTGTCGATGGCGGCGCTCGAGACTTTGGCGATCGTCGCCTATCGCCAACCGATTACCGGCCCCGAGGTTCAGGAGCTGCGCGGCGTGAGCTCGAGCAGCGTCTTGAAAACCCTGCTCGAACGCCGATTGGTGCGTATCGCGGGGCGCAAGGAAGTGGTTGGCAGGCCATTTCTCTATCGCACGACGCGAGACTTCCTCATGCACTTTGGCCTCAAGGACCTCGATGATCTTCCTCCGTTGGAGGACGTCGAAGCGGGTTTGGACGGGGAGGTGGAGCTCTTCGCCGTCGCCGACGGTGCGGAGGGGGAGCGCGATCCAGGTGGCGGCGTCTTCGGAGCGAGCTTGATCGAGGACGACGACGCCGAAGAGGTCGAAGGGGCCGGGGATGAAGAGTGAGAAGGGCTCCGAGGAGCGCCTTCAGCGCTTTTTGGCGCGTGCCGGGGTCGCCTCGCGGCGAGGGTGCGAGGAGTTGATCCGCGAGGGGAAAGTCACGGTCGACGGACATCTCGCGACTCTCGGCGACAAAGTTGATCCAGCATCTGCCGTGGTCAAGGTCGAAGGCAAGCGGGTCGAAGCGCAGGCCACCGAGGTCTACCTGCTGCTCAACAAGCCGGATGGCTATCTGACCACTCGAAGCGATCCTCAGGGGCGGCCGACCGTTTTCGATCTCGTTCCGGCCCGCTGGCGCAAAGGTTTGGTGGCCGTGGGGCGGCTCGATTTTCACAGCGAGGGCCTCTTGGTTCTCACAACCGATGGAGAGCTTGCCCAGAGGGTGAGCCATCCCCGCTACGGAGGCAGCAAGACCTACGCCGTCAAGGTTCGCGGGGTTCCCAGAGAGGAAGATCTCGATCGATTGCGCCGTGGAGTCGTGATCGACGGAAGGCGCACTCGCCCGGCTCGAATCAGCCGGCGCCGGCCGCCGACCGGAGGCCGGCAAGGGACGAACCCTTGGTACACGGTCGAGCTCCACGAAGGGCGGACCCGTCAGATTCGCGAGATGTTCTTTCGGATCGGACATCCGGTGCAGAAGCTGCGCCGGGTGGCGATCGGTGGTCTTCAAGATCCGAGCCTGCCGCTGGGCGCTTGTCGAGAGCTGAGCCCGGCCGAGGTCGAGAAGCTAACCAAGAAGACCGGGGCCGGCGAGACGGGGACGAGGCGAGCCAGGCGCTCGCCACGAGGTGGAAAGTGAGCCGCCCGGGCCCGAATGGCGGAGATGGCGGGAGCGCCGGGCCCATGGTCGTCGCGATCGATGGCCCGTCCGGCGTCGGAAAGAGCACCGTAGCGCGTCGGGTGAGCGCCGCGCTCGGGATTCCGTATCTCGACACTGGGGCCATGTATCGGGCGTTCGGGCTCGCGGTCGAGGTGAATGGCGTCGATCCAAGAGACAAGAGCGCGGTCGAGAGTCTGGCGCCAGAGGTCGACATTCGCCTCGATCACGACGAGGACGGCGAGATCAAGGTGCTTCTTGATGGCAAGCCCCTGAGCGATCGTGCCCGCTCGCCGGAAATCGCCGAGATCACCTCGAGGATCTCCGCCTACCCCGGGGTGAGGAGCGTCCTGGCGGAACGTCAGCGCGCCGCGGCCCTTCGCTTTGGCGGCGTGGTCGAGGGACGCGACATCGGCACCAAGGTCTTTCCAGAGACGCCCTACAAGTTCTTCCTCGACGCCGACTCCGAGGTGCGCGCGCGGCGGCGCTTCGAGGAGTTAGCGCGGGACGGCGCGGCCATCAGCTTGGAGGAGGTGGCTCTGGAAATGAAACGGCGCGACGACCGTGACAGCCGTCGCGCCGATTCTCCCTTGACGCATGATGAAACCTACACTCTCATCGACACTTCCCGGCTCTCCGTCGATGAGGTCGCGGCGGCGATTCTCGCCTCCGTCGCCGCGGGCGCGACTAGTGACCGCTCAGGAAGCGGCCCCAGTGGCGCGCTCCCATCTTCTTGACCGACTCGATACGCTCCTCGGCCATACGGTCGGCGGCGACCGAAGTCGGGACGCCGTCTGTCTTCGAGATCTCGAAGACGCGCATCATGTTGTGGTAGATGCCGCGCGTCATGCGTAGAGCGCGCTCCCGGTTGTAACCACCGGTGAGCTCGTTGTAGACGTTGATCAACCCGCCGGCATTGCCGACGAAATCGGGGGCATAGAGAATGCCCTTCTTCTGCAGCGCGGCGCCGTCGCGCTCTTCATCGTCGAGCTGGTTGTTGGCGCCGCCGGCGACGATCTTGCAGCGCAGCTTCTCGATCGACTCCTCATTGAGGATGGCGCCGAGGGCACAGGGGGCGAGGATGTCGCAGTCGGCTTCGAGGATCTGGTCCGGCGGGACGATCTCGACCCCGAGCTCGGCCTCCGCCTTGGCGGTCTGCTCAGCGTCGATGTCGCTGCCGTAGATCTTGGCCCCCTCCTCCTTGAGATAGCTGGCGAGATGGAAACCAACGCTGCCCAGGCCTTGGATGGCCACGGATCTGCTGGCAAGGGAAGGCTCGTCCCAATGCCACTTGGCCGCCGCCTTCATTCCTTGCAGGACGCCATACGCGGTGACGGGAGAGGGGTCTCCGCCGCCGCCGTGCGCTGGAGAGACGCCGGTCACCCAGCGGGTCTCGGAGAGGATCAATTCCATGTCTTCCATGTCGGTGCCAACGTCCTCGGCGGTGATGTAGAGGCCGCCTAGTGACTCGACATAGCGGGCGAAGCCGCGAAACAGCGCCTCGCTCTTGTCTTTCTTGGGGTCCCCCAGAATCACTGCCTTGCCACCGCCGAGATTGAGGCCGGCGGCCGCCGCCTTGTAAGTCATGCCCCGGGAGAGCCGGAGAACGTCCGTCATCGCTTCATCGAAGGTTGCGAAGGGCCACATCCTGAGGCCGCCGAGACCGGGGCCAAGGGTCGTAGAGTGCACCGCGATGATGGCCCTCAAGCCAATGTCCGGATTCGAGCAGAGCAGCACCCGCTCGTGGCCCATTTGCGCTAGCGTTTCAAAGGTCTCCATTCTCACTCCTTCTTGATAGGCGCGGCTTCGAGCCGCCTTTGGGGTCGGCGCGGACACCGGCACTGCGGCGCAGCGCCCGCGGCCTCGGCGCGGTCGTCCGCTCTCTCGGCAACGCCCATCGACGGAGATTAGGCGGAAATCCGCTGACTTCCTGGGAGTGGCGGGTTGCCCCGAGACGGGACCGCGACCGGCGCGAGTTTATCGAAAGGCGAGGCCGGGCGGCAAATAAGCAGCAGTGAGCCCGCTAGGCGCGCGGCGGCGTAAATCCCGCCGGGGCCGGGCCCCGTTCGCCGCCGAGCTGAGCGATCAGCATGGCGCCCAGGATGAGGGCGCCTCCGGCCCCCAAGCTCCAGCTCCAGCCTTCGACTCCCACGCAGATCGACGTGGCCATGGCGATCAGCGGTTCGAGGGTCAGGAGCACGGCGGTCTCCGTGGCGCTCAGGTGACGTTGGGCGTAGAGCTGACAGAGAAGTGCCGCCGCGGTGGCGAGGGCTCCGGTGATCGCTACCGCGATGAGCGCCCGGGTGGTCAGCTCGCGCGCCGAGAGAGGGTGGATCACCAGCGACGGTGAGGAGAGAAGTGCGACCGCCGCGAACTGGACGACCGCGAGGAGACGCGCGGGCTGGCGCTGGATCACCTTTTCGACGGTCAGAACGTGGCAAGCGAAGGCGAGGGCGCAACCGAGGGTGAGAAGGTCGCCGAGGCCGAACGGTTGGGGGGAGTCGCCGGGGCGATAGATGACCCAAAGCCCCGCAATCGCGATCAGGGCCGCGAGCCAGAGGGCCGGATGCGGCCGCGGCCTGCCGATCAGGGTGCCGACGATGGGCACGAAGAGGACCGTAAGCCCGGTGAGAAAGGCCGACCGCGACGGCGTGGTCCACAGGAGGCCAAGGGTCTGGAGAGCGTAACCGGAGAAGAGCGCGATTCCCACCGCCGCGCCGTCGCGCAGGATCCCGGGTGAGCGCCAGCGCTTGAGAAAGGGCAGGAGGAGCAGAACGCCCAGGGTGAAGCGCAGGAAGAGAAGGTGGAAGACGCCGAGATCGGCGAGCGCCTCCTGCACGACCACGAACGTCGCCCCCCAGACGACGGTGGCGAAGAGCAAAGCGAGGCGGGCGCGAGCGCGATACGAGGCCACGGCGCGCTCATCATAGCCGCGCGCCACGCGGG
>JBJKRB010000026.1:0-3397 GCA_046704885.1 Thermoanaerobaculia bacterium | reverse complement strand
CTCTTGGGCTGGACGGCGAGACCACGAACCGGCACCGGCGGGAGCCCGGAGGCGAAGCGCGCCCAGTGCGAGCCGCCGTCAAGGCTGACGTAGAGGCCGAACTCGGTGCCCAGGAAGAGGAGGTCGGAGTCGACCGGGTCCTGAAGCACTGTATGGGCGAAGCCGTGGATGTCCGGCGTAACCAGCGACTTCCATGTCGTCCCGAAGTCGTGGGTCACGAAGAGGTGGGTCTTCATGTCGCCGCTGCGGTGTCCGTCGAAGGTCACGAACGCCGTCGCCTGATCGTAGGGCGAGGCGTAGACATGCGACACCCAGGTGAGCTTCGGCAGATCGGGAACGTTCCCCACGACGTTCTTCCAACTCTTACCGCCGTCCTGGGTGATCTGGAGGTTGCCGTCATCGGTCCCCACCCAGATCACCTGGTCGTTCTTGGGGGACTCGGCGATGGCGTAGATCGTGGTGTAGTTCTCCGCCGTCGAGTTGTCGATCGTGAGCCCACCCGATTTGGCTTGGCGCTGGAACTTCGGATTGTTGGTTGTCAAGTCGGGCGAGATCCGCTGCCACGATTCGCCGCGATCGCGCGAACGGAAGAGGTACTGCGCGCCGAGATAGATCGTTCCCGGATGGTTCGGGCTCACCGCGATCGGCGCGTTCCAGTTGAAGCGCAGCTTCGCCTCGCCCGCTTCGGCGTAGGGGCGGATGCTCTTCGACTCGCCGGTCGAGCGCCGGAAGCGGAAGATGTTGCCGCCCTGATACTCGTCGTAGACGTAGTCGGGGTCCTTGGGATCGACGAACGCCCACATGCCGTCGCCCATCCCGATGTTGCGCCAGTCGCGGTTGCGAATGCCTCCCACCGCGCGCGAGGGGCCCATCCAGGTGCCGTTGTCCTGGAGCCCGCCGTAGACGTGGTACGGCCAGTCGAGGTCGTAGCTCACGTGGTAGAACTGGGATACCGGGAGCTGCGCCAGATGGCGCCAGTGACCACCCGCGTCGAAGGAGCGGTAGACCCCGCCATCGGTGCCCAAAAGAAGCTCGCGCGGAGCCTGCGGATCGATCCACAGGGTGTGGAGGTCGCTATGCACCGAGCCACCGAAGTCCGAGGTGAAGGGCGAGGTGAACGAGTGGCCGCCGTCGTTCGAAACGCTCAAGCTGAAGCCGGGCTTATAGACCCGGTTGAAGTCGCTGGGATCGACGATCAGGGTGGCGAAGTAGAACGGCCGGGCGATGACGTTGAACGAGGTGTTGACCTGCTTCCAGTGCTCGCCCAGGTCCTCGGAACGGTAGAGCGCGGTCTGCTTGGCCTCGACCAGGGTGTAGACGACGCTCGGGCGCGACGGCGCCACCGCCACCGCGATCCGCCCCTTCTCACCCTTGGGAAGCCCCTGCTCGAGCTTCGACCAGTGAGCGCCGCCGTCGGTCGAGCGATAGAGCGCCGAGCCCGGCCCGCCCGACTGGAAGAAGTCGGGGTAGCGGCGGAACTGCCACATGCCGGCGTAGAGGATCTGCGGGTCCTGGGGATCCATCGCGAGGTCTGAGCAGCCGGTCTTGGCATCGACGTAGAGCACCTTCTTCCAGCTCTTGCCGCCGTCCTCGCTCTTGAACACACCCCTCTGCTCGTTGTCGTTCCACAGATGCCCCAAGGCGCAGACGTAAACGGTATCCGTCTTCTGCGGGTCGATCACGATCCGGGCGACGTGCTCGCTGTCGGCGAGACCGACCATCTTCCAAGAGCTCCCGCCGTCGGTCGACTTGTAGACGCCGGTCCCGACCGAGACGCTGTTGCGCGTCCACGACTCGCCGGTCCCGACCCAGATCGTGTCGTGGTGCTTGGGGTCGACGGCGATCGCGCCGATCGACTGGGTGTGTTTGTCGAAGACCGAGGTAAAGGTGGTTCCCCCGTTGATCGACTTCCACACGCCGCCGCCGGCCGCCCCCACCCCCAAGGTGGCGGGGTCGCCCGGCACTCCGGTGACCGCGGCGATGCGTCCGCCGGTCACCGCCGGACCGATGGGGCGGGCCGAGAGCCCTCCGAAGGACTCGGAGGTGATCGCCACGCCACCTTGCCCCCCTTGGGCGGCAAGGGGCGCCGCCGCAAGCACGGACATCGCGGCAACTAGGGCGACAACGGAGAGGAACGCGAGCGCGGCGCTCGCGCCGCGCGGGAAGGAAAAGCGAAATCTAGGCATGACAGGCCCCTTTCAGTGCGGGCTACGAGCCGCGCCGGCGTAGCCACCGGCGCGGCCAAGCGTTCTAGCGGAGACCGCTCCCATTGCCGCTCCCGCCCTCGGCCTTGGCCTTCGGCGCGGTCTTCGGCATGGTGAACTCGGAGTCGGGAATCTCCTGGTTGAGCTCGATCTTGTCGATGGTGATCGTCTGACCCTGGCCTTCCGGCGCTCCCTTTGGCCTGCGCGTGATCGAGAACGCGTACATCAAGCCATCGACTTCCTTGTAGTCTCCATAGGTGGTTTCAACTTCGACCGGGTTGCCCTGGATCTCGCGAACCGTCGTCTTCATAATTGGCACGAAAGCGTCGGCATCGAGGAAATAGTTGACGACGTCGCCGTCCTTGAGCGTCACCTTGAGCTCGTAGACGTCGCTCCCCTGGACCTCCTTCTTGCCCACCAGCTCGATCTTGTTTCCCTTCTTCTGGTAGTCGACCAGGGGACCGCTGATGTCGGCCTCCTCCGCCATCTGCTCGGCGCCGGCCTTGGGCATCTGCTCGGGCTCGGTCTTGCCCATGAAGGGCATGAACATCCACGCAACGGTGCCGTCAGAAGCCTGGATCCCCTTCATTCCCTGGAATGTAAAGTCAACTCGGATCTTGCTTGGGCGCTTCTGCACTCGCATGAAGGGGACATCGCCCGCCTGCCCCATCGACATCTTACCGGTCATCTTTTCCGTCTTGACCGACTTGATCTTGTCGAGCCCACCCATCGCCTTGTAGTAGTTGGCGAGGACCTGGTGCAGGCTGAGGCCGGACGACGGTTGGGTCATGCTGGTCGGACCGCCGGGGCCATGCGAGCTCATCGAGGTGTCCTGGGCAACGGCCGGCGCCGCAAGCAACAGGGCGATGCCCAGGC
Organism: Thermoanaerobaculia bacterium; assembly: GCA_046704885.1. GTDB lineage: Bacteria > Acidobacteriota > Thermoanaerobaculia > Multivoradales > JBJKRB01 > JBJKRB01. The sequence continues at coordinate 317 of JBJKRB010000026.1, read as the reverse complement.
TAGTCAACAACAGGGAATCTCGAGTGCGTTTCATTCTGCGCTCCTCTTCAGGAATTCGGGGTGGACCTCCGCGGACGCCCGTGCTCTCTGCTTGCGAACGCCCCGGCAGTGATTTGTCTTCCGCAGACTGTATACGGAGGCCGGAGACGCAAGTTTCGAACCCGCTAGAATGCCCCCGGCGCGAGAATCCTCGCAACCTTGCCGACGCCGCTCCGTATACGCTCCCGTCCAGGACATGAAGAGACTTCCCAAAACGAAATCGCAGGAGACCAATGGCGGAAACGAGCAACAACCAGACCCTCGAGGTTCGTGACATC
>JBJKRB010000025.1:0-22170 GCA_046704885.1 Thermoanaerobaculia bacterium | reverse complement strand
GGACCCGAGCCCGGGATGAGGGATCTCCGCTCATTTTCGCTATCCTTCCGTGAACCGTCCGCCAGGCCTGCGCGTAAGCAAGAGCGAAGCGAGCGGCAGCAAAGAGCTCCGCGGAAGCAACCTTGAGAGAAAGTGAACAGGCAATGAGCGACCCAGAACCACGACCCAGCGCCACTCACGGGACGACCGCCCGCCCATCCCTGGTTCGCGCCGCGAAGTGGGTGCTCCTCCTCGCGGCCCTGGCCGTTCTCTTCTGGCTCGGACGACAAGGGGGAGCCTACGTCCCCCGCTTCGCCCATTGGGTGCATGATCTGGGTCCATGGGGACCAGTCGCATTTATTCTGGGCTATGCCATCGCGACAGTCGCCTTCATCCCGGGATCGCTCCTGACCTTGGCCGCTGGGGCTATCTTCGGCCTGCTGGGGGGAACGCTCTACGTCTTCATAGGAGCCACGATCGGCGCCAATGCCGCCTTTCTCATCGCGCGCCATCTCGCTCGCGGACCGATCGAGACGCGGCTCACGGGGCGCCCGAAGTTCCAGGCGATCGACCGTGCAGTAGCAAGGCAGGGGTTGAAGATCGTTACCCTGCTCCGTCTCTCACCCATCTTCCCCTTCAATCTTCTCAACTACGCCCTCGGTCTCACCCGTGTCCGCTTGCGCGACTACCTGATCGCCTGCGTGGCGATGCTTCCCGGGACCTTTCTCTACGTCTACTACGGCAGGGCCATCGGCAGCCTCGCTACGCTCGCCGCTGGCGTTCACGTCCAAAAGGGCGCCGGCTACTGGACGATCTTCATCCTGGGGTTGTTGGCGACGATCGCCGTAACCACCTTGGTCACCCGCGTGGCGCGCCAGGCGCTACGCCAGGAGGTCGATGATGACGACGCGCGCATCTGATGTGACGCCACCAAGCATGCCGCTCGACCGGCACAACCAAAGGCTCCTCGCCAACGTGCATCCGGCGAATTGGGCGAATCCCGAGCCGGCGAGGCGCTATCACCTGGTCGTCGTCGGAGGCGGGACAGCCGGATTGGTGACCGCCGCCGCCGCGGCCGGTCTCGGAGCGCGCGTCGCCCTGGTCGAACGCGGATCCATGGGTGGCGACTGCCTGAACGTGGGCTGCGTCCCCTCGAAGGCAATCATCCGGGCGGCGCGCGCCTGGGCCGAGGCCCGGAGGGCGGCCCCTTCCTTCGGTGGCCCCGAGGTCGGCGGCGGAGAGCGGTTCGAGCGCGCCATGGAGCGGATGCGAGAGCTGCGAAGCGGAATCAGCGAGCACGACAGCGCCTGGCGTTTCCGCGATCTCGGAGTCGATGTCTTCCTGGGAACCGGGCGTTTCCTCTCCCCTCACGAGCTCGAGGTCGAGGGCAGCAAGCTGCGCTTCCGCCGCGCCGCGATCACCACGGGAGCACGGGCCGCGGTGCCTTCGATTTCCGGCCTGTCGGCCGCCGGCTACCTCACCAACGAAACCCTCTTCGATCTCACCGATCTTCCCGGCCGCTTGGCGGTCCTTGGCGGCGGACCGATCGGATGCGAGATGGCGCAGTCGTTTGCCCGCCTGGGAAGCCGGGTGACCCTCATCGATCACGGTGAGCAGCTCCTGCGGCGGGAGGACCCCGATGGCGCCGAGATCGTTCAACGCGCGCTCGTCGCCGATGGCGTGCGCCTCGAGCTCGGCTGCCGCGTCGAGCGAGTGGAGGCTCAGAGCGACGGAACGAAGGCGATGCAGCTTGCCGGCGAGAGAGGCGTGGAGACGATCTCGGTCGACCGAATCCTGGTGGCCGCGGGACGATCTCCCAACGTCGAGGATCTCGGTTTGAGCGAGGCGGGCGTCGAGCTCGACCAACATGGCGTCCGGGTCGACGATCACCTGCGCACGAGCAATCGCCGGATCTATGCCGCCGGCGATATTGTCGGACGCCTCCAGTTTACCCACCTGGCCGACGCCCAGGCCCGCATCTTGATCCAGAACGCGCTGTTCTTCGGGCGGGCCAAGACGAGCGCTCTGGTGATCCCGTGGTGCACGTACACGAGCCCGGAGGTCGCCCATGTGGGGCTCTACGAACGAGAGGCGGAGGAACGCGGCATTCCGATCGAAACGCTCACGATCCCGATGTCCGAGGTCGATCGCGCCGTGCTCGATGGGAGCGATGAAGGTTTTCTTCGATTACATCTCGCCAAGGGGAAAGACCGGATTCTCGGTGCGACTCTGATCTCCGAGCACGCCGGCGAGACGATCTCGGAGATCACTCTCGCGATGGTGACCGGTACCGGCCTCGGCTCGATCGCCGGGGTCATTCATCCGTATCCGACGCAAGCGGAGGTCATCAAGAAGGCGGCGGACCGTTGGCGGCGCGGCAAGCTCACGCCCCGCGTCCAGCGCGCCTTCGATCTCTACTTCCGTCTCCTGCGCTAGCCGAGCCTACTTGCAGCTCGCCACGATCGAGGTCTTGAGCTCGTTGAGATCGTCCATCAGCTTGGCCAGAGAGGCCGGAAGTCGTTTGACATCGAGCTCCGTCCACGTCGTCTCATAGGAAGCGGGGCGCGGTCCCTCGCGCCGAAAGCGCAGGCGATAGTTGATGGAGTGCATCGCCTTGGCCTGATCGACCGCCGAAATGTAGGACGCGGACCATTGCTCCGGCCGGCTGGCGCTCACTTCGCGGTCGATCCGGCTCACCGTCGCCTCATCGAGCTGCTTGCGGCAGTCGAGCTCAAAGCCGCTGCCGGCGATAACCTCGCCGCTGGATCTCAATCGAATGCCGCCGATTCCCCGCTCCATCAACCCCCCGGTCGTCGTCAGCTCCACCTCCCAGGCCATAGCGCGGGAGAGGATCTGCTTGCCAGAGGGGGCTCCAGACAGCGCCGCCGCCGGCGTCACCAGGGCTACGACGAAGAGACCAGCCCAGGCGCCCCGCAGGACTCGAAATGGCTCCCAGCGGCCGCCGAACGGCAACCGAGGTCTCGGGGTCAGGCGTCCTCCGCATCGCCGCGCCGGGTAAGCGCCGCCTTGAGGAAGTCGCGATTCATCAGGGCAATGAAATCGATTGAAACCCCTTTCGGGCACACCGCCTCGCACTCGCGGAAATTGGTGCAGCTGCCAAAGTAATCCTCCATGACCCGCACCATCGACAGGGCCCGCCGGTAACGCTCGGGTTGGCCCTGGGGGAGAAGAGCCAGGTGCGAGATCTTCGCCGCGGTAAAGAGCTGCGCTGCGCCGTTGGGGCATTGGGCGACGCAAGCGCCGCAACCGATGCACTCCGCGGCATCCATTGCGCGGTCGGCGAGTTCCTTGGCAACGAGCGTCTGGTTGGCCTCGGGGGCGCTGCCCGTATTGGCGCTGATGAAGCCTCCCGCCTGGATGATCGCGTCAAACGGAGCCCGGTCGACCACCAGATCCTTGATCACGGGGAAGGAGCGAGAGCGCCAGGGCTCGATGCGAATCTTCTGTCCATCGCGGAAGTGGCGCATATGCAGCTGACAGGTGGTCATCTCGGGAAGAGGACCGTGCGCCAGACCGTTGATCATCAAGCCACAGGCGCCGCAGATGCCTTCGCGGCAGTCACTGTCGAAGGCTACCGGGTCCTCCCCACCCTCGACCAAGCTCTCGTTGAGCACGTCGAGCATTTCGAGGAACGACATGTCGGGCGAAACATCGGACACCGAATAAGCAACGAAGCGACCCTTGGCGTCGCGGTTGGCTTGCCGCCAGATCTCGAGCTCTAGATTCATTTCTCACCACTCCAACAGTTGAGTTCACGGAGGTCACCGGACCGTCCAATTTCCAACGAAACGAACGTCAAATCGGACCTCGTCACTTGTAGCTCCTCTGAACTAGATGCACGTTCTCAAAAGTGAGCTGTTCCTTGTGCAGGGCTGGCTGCTGACCAGTCCCCTTCCACTCCCACGCCGCGACGTAGGAGTAGTCCTCGTCGTTGCGCTTGGCCTCGCCCTCGGGGGTTTGATACTCCTCGCGAAAGTGGGTTCCACAGGACTCGTTGCGATCGAGGGCATCCCGGCACATGAGCAGAGCGAGCTCGAAGAAGTCCGCGACCCGCCCGGCACGCTCCAAAGACTGATTGAGCTCCTCCCCGGTCCCCAGGACCCGAACGTCGCTCCAGTACTGCTGCTGCAGGCTCTCGATCTCGCCAATCGCCTTCTCGAGGTTCTTGGCGTTGCGCGACATCCCGCAGTTTTCCCAGCACAGGTGGCCGAGCTCCCGGTGGAACGAGTCGACGGTCCTGCCGCCCTTGATCGAAAGCAACTTCTTCACCCGTTCATCGACCTCCCTCTCCACCTCTTTGACCGCGGGGTGATCGACGGGCAGGGGCTCCTCACCGAGGTGGCGGGCCAGGTAGTCGCCGATGGTGTAGGGCAGCACGAAGTATCCATCGGCCAGCCCCTGCATCAGGGCGCTCGCGCCCAAGCGGTTGGCGCCGTGGTCCGAGAAGTTGGCCTCTCCGATGACGAACAGGCCGGGCAGATTGCTCATCAGGTTGTAATCGACCCACAGCCCACCCATCGTGTAGTGCGGAGCGGGGTAGATCCGCATCGGAACCTTATACGGATCTTCGTCGGTGATGTCCTGGTACATCTCGAAGAGATTGCCGTAACGGTCCTCGATCGCTTTTTGGCCGAGCCGCTCGATGGCATCGGCGAAGTCCAGGTAGACGCCGCGCCCGGCGGGCCCGACGCCCTTGCCCTCGTCGCATACCGCCTTGGCGGCGCGCGACGCCACGTCGCGCGGTACCAGGTTGCCGAAGGCCGGATAGCGCCGCTCGAGGTAGTAGTCCCGCTCATCCTTGGGAATCTGATTTGGCGGGCGCTTGTCGCCCGCCTGCTTCGGCACCCAGATGCGGCCGTCGTTGCGCAGCGATTCGCTCATCAGGGTCAGCTTCGACTGGTACTCGCCGTGCTGAGGGATGCAAGTGGGATGGATCTGCGTGTAACAAGGGTTGGCGAAGAAGGCGCCGCGCCGATGCGCCCGCCAAGCCGCGGTCACGTTGCAGCCGCGCGCGTTGGTAGAAAGGTAAAAGATGTTCGAATATCCACCGGTCGCGAGCACTACGGCGTCCGCAGTTGCAGCGCTCACCTCGCCGCTCTCGAGATCGCGGGTGACAATGCCGCGAGCCCGGCCGTCCTCCACGACCAGATCGAGCATCTCGGTGCGGGGAAACATCTCGACGTGACCCGCGGCGATCTGCCGGGAAAGAGCCTGGTAGGCGCCGAGAAGGAGCTGTTGCCCCGTCTGGCCGCGCGCGTAGAATGTTCGCGACACCTGCACGCCGCCGAACGAGCGGTTGGCGAGAAGGCCTCCATATTCGCGCGCGAACGGAACGCCTTGCGCCACACATTGATCGATGATGTTGGCGGAAACCTGCGCGAGGCGCCAGGTGTTGGCCTCCCGCGAACGATAGTCACCGCCCTTGATGGTGTCGTAGAACAACCGCTGGATGCTGTCGCCGTCATTCTGGTAGTTCTTCGCCGCATTGATCCCTCCCTGAGCGGCGATCGAATGCGCCCGGCGCGGGCTGTCCTGGTAGCAGTAGCAACGGACGTGATAGCCGAGCTCAGCCAGAGAGGCGGAGGCCGAGGCTCCGGCCAGCCCGGAGCCGACGACGATGATCTCGAACTTGCGTTTGTTGGCCGGAGAGACCAACTTCATATCGAAGCGATGCTTGTCCCACTTCTCGGCTAGGGGGCCGGCGGGGACTTTTGAATCGAGCTCCATTCTTCAGCCTCCTACTTGACGATTCCGGTCAGCACGGCCAGTGGAAATGAGATGTTCCCGATGGCGATCACCAGGGCGAAGACTTGCGCGAAGCGTCGCCGCAGGAGATTGTAGCGGGGATGATTCCAACCCAGTGATTGGAACATGCTCCACAGGCCGTGGTAGAGGTGAAAACCCAGCGCGATGTTGGCGACGATGTAGATGAGCGACACCCACCAGACGCTGAAGCCGGCAACGAAGTTGTGGTAGACGTCCCCCTCCTTGAAATTCGGCAGCGCCCAGTGAAATCCCCAGGTGAACTGACAGAGGTGGTAGAGGACGAACAAGAAGATGATGACGCCGCCCCAGCGCATGGTGCGGGCCGCGTAGTCGGCCTGCGCGTATTCCTTGGTGCCATAAGCGATCGGCCGTGCGCGCCAGTTGTTGAGAGTCAGGCTGGTGGCGGACCAGATATGAAGAACAACCGCTACCAGCAGCACGATCCGGGCGATCCACAGGGCAACTGTGGCGGGGAGCAGCGGCTCACCTACCTGCCTGAGCCAATGGGCGTAGTGGTTGTAGGTCTGCGCTCCCAGGTAGACCTTGAGATTTCCCAGCATGTGCAGCAAGATGAAACCAAAGAGCAGAATGCCGCTGACCGCCATTACTGCTTTCTTTCCCACCGCGGACTTCCACAAAGTCATCGTACGAGGCATCTCGACTCCTCAAAGCGGATGTGCAAAATGATTTCTTCTTCTCGTCGTCACGACCGGATAGCCATCTGCTAACGAAGTCGCGGGCCGTCGTGACGTTGGCCATCATACCGCCGTCCTCTTCTCGCTCAGCGACGACGGCGGCGGCGAGGCCGGCGACGGCGACGGCGGGATCTCCGCTCACTCCCCGCGCTCGCCTCCTCGCGAGCGTCCTGTTTGCGCCGCCGCACCTCTTGCCAGATCCCGAGCTCTTTCTCTCCGCGACCCCGAGCTCCGACCAAGAGCTCGAGCAAGCTCACGGCGTCCTCGAAAGAAGGCCGAGCGGCGAGGTTCAACCGCTCCGCGTTCGTCATGCGAGCCGACTGCACCCGTTCAAATGTGAGGAGCGCTCGTTCCACCTTGCCACTGCGGTCGCGGGATAGCCTGAGGCGAGTCGCCAGTGGGGCGACGATCTCTCCCACGACCAACTCGTAGCCGCGTCGCGACAGGGGACGGCCTCGATCGGCTTCGAGCGCGCGGCGCCGGGCCATCAGACCCGGCAACAGGATGGCGCCCAGCAACACGGCATCGGGGATCTCCCTTCCCTCGTCGATCCAGCGGTCGATCAAGGGAAGAATTCGCCCCAGCTCGTCTCCTTCGGCGCTCGGCATCGCCATGGCAAGTGCCTCGGGAAGGACGACATCGAGGAGGCGGAGATCGAGCATCCATTGCAGGGCGCGCCCGGCGTGACCACAGCGCAGCAGTTGAATCACTTCCTCGCTCAAGCGCGCCGCCGAGGCCTTCTCGAGATCCCGTCGATGGGCCAGGACCGCCTCTTGTGAACGAGCGTCGATAGCGAAGCCGAGGCGGGCCGCGAACTCGCAGGCGCGCACCATGCGCACGGGATCTTCTCGAAAACGGACCGCCGGATCGCCGATCGTGCGCACGATCTTGCGGTCCAGATCCTCCAAACCACCTACGAAGTCGATTACCGAGAAATCTTCGATGCTGTAGAAGAGGGCGTTCATGGTGAAATCTCGGCGAAAGGCGTCCTCTTCGGGGGTTCCGAATGCATTGTCGCTGGTGATCAGAAGGTCTTCGGGCGCGCTCTCCTGATCCTCGGGATCGGGATCCCGCCTGAAGGTCGAGACCTCGATGATCTCCTCCTGGAAAAAGACGTGCACCAGACGAAAACGGCGGCCGATGACGCGCGAGTTGCGAAACAAGCGCCGAACCTCGTTGGGGCGCGCGTCGGTGACGACGTCGAAGTCTTTGGGTGACCGCCCGAGGAGAAGATCTCGCACCCCTCCCCCCACCAGATAAGCGCGGTGACCGGAGCGATGCAGCCGGTACAACACCTTGAGGGCGTTGGTGGAGATGCGTTTGCGGGAGATCGAATGCTCTGAGCGCGGCAGGACGCGCGGCTCAACGAGCTCGGAGGTGTCCACGAAACGTCATTATAGGAAACGTGATCGACCTACCCAAGCATCTACGGCGAAGGCGGCAATCCGCTGAGCGGCGCCGCGGCCGCGACCTCGTCCTCCGCGAGATCCTCCTCGTCGCCACCGGACTCCTCTCCGGGGTTGACGAAACGGTCCTCCTCGACCCGCATCTGCTTGTCGTGGAGCTCGCGGTAGCGCCCTTGCAGGGCCATCAGCTCGCGGTGAGTCCCGCGCTCTACGATCTCTCCGCGCTCGAGTACCAAGATCTGATCGGCGCTGCGGATGGTAGAGAGCCGATGAGCGATGACGAACGTGGTGCGCCCCGCCCGGAGGGCCTTGAGTCCGTCTTGGATGAGCACCTCGCTCTCGCTGTCGAGGCTCGAGGTAGCTTCGTCGAGAATGAGAATGCTGGGATCGGCGAGGATGGCACGGGCGATCGCCACACGCTGGCGCTGACCACCCGAAAGCTTGACGCCGCGCTCCCCCACCACGGTCTCGTAGCCTTCAGGAAATTCTTTGACGAACGGGTCGCAGTGCGCGATCCGGGCCGCGGAGAGAATCTCCTCTCGGCTGGCGCCCCGGTGCCCATAGGCGATGTTCTCGGCGATCGTGCCGTCGAAAAGGAAGTTCTCCTGCTGGACGATCCCCAAAAGGCGGCGGTAGTCGCTCAGCCTCAGGTCGCCGAGATCTCTGCCGTCGATCAGGATTCGGCCGCTCGTCGGGCGGCGAAACGCCGCGATCAGACTGGTCAGCGTGCTCTTGCCGGAACCGCTCGGACCGACCAGGGCCGTCGTGGTCCCGGCCGGCGCCACGAACGAGATATCGCGCAACACGGGCTCGCCGGGGCGGTACTCGAAGCTCAGCGCCTCGGCTTCGATGCGACCAGCGACCGAGCCGAGCCGATCGCGTCCGAAGTCGCCCTCTTCCTCGGTAGCCAGGCGGCGCAACTCCCGAATCCGATCGAGCCCGGCGAACGCTTCCGAAAGCTGGGTGGCGATCGACGCGATCTGAATCATCGGGCTCGCCACCATCCCGGTGAAGAATACGTAGCTGGTCAGATCTCCGAGCGTCATCTTGCCCGCCAGGACCGCGCGCCCGCCGAAGATGAGCATCGCCACCCCGACAGCCCCCATGATGACCGAAGACACGGAGGACACCGTAGCCATGCCGAGAATCGCTTTCGCGACGTTGCGGAAGAGCCGGTGGGCGCCGGAAGCAAAGACGCGATCTTCGCGCTTCTCTGCGGTATAGGCCTTGACTACCCGCACCCCACCCAGAGCCTCTCCCAAGCGGCCGGTCACCTCCGCGTTGATCGCCCCACGCTCGCGAAAGATCGGGCGCAGGGTGCGAAACGCCACCGCCATCACCCCAGCAAAGAGGAGAAGAATGGCCAGGCAGATAAAGGTCAGGTCCACGTTCAGATAGAACAGGATCGCGACCGAGGCGGCGGCGGTGATCATTCCACCGACGAGCTGGGCAAGGCCGGTCCCCACCAGATTGCGAATGCCTTCGGCGTCGGTCATGATGCGCGAGATCAGCACGCCACTGCGGGTCGAGTCGAAAAAATCGACCGGCAAGCGCATGACGTGCTGCTCTACGCTCTTGCGCATCTCGGTGATCGCCCGTTGCGCAGTGACGCTCAGAGTCTGCGAAACCGAAAACGAAGTCACCGCCTGCACCAGCGTCGCCAGGCCCACGGCGGCGGCGAGAGGAAGGAGAAGGTTGGCCCGGTGCTGACCGATCACCTGGTCGATCAGCACCTTCGAGCTCGCCGGAAGAACCAAACCCGCCAGCCGGCCGACGGTGATCAGCCCGAGCCCCGCGAGCAAGCGCCAGCGGTAGCGCCAAACGAGCCAGCGCGCTTCCCGCCACACGGTGCGGAGCTCCGGTATCTTCGTCTTCTTGCTCATCTCGACTCGATCATCTCCTCAGCTAGCGACGAACCCGTCCTTGCGGCAACCGCTCGGCGTGCCCAAACATTCCTCCGATTCCCCGCGCGCCCGGCTTCGGAGGTCTGAGCGGCTCAGTCCACGAGGCTGCTCTCGATATGGATCTCGTGGGTCAGCGTGCGATGCACCGGACAGCGATTGGCGATCTCGAGCAGGCGCTCCCGTTGCGACCCCGAGAGATCACCCTCGACCGAGATCCTGCGCTCGATCCAGCTGATCTTCCCCTCGTCGCTCTCGCACGCTTCGCAGTCGCGGGCGTGAATCCTGGTGTGCGACAAGCGCACCCGAACTCCTGAAAGCGGCCATTCCTTGCGGTTGGCATAAAGGCGCAGAGTCATCGCCGTACAACTGCCCAGAGCGGCAAGCAAGAGGTCGTAAGGCGAGGGCCCCAGATCGTTCCCCCCGTCCTCGCTGGGCTCATCGGAAGTGAGGTGATGGCTCCTCGTCCAGACCTCCTCGTTGAGGCCGCGCTCCCCTCCCCTCACCTCGACCTCGCCGCGTTCGAGCTCCGGCCGGGCCGCGAGCTCCTGCCCAGCACAGAGGTACCGAGACGCCCAAGCGGCCAGGACATCCGCCACGAAGACGGAGTCCTCGGAGCGCTCGAGCAACAGATGATCCGCTCCGTCCAGAGCCACGAAGCTCTTGGGGTGCTTCGCCCATTCGAAGATCCGGCGAGCGTGGTCGATGCTCACGATCCGGTCGACGGGCGAATGGAAGATCATCAAGGGGAGCCCGAGCGAGCCGATCGCGGCTTCCAGCCGATGCTGGCAAAGATCGTCCAGGAGCTGTTTGCGCAGTCGCAGTCGGCCACCCCCCAGGTCGATCTCGGCCTCACCCTCGCGCTCGAGCTCCGGCGCCCGCTTCTCGAGCAGCGCTTGCAGATGGTCCGTGTCGCTGGGCGCCCCGATCGTCGCCACCGCTCGCACGCTGGGAATACGGCCGGCGACGGCCAGAACCGCGGCACCACCGAGACTGTGGCCCACCAGGAGCTCCGGGGCTTCGTACTCGCGGGCGAGGAAGGTCGCCGCCGCTTCGAGATCCGCGAGGTTCGAGGTGAAATTGCTGGCGGCAAACTCACCGCCGCTCTCCCCGAGACCGGTGAAGTCGAAACGCAGAACGGCGATGCCGCGCTCGGCCAGCGCCCGGCTGATCCTGCGCTCGGCCTTCAGGTCCTTGGAACACGTAAAGCAGTGCGCGAAAATCGCGAACGCGCGCGGATCGCCTCCGGGCAACTCGAGTTGGCCGACGAGTCGTTGACCCGCCCCGCCATCGAACTCGACCCTCTTGCTCGTTTGCGACATCTTCCTTCTCCTCTCTTTGTCCGCAGCCAGGCCCGATGGGCAAGAATACCCGAGGATCGGCCTCGCTCCATGAGCACCGGTGACTCGATCCAATAGACTAGCCGCGCAATGATCGTTTCGCAGCCTACCGATCCCGCCACTCTCACCACTCATACGGCCGCCAAATGACCCTGGATCCGCCAGTCCTGAGCAATGACGACCACGGCTCGTCGCGCATCACCCTGGAGGTCGCGGCACGTCCAGACGAACGCCTGGAGGAGAAGAACGAGCTTCGTCAGGCTCTGAATGAGACTCCCCGCCGCATTCCGTCGAAGTACTTCTACGACGAGCGCGGCTCTCGCCTCTTCGTCGAGATTACGAAGCTTCCCGAGTATTACCAGACACGAACCGAACGCGCTCTGCTCATGCATCACGCGGGACAGATCGCGCAGATCGCCGGAGCTCGAGAGCTCGTCGAGCTCGGACCGGGAGCCGCGGCCAAGAGTCGCCTCCTCCTCGACGCCATGGCGGCGACCTCGGGGCTCGAACGCTACGTCCCGCTCGACGTCAGCGCTGCTTTCATCCGCCAGGCCGCGCTCGCCCTCACCGCTGAGTATCCGACGCTCGAGGTCTACGGCGTGGTCGGAGACTTCCTCCACCACCTCGACCACCTGCCGGATGGGGAGCGCAAGCTGGTCATCTTCCTGGGGAGCACGATCGGCAACCTGCGGCCGCCCGAAGCCGATCGTTTTCTTTCGAGTCTCGCCGCCGCCCTCGCCCCTGGTGACTACTTCTTGCTCGGAATCGACCTGATCAAAGATACGGCGCGAATCGAGCGTGCCTACAACGACTCCGCCGGGCTAACGGCCGAGTTCAATCGCAACATGCTCAATGTGATCAACGCGCGCTTCGGCGCCGACTTCCAGCCCAAGCGCTTCCACCATCGCGCCTTCTTCGAACCCCGCTCCCACGCCATTCAGATGCGCCTGGTGGCGGAGCGCGAACAGGTGATCTCTATCGATGCTCTCGCGTGGAAGATGGAGCTCGCCGCCGGCGAAGAGATCCTCACCGAGGTCAGCACCAAGTTCGAGCGCGGCGCCACCTGCGACCTCCTCGCTCGCCACGACTTCGTTCCGGAGGAGTGGTTCAGCGACGAAGAGAATCTCTTCAGTCTGGTGCTGTCGCGCCGCTAGGCTGACTGCGCCGCGGCTTCGGCGGGTGCTTCCGGGAGGACCTCGACCGCCGGCTCCCACCAATCGGCGCCGGGCTCGAAGGCCTCGCCCTCATGGCTGCATGGAGCCACGATGTGATCCTTCGAGTAGATTCCCTTGCCTCGGTGAACGCCGGCGTGGAGGGGAAAGACGGCGCTGCAGGTCAAGCAGAACCTGCCGAGCACCCGACCGCGCCGCTCTGGCGCGATCAAGCCTTGAGGCGCGAGTTCGGAATTACGGAAGCTCATAGCGGTGCGAGCTTACCGTAACCCCGTCCCCGCCGCCAGAGGCTCCCGCGGAAAAGGAGCGACCCCACTTCCACGCTAGGTAGCGGCGATGAGCTCGGCGCGCGAGAAGAAGAAGGCGAGCTCGATCTTGGCGTTCTCGGGGGAATCCGAGCCGTGGATCGCGTTGCGCTCGATCGAGGTGCCGTATAGCCTGCGAATCGTCCCCGCTTCGGCCTTGGCGACATCGGTCGCTCCCATCACCTTGCGGAGATGGGTTACCGCGTCCGCCCGCCGCAGGACGACCGGAATGATCGGACCGCTGGTCATGAACTCAACCAGGCTGTCGTAGAAGGGCCGCTCCTTGTGGACTTCGTAGAAGGTGCGTGCCTGTTGCGTGGTCAGGTGCATGCGGCGCAGCGCCAAGATCTCGAAGCCCTCCCCCTCCAGATGCGCCAGGATCTTCCCGGCGGCACCAGCCGCGACGCTGTCCGGTTTCAAGATCGCGAGAGTCGTTTCCATCCCGTGGTCTTCCTTTCTCTACAATTTTGGTTTTTCATCCGCCCCGGCGCCGCCGGGACGGCTCAAAGCTCCCCCAGTATCGTGAACTCGCCCTCCTCCGATGCCAGCAAGAAAGCCGCGCCTACCACCTCGACTTCCCGCTCCGGACCGAGCAAGAGCGCCGCCCCCGAAGGAATTCCGATCCCCCAAGAGACGTCGGGCCTCTCCAGCAGACGCCGGAGGCGGCGATCGTGTGCCGGATCGAAGTTGGCCTCGACCACTCCCCCGGGGAGCCAACCGAGCCCGGTCAGCGGCCTACCCTCGATCCCTCTCACCACCGCCCCCAGGGCCTGAGCGGCGGCGGCAATCGCCGCCACAACCCCTCCCGCAGCAACTATCCCCAGCAACCCCTCCGCCGCCGGGGTCCCGGGCAGGGTCTCGAGCAGCTGATCGGCGAGCCCACCGCCGAGATACGCGGCCGCAGAGGACGCGACCCGCTGCCGGTTCTTCTCGCGCCGAGCGTCACGCGGACGATAAACGGGCACGACCTCGACCTCACGCGAGAAGGTCTCCGCCACGTACCGAGCGAAGTTTGCGCCGTAGTCGGCCGAGCCACTCGCCGTCGGCAGGAAGGCCACCGGTCCTGGCCCGGCGTGCTCGAGCCAGGCCTGGTCGGCCTCCAGAGTCTCGCCAAAGCTGAATTCGCCACCGCCGATGAGCGCCAACCACCCCTGCCCCGGCAATCTTTCGAGGGCCATGATGGGGCGACCCGGCCCTAGCGCCCCAGGGCCTTGGCGACCGTAGATCCGAGCTCGGCGGGCGACTCGACGACGTGTATTCCCGCCGCCCGCATCGCCTCCATCTTCGCCGCCGCCGTACCCTTTCCTCCCGCCACGATGGCGCCGGCATGACCCATGCGGCGTCCCGGTGGGGCGGTCCGTCCGGCAACGAAGCCGACGACGGGACGGTCGAAATTCTTCTCGATCCATTCCGACGCCTGCTCCTCGGCCGAACCGCCGATCTCCCCGATCATGATCACCGCCTCGGTATCGCCGTCCTCGGCAAAGGCCGAGAGCACGTCGATGAAGCTAGTGCCGTTGACCGGATCGCCGCCGATTCCGACGCAGGTGGATTGACCCAAGCCCACGTTGGTGAGCTGCCACACGGCCTCGTAAGTCAGGGTACCGGAGCGGCTGACCACGCCGACGCTTCCCGCTTGATGGATGTGTCCCGGCATGATCCCGATCTTGGCCTTCCCCGGCGAGATGACCCCGGGGCAATTGGGCCCGATCAAGCGAGTCGGATGATCTCGCAGGAATGCTTTGACGGTCAGCATGTCGTCGACCGGAATGCCTTCGGTGATCGCTACGACGAGCTCGATCCCGGCCGCCGCGGCCTCCATGATCGCGTCCGCCGCAAACGGTGGCGGAACGAAGATCATGGTCGCGTTGGCTCCCGTCGCCTCGCGCGCCTCGGCAACCGAATCGAAAACCGGAATGCCCTCCACCGACTCGCCACCCTTGCCCGGCGTCACTCCGCCGACCACCTGTGTGCCGTACTCGCGGCAGCCCAGGGCATGAAACTGCCCCTCCTTGCCCGTAATTCCTTGCACCAGGAGACGGGTCTCTTCATTGGCCCAAATCGCCATTATTGCTCCCCTTTCGCGGCGGCGACCGCCTTTTGCGCCGCATCGGCCATGTCCTGAGCGACGATGAACTTGAAGTCCGCCTCGCGCAGGATTCGCCTTCCCTCTTCGACGTTGGTGCCTTCCAAACGCACCACGACTGGAACCTTGACCTCTCCCAACTCCTCGATCGCCGCGACCACGCCGCGCGCGATGCGATCGGTGCGGGCAATTCCCCCGAAGATATTGATCAACACCGCCTTGGTGTTGGGATCGGAGATCAGGATGCGGAAGGCGTTCTTGACCGCGTCTTGGGAAGCGGATCCGCCAACGTCGAGAAAGTTCGCCGGCTCGCTGCCGTAGAGCTTGATGATGTCCATCGTCGCCATGGCCAGACCGGCCCCGTTCACCATGCAACCGATCTCGCCGTCGAGCTTGATGTAGTTGAGCTTGAACTTCCCGGCCTCGACCTCGAGCGGGTTCTCCTCCGCGAGGTCCCGCATGGCGGCGATGTCCGGGTGACGAAAGAGAGCGTTGTCGTCGAAGTTCATTTTGGCGTCGAGCGCCATCACGTCGCCCTCGCCAGTCACCATGAGGGGGTTGATCTCGGCCAGCGACGAGTCGGTGTCGAGATAGGCATCGGTCAGGGCGCGCATCAGCTTGGTCGCCTTGCGGCTCGTCCCTCCTTCGAGCCCGAGAGCCAGAGCCACGCTCCGCGCCTCGAACGCCTGGAGCCGCAAGTGCGGGTCGAAGTGGCGGCGGACGATGGCATCGGGGTCCTTGGCCGCCACCTCCTCGATCTCCATCCCTCCGGCGGCCGAAGCCATGATCACCGGTTTTCCGGCGGCGCGATCGAGAGTCACCGCAAGGTAGAGCTCGCGGGCGATATCCGCTTGCTCCTCGACCAGGATCTTGCGCACTTCCTGGCCCTGGGGTCCCGTCTGATGGGTCACCAGCTGCATTCCGAGAATTTCCGCAGCGCGCTCGCTCGCCTCCTCGGGCGAATTGGCGAGCTTGACTCCGCCACCCTTGCCACGCCCGCCGGCATGAATCTGCGCCTTGACCACGCACTTGCCACCGAGCTCGCGGCAGATCTCCGCCGCCTCGTCCGCCTGGTCGGTTACGCGCCCCTTGGGGGTGGTGACCCCGAAACGGCGCAAGATCTCCTTCGCTTGATATTCGTGGATCTTCAAAGTGCTCCTCCCTCGGAAGGTTTTGAACCGTCCGCGTTGGCCCCGCTGGGTGAGGCGCCGGTGGAAAGACTGGCGCCCTGCGGACTGCCGGAGCGTATCACGCTGGAGCGTGGTGGGGCGCCGCGCTCAGGGCACTTTGAGCACGAGAAGCGTCAGGTCGTCGTCGCGCCGGTCGCTGCCAGTGTAGTTGCTGAGATCGTCGAGAACACCGTCGCGCACGGCGCGCGGTCCCCCTTGGGCGTGTCGCGCCAGGCTCTCCTCCAAGCGTTCGAATCCGAAGGGCTCGTCGGTTCTCTCGGCCCGGGCTTCGACGACGCCATCGCTGAACAGGAAGAGCTGATCGCCACGCTCGAGATCGGCGGCGCTCACCTTGACCCGGAGGTCGAGCCTCACTCCGAGGGGATAGGCCACGGACTCGAGCGCCGCGACCTTGCCGGTGGGCGAGACCCGGTAAGGGAAGAGGTGGCCGGCGCAGGCCCACTCGAGGCGCCGGCGGCGTGGATCCAAGAGAACGTAGCAGAGGGTGGTCAGCAGGCGGCGCCTGGCGCTGCCGAAGACCATGCGGTTCAGGGTGGCGAAGACCGCCGCCACCTCGGGATCGAAGGTCACCTGGACCGCCAGGGCGGACTTGGTCATCGACATCACCAGACCGCTCGAGACTCCGTGCCCGGCCACGTCGCCCACCGCAAGGGCGAGCCTGCCGTCCTCAAGGGCCAGAACGTCGTAGAAGTCTCCGCCCACCTCGGTAGCGGGCTGGTAGGTATGCGCCAACTCCACGCCGGCGAGCTGCGGGGGTAGATCGGGAAGGATCGAGCTCTGAATCCGGCGGGCGGTCTCGAGCTCCACCTTCTGCCGCTCGCGCTCGGCGATGCGCCGGACGTGCGGCGGCACGTCCTCCCAGCGATAGACGAACTCCTTCTCCGACGTCACATAGCGAATGGAGAGGATGAGCGGGAGAAACACCCCGAGCAAGGCCAGGTAGCCCTGCATCTGGATCCAGGAGTTTTGCGCAGCAACGAGGGGCAGCGCGTGGGTCGCGACTTGCGCCACGAGCGACGCCAGGACCGTCGTCAACAGGTCGTAGCGCAAGAAGAGGACGACCAGTGCCGCCGCGGTAGCGACGCTGAAGGCAAAGGACCAGCCCACCGGCGTCACCGAGATCGGCGAGCTCCAGAGAACGAGGCCGCTGATCAGCGCGACCATGGCGCCGCCCGCCCACTTGCCAAACCGGTCCACGGCCCAGGGCAGCAAGAAGAGACGGCCAAAGAGCTCGCTGTGGAGGACAAAGACGACACTGAAGCAGAGGAGCGCCAGCCCCATCCAACTCGCCGAGGGCCACCAGGCGGCGAACGAAGTCAAGGGCCACACCCCAAAACCCCTGAGCCCCAGCGTCGCGCCCACGATAAGAGCCGAAATCGCGAGCCCCAGGACGCTTCCGCGCAGGGCCGAGCGGGCGACCGTGCCGTTCGTCCACTGGCGATTGAAGAGGCCATCGAAGGCGGCGAGTTTGTCGCTCCAACGCTCCCGGCACCTCGACTCTCCGACCGACCAGCTCAGGAAGGCGAGCAAGGAGACAGGGAGAAAGAAGAGCACGGTCATCTGCAGGCCGACGAGCCAACTCATCAAACGCGGGCTGGCGATTCCGGCCTGAACGCCCTGCGTGATCCCGCGCGCCGAGAGCGCCATGAGCAGAGCACCGGCGAGAAAGACGACAACCATGATGTGCAAGCCGTGGCGCACCCCGATCTCTCCCGCGTGATAACGGCGCAAGAAGGGGACCGCGACGATGATCAGAAGGATGAAAACCGCGAGGACGTGCAGGAAGTTGAGCACCAGGGCGGGCTGGAGGGCCGCTTTGATCTCGCCCCCGTGCGGGTCGTCGTGAAAGCTGCGGAATCCCGTCAGGCGCTCGCCAGCGAAGGTTACCTCGACCCCGTAGGAGAAGCCCCCTCCGAGCACCTGGTCGCGATAGAGATAGCGGAGCGTCGTATCGGTGCGCGCCTGGAGCTGATGGGTTCGCACCTCCGGCGCCTTGAAGTTGGAGAGATTCAACCCCTCCTGGCGGAGGAATCGGGCCGCCTTGGCCTTCGCCGCGCTGGCGGGGAGAAGATTGCCTGGAGCGTCGGCCGGGACCCTCGTCTGGAGAGCGAGCAGGCGCCCGTCGAAGCTGAAGCGGGCGCGATAGGTCCACTCGTTGGCCGACGCCCGCGTCGGATAGACGGTCACCAGGTAGGTAATCACCTCCCTGGCCAAGGGGCTGGCGACGAGCTCCTTACGCCCCACCGTGGGCAATGCCCGATCGAGACGGAGCTCGAGCTCCTGATCACTGTCCGGCCCGCTCACCACGTAGGGATCCTTAACCGGCTTCCCTAGATCGCGGAAACGCTCCAAGGCTTCGACCACCGCGTCACGCGAGGAGATCGTCCAGGGGCCTTGGCGCAACGGAAGGGCACGCGGCAGGGCGGTCACCAGAGCCAACGCGGCCACGACTCCCACGGCCAGCCACGCGATCAGGGTCTTTGTCTTCATCGAGTTTCCACCACCCTCCCTCAAAGCGATACGAATCGGCGCCGTCCAGGTTTTCGCCTCGCAAATTCTCGGCGCCCGGTCCTGCCACCCGCCTCAACGTTGCGATACGCTTGTCATGCGCCATTGACCCCCTGGCGTGGCTAGCGAACAATGAATTGTAGACCCTAAGGAGACACCATGAAAGAACCGCTACGAATCGCTATCACCGGTGCCGCGGGGCATATCGGCTACGCCCTCGCTTTCCGCATTGCCTACGGCGACATGCTGGGAGCCGACCAGCCCGTCATCCTCCAGCTGATCGAGATTCCCCCCGCGCTCGATGCTCTCAAAGGGGTCGTGATGGAGCTCAACGACTGCGCCTTCCCGCTTCTCTCCGGGGTCGTGGCGACGGCCGACCTCAACGAGGGATTCGAGGGCACCGACATCGCCATTCTCGTCGGCGCCAAACCGCGCGGGGCCGGCATGGAGCGCAAGGACCTGATCTCGGCCAACGCCGGCATCTTCGGGCCCCAGGGCAAGGCTCTGAGCGAGTCCGCCTCGCGCGACGTCCGGGTCCTGGTGGTAGGCAATCCGGCCAACACCAACTGCCTGATCGCGTCGTCCAACGCCAAGAGCCTCGACCCCAAACAGTTCAGCGCGATGACCCGGCTCGACCACAACCGCTCCCTCTCCCAGCTCGCGGAAAAGAGCGGCAAGCACGTCACCGACATCCGGCGGATGATCATCTGGGGCAACCACTCTTCGACTCAGTTCCCCGACATCGCCCACTGCGAGATCGGCGGCAAGCCGGCGACCGAGGTCATCGATCAGAGCTGGTACCGCGACACCTTCATTCCGGCGGTGCAGAAGCGCGGCGCCGCGATCATCAAGGCGCGGGGCGCTTCGTCCGCGGCATCCGCCGCCTCGGCCGCCATCGACCATGTACGGACCTGGATGACGGGCACCCCAGAAGGCGACTGGGTATCGATGTCGGTAGCGAGCGACGGTAGCTACGGTATCGAGCCCGGAGTCTTCTTCTCGTTCCCCTGTACAACGAACAACGGGGAGTACGAGATCGTCCAGGGTTTGGAGATCGACGACTTCGCCCGCGAGCGCCTGTCGGCCACGGACGCCGAGCTGCGCGAAGAGCGAAGTGCCGTAGAAGAGCTTCTTTGAGTTACTGTCGAAGAGCTTCTCGGAGCTCTTCAAGAGGACCCTCGTAATCGGCAAGCCCAGCCCGAAGGGACCCGCGCCTTGCCCGGGCGCGGGTCTCCAGTGTTGTCATCGCGAGTGAGCGCAGCGAACGCGGCAATCTCTATGGCCCGGAGCGCCGAGATTGCTTCGGTCGCTTCGCGCCCTCGCAAAGACAGCCTATTTGCGCCGCTCCACGGGCTGTCAGTCGTCCGAGCGCCAGGCAGCCGGTCTTGCGTCGTCGCAGGTCTCTACAAATTCTCGACTATGGCTGCGGCGTACTCTGAGGTCTTGAGCAGCGTCGCTCCCCTCATCTGACGCTCGAGGTCGTAGGTGACCCGCTTCTGCTTGATGGTTTCGGCGATCGCCGTCTCCACCGCGTCCGCCGCTTCCCGCCAGCCGAGCCAGCGCAGCAGCATCACGCCGGAGAGGATCAGCGAGCCGGGGTTCACCTTGTCCATCCCGGCGTACTTGGGCGCGGTACCGTGTGTCGCCTCGAAGACGGCAAGACCGTCGCCCTCGTTGCTCCCCGGCGCCATTCCGAGCCCGCCGACCTGCGCCGCCAGAGCGTCCGAGAGGTAGTCGCCGTTCAGGTTGGTGGTGGCGATCACCTCGTACTCGTCGGCGCGCAGCAGCACCTGCTGGAACATGGCATCGGCGATCCGATCCTTGATCAGGAGCTTTCCTTCCGGCAGCTTGCCGTCGTGCTCGTCCCACAGCTCCTTCTCGGTAATGGTCTCGTCGCCGAACTCTTCCCTGGCGACCTGGTAGCCCCACTCCTTGAAGGCTCCTTCGGTGAACTTCATGATGTTGCCCTTGTGCACGAGGGTGACGCTCTCGCGTCCATTGGCCAGCGCATATTCGATCGCCTTGCGCACGAGGCGCTTGCTGCCGGTGATCGAGACCGGTTTGATGCCGATCCCACTGTCCTCGCGGATCCGTTTGCCGAGATTGTCGCCGATGAAGCGGATGAGCTTCTCCGCGCCCGTTGAGCCTTGCTCCCATTCGATACCGGCGTAGACGTCTTCGGTGTTCTCGCGGAAGATCACCATGTCGACCTTCTGCGGCGCCTTGACCGGCGAGGGAACGCCGTCGAAGTAGCGCACCGGCCGGACGCAGGCATACAGGTCCAACACCTGACGAAGGGTCACATTGAGACTGCGAAAGCCACCGCCGACCGGGGTCGTCAACGGACCCTTGATGCCGACCCGATAGTGCCGGATGACATCGAAGGTCTCCTGCGGCAGCCACTCGTCGAACTTCTCCTTGGCTTTCTCGCCGGCGAACACCTCCATCCAAGCGATCGAGCGGGATCCGCCGTAGAGCTTCTCAACTGCGGCGTCGAGGACCCGGCGCGTCGCGTGCCAGATGTCGGGGCCGATTCCGTCGCCCTCGATGAAGGGAATGATGGGATGATCGGGAACAACGAGAGAACCGTCCTGCCATTTGATTTCCTGTCCATCTGCAGGGGGGGTCGAGTTCTTGAACGTCTTGGTCAAGCTGTCCTCCTTGGAGTTGAAACGTCGCGGCGCGCGGAACGGAGCGCCGTGGAAGTCGCTCTAAGCTACCACAACCTCTGCACGAGCTCGCTTCTCCGGGCCCCGAAGACGACGGATGTGGCCCAGAGATTTGATAGATTCCTTGCCCCATGGACTGGGAGCCTCTTCTCACCGCCGCGCGCGCCGCGCGCGAAAACGCCTATGCGCCCTACTCGGGGTTCCAGGTCGGGTCCGCCCTGGCAGCCGAGAACGGCGAGATCTACGCCGGAGCCAACGTCGAAAACGCAACCTACGGCCTCACGATCTGCGCCGAGAGGAGCGCCATCTCCCGCGCGATCGTCGAAGGCGCCCACCGGATCACCGCCGTGGCCGTCGTCACCGCGGCCTCCCCGCCCAGCCCTCCTTGTGGACCTTGCCTTCAGAGCCTGGCCGAGTTCGCCGGGCCGGACCTCCCGATCCTCCTCGCCAATCTCGACGGGGAGCGCCGGGAGCTGCACCTGCGGGACCTCTTTCCGGATCCTTTCAAGCTGCCGTAAGGTCCGAGGACCCAGGTGATCGAGCATCGGCCCGCGGCTATTGCGCCGCGGTGCCCCGGACCTTTCCCACCAGAAGCGAGAACGCTACGAGAGCCGCGACGCCGACCAGCCCCTCCGTGTAGAGCATTCCGTTCGTGCCCCATGCGTCGTGCGCCCAGCCGTCCGCCCGTAGCATTCCCAGGCTGAACAGAGTGTTCAGGGCGAAATACACGTTGAGCTTGGTGGCGGCCGCCGTCCGGCCCACGATCGCGAGCGCCAGGCCGGTGAAGGAGGCCGCAACCATGCCGAGCGTGAAGGTATAGAACAGCGTGGTGAGGGCGTAGCCGCCGGGCGTGCGTGGCGACAGGGCGATGGCGAAGCACGCCGCCAGGCCGAGAGCGCAGGCGACCGCGTACGCAGTCGGCTTGTGCACGCGGTCCGCCAGCCATCCTCCCGCGAAGCAACCGATGACGATCGCCGCGCCCCCACCGGCACCAAGAACCAGGGATACCGTGTCGGCCGGGGCGTGCCATTCGGGCCCGAGCGAGCCGAACAGGGACTGCGCCGCTCCGGTGCCGATCGGCAGCACCGCGAGGATGAGTCCAATGCGCCCCGCCCGCGCGCGCAACATCGTC